>NZ_LHCD01000014.1:0-133431 GCF_001262595.1 Methylobacterium sp. ARG-1
CCCGCCTGCCAGGCGGCCAGCACGTTGGCGAGGCCGACCCCGCGGGTGTTGTGGAAGTGCAGGGTCAGATGCTCGGCCGGGACGATCGCCAGGACGCGGGCGACGAGCCGCTCGACCTGGCGCGGGTTGGCCATGCCGGTGGTGTCGGCGAGCGTCACGCCGGTGATGCCGAGCGAGCGGTAGCGCTCCACCTGCGCGATCACCTTGTCGACGGGCTGATCGCCCTCGAACGGGCAGCCGAAGGCGGTGGCGACCGTGGCGTTGGTCAGGACCGACGAGCCCGTCACGGTCTCCATGATCCGGGCGAAGCCCGCGATCGAGTCGTCCGGGCTCATGCCCATATTGGCGCGGTTGTGGGTCTCGCTCACCGAGGCGACGAGGTTGATCTCGTCGACCTTGGCGGCGAGCGCCCGCTCGGCCCCCTTGGGGTTCGGGACGAGCGCCACGTAGACCGTACCGGGCCGGCGGCGGATCCCGGCGAACAGCTCGGCGGCGTCGTGCAGGGCCGGTACCGCCTTGGACGACACGAAGGACGAGACCTCGATGCGGGAGAAGCCCGCATCCGAGAGCGCATCCACCAGGGCGATCTTGTCCGCGGTCTCGACCCAGGCGGCCTCGATCTGGAGGCCGTCGCGGGGCGAGACCTCCTGGACCAGCATCGTGGCGTCGCTCATTTGACGGCTCCCGCGTCGCGCAGCGTCCGGATCGCGGCCGGGTCGAGGCCGAGATCGGCCAGGACCGCGTCGGTATGGGCGCCGAGCGCCGGGCCTTGCCAGCGCACCGCCCCGGGGGTGCCCGAGAGCTTCGGCACGATGCCGGGCATCTTCACCTGGGTGCCGCCGGGCAGCTCCGCCTCGAGGATCATGTCGCGGGCCTGGTAATGCGGGTCGGCGACGATGTCGGCCACCGAGTAGATCCGCCCCGCCGGCACGTCCGCGGCGTCGAGGGCGGCCAGGGCGTCCGCGACACTGCGGGCCTTCGACCAGTCGCCGATCACGCCGTCCAGCATGGCGGCGTGCTGCGAGCGGCCCTCGTTCGAGCGCATCCGCGGATCCTCGGCGAGGTCGGGGCGGCCGATGGCCGTCATCAACCGGCGGAAGATCGGATCGCTGTTGCCCGCGATCACGACGTAGCCGCCATCCTGCGTCGGGTAGGTGTTGGACGGGGTGATGCCGGGCAGCGCGCCGCCGGTGCGGGTGCGGATCTCACCGAGCAGGTCGTATTCGGGGACCAAGCTCTCCATGACGTTGAACACGCTCTCGACCAACGAGACGTCCACGACTTGCCCGGCGCCGCCGTTCACCTTGACGTTGAGGATCGACATCAGCGCGCCGATCACGCCGTGGAGCGAGGCCAGGGTATCGCCGATGCTGACCCCGACCCGGGCCGGGGGGCTGTCGGGGGAACCGGTCGTGTAGCGCAGTCCGCCCATGGCCTCGCCGATGGCGCCGAAGCCCGGCCGGTCGCGATAGGGCCCGGTCTGGCCGTAGCCGGAGATTCGCACCATCGTGAGCTTCGGGTTGAGGGATGAAAGCACGTCCCAGCCGAGCCCGAGCTTCTCCAGACCGCCGGGCCGGAAATTCTCGACCACCACGTCGGCGCTGGTGGCGAGGCGCTTGACGATGTCGAGCCCCTCCGGCGTCTTGAGGTTGACGGCGATCGACTTCTTGTTGCGCGACTGGAGATACCACCACAGCGAGGTGTCGCCGTGCATCTTGCGCCAGGTGCGCAGGGGGTCGCCACCTTCCGGCGCCTCGACCTTGATCACCTCGGCACCGAACTCGGCCAGGAGCTTGGTGGCGAAGGGGGCGGCGATGAGCTGACCGAGTTCCAGCACACGGATCCCGCTGAGCGGACCTGACACCGTCGTTCTCTCCTTGTCTTTGCCCGGAGGATACGACCGGCTTCCGGGCGATGTCCAAACGCGATGCGCCAGCCTGCGTTCTCCGGACGGGAACGCAGCGGGCTCTCTACCCGCCCGCCATGCGCAGGTGATCCAGCAGCAAGGCGGCAGCGGGCGGCAGGGCGCCGGGCCGGACCACCAGGGTCAGCGTCCGCGTGGCCCACGGATCGGTCAGCGGCACCGCGGCGAGCCGCATCTGCGGACCCAGCAGGGCGTAAACGCCCTCGGGAATCGTGCCGAGGCCCATGCCGGCCTGGGCCATCCGGCAGATGCCGTCAAAGCTCGGCACGTGGATCCGCAACCGTAGAGGCCGCCCTAGGCGCCGGGCCTCATCCCGCAGGGCCGCGTGGATCGAGCTCTCGACGTGCAGGCCGACATGATCGTAATCGAGGGTGTCGGCGAGGGCGACCGCCGCGCGTCCGCTCAGCGGATGATCGGCGGGCATCACCAGGACCAGCCGGTCGCCGCGATACGGATAGGCGGCGAGCGAGCGGGTGTCGGTGCCGCCGGCGCAGATCCCGAGATCGGCCGCGCCCTCCTCGACGCCCAGCACCACGCCACCGCTCGGCCGCTCCGCCAGGTCGACGCGGATCCGCTCCTGCGCGGCCAGGAAGGTCTGGAGGTCCTCGGGCAGGAACTGGACGATGGCCGACAGGTTGGCGAGCATCCGCACGAAGCCGCGCACCCCGTGCGCGTGCTCGGCGAGTTCGAGCGCCATCTGCTCGGCGCTGGCCAGCATCCGGCGGGTGTGGTGCAGCAGGGTTTCGCCGGCCGGCGTCAGGCGCATCCCCCGCGGCTCGCGGGTGAGCAGCGTGCAGCCCAGGGCGTGCTCCAGCTCGGCCAGCCGCTTGCTCACCGCCGAGGGCGCGATGGATGCCCGCCGGGCCGCGCCGTTGAGCGTTCCCGCCTCGCAGATCGCCGCGAACAGGCGCAGCGTCTTGAGGTCGAGGCGGCTGACGGTCGCCGCGGTGGGAAGCGTCTCGCGAATGCTCAGGATCCTTTCTTGGCGGCCTCCTGCGGCCCGCGCCAGTCCCGCGCGCCGACCGGTTGGCCATATGCGCCGTGGCCGAGCTTGGCCCCCTGCCGGTTGACCAGGCCGAAGCGCAGGACCGCCTGCTCCAGATAGTCGATGGCGTCGACCAGATGGGCGCGGGCCGCCGCGATCGCGTCCTCGCCCTCCTCGACGGGGGTCTCGGCCAGGTTCACCGCGGCGATCAGCACCCGGTCGCGCTCCTCCTCGATCCGCCGGTCGCGCTCGACATGGCCGCGGACGCGGGCGTCGAAGGCCTCGATCACCGACCAGGGCAGCGCGTCCTTGTCGACCGGCGCCCGGAAGGCCAGCGCGTGGCGCCGCGCCGCCGCGGCGGCCGCCCTGACATGATCGGCAAGTTCTGCATCCATCCGGGTCTCTCCGCGGGTTCTCGGGCTCGGGTCGGGCCGATGCCCGCACATGCTGTCTCGAACGCGCGCCCGCCAGGCCCGTTGCCGGGCGGCCGATCGGATCGCAGCCCGAGCCTTTCAAACCGGAATCGCGCGAAGGCCTTACCTTGACAATGCGAGGCCTTATCTCTCGGAAGTATGATCCGTGTACCGGGCCCCGCCCGGAAGGGAGCTACCCTGAATGGTCTCGATGCTGAACGCGGGCGCGCTGCGCCCGACATCCGCGGCGGCGCGCCTGCTGAGCGCGCTCACGATCCTCCTGGTTGCCACCGGGTTGTCCGGCTGCGGCGCGGTCAACCGCGTGCCGACCCTCGAGGAGCAGGCCAAGTCGTCCTGGAGCGAGGTGCAGAACCAGTACCAGCGCCGCGCCGACCTGATTCCCAACCTGGTCGAGACCGTGAAGGGCTATGCCCAGCAGGAGAAGGACGTGCTGATCGGCGTCACCGAGGCCCGGGCGAAGGCGTCGAGCGTGAAGGTCGACGCCTCGACGGTGAGCGATCCACAGAAATTCAAGGAGTTCCAGGACGCGCAGAACCAGCTCTCCGGCGCGCTCGGGCGCCTGCTGGTCACGGTGGAGAAATACCCCGACCTGAAGTCCAACCAGAACTTCCTGGCCCTGCAATCGCAGCTCGAAGGCACCGAGAACCGCATCGCCGTGGCGCGGCGCGACTATATCGGCGCGGTCCAGGCCTACAACACCGAGTTGCGCACCATCCCGGGCCGCTGGATTGCCGCGATCCTGTATCCCGAGGCCAAGCCGATGGAGACCTTCTCGGCAACCCCGAATGCCGACCGGCCGCCGAACGTGAAGTTCTAGAAGCGGCACCTTTCAATGCGGCTCATGGGCCTGAGCACCGGGACGCTGGTGCGGCTGTTCCTGGCGCTGGTCGTCCTGTTCGGGTGCCTGGCGGTCTACGCGGTCGGGGCGCTCGCCGCCGACCTGACCTTCCCGCCGCTCACCGGACGCGTGGTCGACGGCGCGGGCATTCTGACGCCCGACCAGCGCGCGGCCCTGGAGGCCAAGCTGAAGGCGCACGAGGACAAGACCTCGGACCAGGTGGTGGTCGCGACCGTGCCCAACCTCCAGGGCACGACCATCGAGGACTTCGCCAACCGCCTGTTCCGGGACTGGAAGCTCGGGCAGGCCAAGACCAACAACGGCGCGCTGCTGCTGGTGGCGCCGAGCGAGCGCAAGGTGCGGATCGAGGTCGGCTACGGCCTTGAAGGGGCGCTGACGGACGCGCTCACGCGGGTGATCATCGCCGGCGCGATCACGCCGCGCTTCAAGACCGGGGATTACTACGGCGGGATCAATGCCGGCATCGACGGGATCCTGGGGATCCTGTCGGGCGATGCCGAGGAATGGCAGCGCAAGCCCCAGGTCCGGGCCGACGAGGTGGATCCCCGGCAGGTCGCAGTCTTCGTCATCCTGTTCCTGGTCGTGCTGTTCGTGGCCTGGCGCATGAGCCGGGGCGGCGGGGGCGGGCGGGGCGGTCGCGGCGGCGGCATCGTGTTCCTGCCGGGCCCCGGCTCCGGCGGATGGAGCGGCGGCTTTTCGGATGGCGGCTCGTCGGGCGGTTTCGGCGGCGGATTTTCCGGCGGGGGCGGCTCGTCGGGCGGAGGGGGATCCTCGGGTGACTGGTAGGATCGCCGACATTCTCCCGCCCGCGGCCTGCCAGCGCCTGGCCGCGGCGGTGTCCCGGGCCGAGGCCGGCACGTCCGGCGAAATCGTCGTGATGATCAGCCGGCGTGCGGGCGCCTACCGCTCGGTGGTGCTGCTCACGGCCCTGATCGCCGCGCTGATCCTGCCCTGGCCGCTGATCGTGCTGACCGGCTGGAGCGCGACCACGATCCTGCTGGCGCAGGCGGCCCTGGTCGCGGCCATCCTGGCGGCCAGCCAGAATGCGCGGCTGCGGCTTGCCCTAGTGCCGCGCCGGCTGCGCAGCGCCCGGGCCCGCGAGGCCGGGCAGCGGGCCTTCTGGTCCCGCGGCCTGAGCCGCACCCGGTCCCGCACCGGCGTGCTGCTCTACCTGTCGCTGGCCGAGCGCCATGCCGAGATCGTCACGGATCTCGGCGTGCTGCAGCGCATCCGGGCTGAGTCCTGGGACGGAATCCTGGCCGAGCTTGGCCGTGCGCTGGCGGGCGGCGAGATCGAGGGCGGGCTGACCGTCGCGGTCGAGCGGATCGGCGCCATCCTGGCCGAGCATCTCCCGGCCGGCCCGCACGATCCGGACGAATTGCCGAACCGGGTGATCGTCGCGGATTAGGCCGCGTCCCAAGCCGGAATAGATCAGGACGTCCAGCGACAATACATCAACCAAGCCCAGTGACGGACCTGGTGCGCTGCCGCACGATCCTGGTCCGAGACCGGTAACCCGAGAGGTCTGCTCGCGATTTGACCGTATGGGACTCGGGGCCGGGCCGCGTTCGCGCGCGGCACCGAGATCGCGACGAGGCGCGAGGCCGCCATTTCGGCCTCGCCCAAGGAGGCCGTCATGAAGATCCTGATCGCAGCAACGCCGCTCACCGGGCATGTGAACCCGATGCTCGCCATCGGCCGCGCCGCGGCAGCCCGGGGCGACGACGTGCTCGTGCTCACCGATCCGGTCTTCCAGGCGAAGGTCGAAGAGGCCGGCCTGCGCTTCACGCCCTACGCGGACAACGAGTCCGCCGGATATCTCGAGACGGAGCTGCCGGCCGGGCCCGAGCGCTTCCGGCACGAATTCCAGCGCCGCTTCATCGATCCGATGCCGGTCCAGACGGCGGCGTTGAAGGCGCTGATCGCCGCGGATCCGCCGGACGTGATCGTCGCGGGCAGCATGTTCCTCGGCGTGCTGCCGCTGCTCCTTGACACTGCACCAAGGCCGCCGATCGTCACCGCCAATATCAGCATCCTGTTCCTCGACCGGCCGGACCACGCCCCGGTCGGGCTGGGCCTCCCGCCGGCCCGCGACCAGGCCGAGCTCGCGCGCTACGCCGCGCTCAAGGTCGGGATGGATGCAGCCTTCGCCAATCCGGTCCGGGCCTACGCGGACGCGCAACTCGCCCGGCTGGGCGTGTCGCCGCTGCCGGCCTCGCTGCCGCACTCCATCGTCGTGCTGCCCGACCTGTTCCTGCAGCCGACTGTGCCGGGCTTCGAGTACGATTACGGAACGCTGCCTCCGGGCGTCCGCTTCATTGGCCTGCTGCAGCCCCCGACCCCGCCGGCACCCCTGCCGGATTGGTGGCCGGAGCTGGAGCGGGCCAACGAGGCGGGCAAGCCCGTGGTCCTAGTCACCCAGGGCACCCTCGCCAACGCGGATTTCGGCACCTTGGTCGAGCCGACGCTCGCCGCCCTCGCCGGCCGGGATGATCTCCTGGTCCTGGCCACCACGGGCGGCCGTCCCGTCGAGGCCCTACGCGGGCCGATCCCGCCGAACACGCGGGTCGCGCGCTTCCTTCCGTTTCGCGAGTTGCTGCCGCGGGTGAGTGTGCTCGTCACAAATGGCGGCTATGGCAGCGTCTCGCTCGCGCTTTCGAACGGCGTGCCGATCGTCTCGGCTGGCCTGACCGAGGACAAGGCGGAGGTGAATGCCCGCATCGGCTGGTCGGGCGTCGGCATCAATCTCGCCACCAACACGCCGGGCGTGGACGCCCTGCGCGAGGCGGTGACGCGGGTGCTCGGCGCGCCGAGCTTTCGGAAGCAGGCCGGCGCCCTGCAGGCCGCCTTCGCGGCGCGGGACGCGATGAGCGGGATCCTGGGCGCGATCAACGACCTCGCCCGCTCCGGGCCTGTGCGCCGCATCGGGACGGGCGCCGCGGTGTCCCGGGCGAAATCGGCCTGACCGATCGGGCCATACCGTCTTCGGCGGCCCGGACCGGCCGCCGAACTGGTTGTGAAAGCGTGAACCCCAAAATGTTTCCCGTGAAACATTTTCGGACAGGTACGGCGCTCCGGCGGGCGGAAGCGTCCCGCTGGAGCGTCATTCCGGCTTCGTCAGCGGCGCACCGGAACCGGGCCATTCATACCGGGCCAATCCGAGTAGCCGTTGCTGCCGCCGCCATACCAGTAGGGCTTGGGCGCCTCGGCCAGGGGGGCGCCGCTGGCGAGACGACCCACGAGGTCGGGATTGGCGATGTAGGGCCGGCCGAAGCTGAACAGGTCGGCCCGCCCCTCGGCCAGCTCCTTCTCGGCGAGATCCAGGGTCAGCTGATTGTTGCCGATATAGGCCCCCTTGAACCGGCGGCGCAGGTCGAGGAAGTCGATCCCGTCCGGCACGTCGCGGGTCTGCTGGGTCACGCCCTCGATCGTGTGGACGTAGAGCAGGCCGAAGCCGTTCAACGCATCGACATAGGCGCCGTAGGTGGCATGCGGGTCGGAATCGAGCGGCGTCTCGCCGGGCTGCGTGGTCGCCGGCGAGAGCCGGATGCCGACCCGGGCGCCGCCACCCCAAACATCGGTGACCGCCCGGACCACCTCCAGGGGAAAGCGCAGGCGGTTCTCGATCGAGCCGCCGTAGCGGTCGGTGCGCGTGTTGGTGGAGTCCCGGACGAATTGCTCGAGCAGGTAATTGTTGGCCGAATGGATCTCGACGCCGTCGAAGCCCGCCCGCTTGGCGTTCTCCGCGGCCCGCCGGTAATCGGCGACGATCCCCGGGATCTCGTCGGTCTCGAGCGCCCGCGGCGTCACGTGGGGCTTCATGCCCTCCTGTGTGAACGCGGTCCCCTCCGGCTTGATCGCGGAGGCGGAGACCGGGAGCTCACCGCCGGGCTGGAGCTCGGGATGCGAGATCCGGCCGGTATGCCAGAGCTGCAGGAAGATCAGCCCGTCATTGGTATGAACCGTCTTCACGATCCGCGACCAAGCCTCGACCTGCGCGTCCGACCAGATGCCCGGCGTATAGGCGTAGCCGACACCCTGCGGTGAGATGTTGGTCGCCTCCGAGATGATCAGGCCCGCATTGGAGCGCTGGCCGTAATAATCGGCTGCGAAATCCGGCGGCACGCCCTCGTTGTTGGAGCGGCTGCGGGTGAGCGGCGCCATCACCACGCGGTTCTTGAGGGTCAGGTCGCCGATAGTGACCGGCTGCAGGATCGGGCTGTTCGGCATGAGACCTCGGTTGGGACGTCGTGGGCGGAGAAGCGGCCCCGGCGATCGCGGACCGTCCAAGGGCCGGCCTCGCGGAACCGGCGCGCAAGAGGGATGGTCATTAACAGGATGAGGTCCCGCCCCGGTTCCACGGACACTGTCCGATCCGTCCGAGCATGGCTGGGCGACGGCCGTGGCGCGGAATGCCGCGGGAACCGGATTCCGGCGCGTGCCTTGGCTCGCCAGCGACACCGCGAGCGGCAGGACGCCCGTGCGTCGGCGCGGAATCCAACCGCATCACCCGGGATCTGGTCCGGCGCGGCCGCGTCCTGCTTCTGCGCTCCCCCCGCGATCTGGAGAACCGACGCCATGAAGGCACTCTGCTGGCACGGCAAAAACGACATCCGCTGCGACACGGTCCCGGATCCGGTGATCGAGGATTCCCGCGACGTGATCATCAAGGTGACGAGCTGCGCGATCTGCGGCTCGGATCTCCACCTGATGGACGGCCAGATGCCGACCATGAAATCCGGGGATGTGCTCGGTCACGAGTTCATGGGCGAGGTCGTCGAGGTCGGCCAGGGTTTCACCAAGTTCCGGAAGGGCGACCGAATCGTCGTCCCGTTCAACATCAATTGCGGCGCCTGCCGCCAATGCAAGCTCGGAAACTGGTCGGTCTGCGAGCGCTCGAACCGCAACGGCGAGATGGCGGCCGCGCAGTTCGGCTACCCGACCGCCGGGCTGTTCGGCTACTCGCACCTCACCGGCGGCTATGCCGGCGGTCAGGCCGAATACGTGCGCGTCCCCATGGCCGACGTGGCGCCCATGAAGGTGCCGGACGGCATGGATGACGAGTCGGTCCTGTTCCTCACCGACATCCTGCCCACCGGCTGGCAGGGCGCCGAGCATTGCGAGATCCAGGGTGGCGAGATCATCGCGATCTGGGGCGCCGGCCCCGTCGGCTTGTTCGCGATCCAATCCGCCAGGATCATGGGCGCCGGGCGCATCATCGCCATCGACACCGTGCCGGAGCGGCTCGCCCTGGCGAAGAAATCCGGCGCCACCGACGTCATCGACTTCATGAACGAGGACGTGTTCGAGCGGATCCAGGAGATCAGCAAGGGCCAGGGCGCCGACGGCGTGATCGACTGCGTCGGCATGGAGGCGAGCGCCGGCCATGGCGGCCTCACCGGCGTGCTCTCGACCCTTCAGGAGAAGCTGACCTCCACCGAGCGGCCCTACGCGCTGGCCGAGGCGATCAAGGCGGTGCGGCCCTGCGGGATCGTCTCGGTGCCGGGCGTCTATGGCGGCCCGGTGCCGGTCAACATGGGCTCGATCGTCCAGAAGGGCCTGACCCTCAAGAGCGGACAGACCCACGTGAAGCGCTACCTGGAGACGCTCACAAAGCTGATCCAGGCGGGCAAGTTCGACATGACATCGATGATCACCCACCGCTCGACCGACCTCGCCGACGGCCCGGACCTCTACAAGACCTTCCGGGACAAGGCCGATGGCTGCGTGAAGGTGGTCTTCCACCCGAACTGAGCCCGCGCCCCGCGCTCGATACCACCGACACGACCCCGGTCCGCCAGGACCGGGGCTTCGAGACCATCGCTCCGATCTCAGGATTGCTCCCGCATGACCAGCCCGGCCGCCCGTACCCTGCTGCCTCTCTTCCTCTGCACCGTCGCCGGGCCGGCCCTGGCGCAGGAGCCCGTGGCCGCGACGTCTCCACCGGCCGGATCATCAGCGCTGACGCAGGTCGCCCGGTTCCAGCATCAGGTCACCGGCGTGACCGTGGCGCAGGACGGCCGGATCTTCGTGAACTTCCCGCGCTGGACCGAGGATTCGCTGTCTCGGTGGCAGAGCTGAAGGACGGGAAGCCCGTCCCCTACCCTGATGGGGAGTGGAACAGCTGGCGCAACGCCCGCAAGGACGCGGTCGACCCCAAGACCCATTTCGTCTGCGTGCAGAGTGTGGTCGCCGACAAGCAGGGCCGGCTCTGGGTGGTCGATGCCGCCGCCCCCGCCATGGCGGCCGTGGTCAAGGACGGCCCGAAGCTGGTGTCGATCGACCTGAAGACCAACGCGGTCGCCAAGACGATCGCGTTCGACCCATCGGTGGCCCCGCAGGGATCCTACCTGAACGACGTGCGGATCTCGCCGGACGGCAAGACCGCCTACCTCACCGATTCCGGTGCAGAGGGCGCGCTGGTGGTGGTCGATATCGAGTCCGGCAAGGCCAAGCGGCTTCTGGCGGGGGTGCCCGCCACCATGCCCGACCCGGCCGTAACCGTGACCTATGACGGCAAGCCGCTCCGGCGGCCGGACGGACGCGGCGTCGAGTTCTCGGCCGACGGCATCGCCCTCTCGCCGGACGGCAAGACGCTCTACTGGCAGGCGATCAAGGGCAAGACGCTGTACAGCCTGCCGACCGATACGCTGACCGGCTGGCTGACGGCCCCGATGATGCCGGAGGCGCTGGCCGACAGGACCCTGGCCGGCAAGATCGTCACGGTCGGCGAGAACGGCCCGGCCGACGGGCTGCTGATCGATCACGACGGCAGCCGCCTCTACGTGACCTCGCCGCAGGATGATTCGATCAAGGTCCGCGACCTCGCCTCCAAGCAGGCCGGACTGACCACGCTGGTGCAGGATCCGCGGCTGCGCTGGCCGGACACGTTCAGCCAGGGACCGGACGGGACCCTCTACGTCACGACCTCGCACATTCAGGATTCGGCCTTCTACAAGGAGGGCGCGCCGATCGCCCTGCCGACCGAATTGTGGAGCTTCAAGCCGACGGCTGCCCCGCGCTGAGGTCGCCGAAGATCCGCATCCCCGGTCCGCACGATCGGCCGGGGGTACGATCGGGTGCGTCCCGGACGGGCCGATCGTGCAAATACCAATACGGCTGAGGCTTGTCGGTCGGATACAGGGCCTCTCGGCGCGAGTCGATACGAATGATTCTAAATTCCGTGTAACAGATCTCGTAAATATCATGATCTTATAAATATAATACATATCGATTATTTATGACAACGAAAAAATTTCAGACTTATACAGATGGCACTTGACTCGAGGCCTTAGCGCTCCGTTAACGGCAAGATGTCATCGTCTTTTCTTAGACACACGTCCGGCACGCGCCAGACCTGAACCACTGCCGCTGAGCCAGCACTAGAGACCTGAACGACCCATGGGCATGCTGTTTTCGAGGGATCTCCACGCGAAATTGGAGGCGCTGGACCGGTCCCAGGCGATTATTGAATTCGCGCTCGACGGCACGATCCTCACGGCCAACAAGAACTTCCTCGACGCGGTCGGCTACAGCCTCGACGAGGTCCGCGGCCGGTCTCATGCGATTCTGGTCGACCCGGCCTATCGCGAGAGCGACGCCTATCGCGCGTTCTGGGCGGCGCTCCGGCACGGCGACTTCCAGGCGGGCGAGTTCAAGCGCATCGGCAAGGCTGGCCGCGAGATCTGGCTCCAGGCGACCTACACCCCGATCCTCGGCCGGGGCGGCAAGCCGATCAAGGTCGTCAAGTTTGCGAGCGACGTGACCGAGCAGGTCATGCGCACCATCGGGTATGAGGGCCAGATCGCCGCAATCAACCGGTCTCAGGCGGTGATCGAGTTCGCGCTCGACGGCACGGTTCTGACCGCGAACGACAATTTCCTGACCACGCTGGGGTATCGCTTGGAGGAGGTTCAGGGCCGCCACCACAGCCTGTTCATCGACCCGACCGAGCGCAACAGTGCCGAATACCGGCGCTTCTGGGACAGTCTGCGTCGCGGCGAGTACCAGATGGCCGAGTACAGGCGTCTCGCCAAAGGCGGGCGCGAGGTCTTCATTCAGGGCAGCTACAACCCGATCTTCGACCGGGACGGACGCTTACTCCGGATCGTCAAGTTCGCCACCGACGTCACCGCCGCGGTGCTGGAGCGCCGACGCCGAGCGGCGTTGCAGGACACGATCACCCACGACCTGAACGCCATCGCGGACGCCGCCTCCGGCGTCTCGCACCAGGCCGGGCAGGCGGTCCAGGCATCGGCACATGTCTCCGGCGACATCCAGACGATGGCCTCGGGCGCCGAGGAGCTCGCCGCCTCCGTCGCGGAGATCAGCGCGCAGGTCACGCAGGCATCGGAGATCTCCGAGCAGGCCGTGGGCCAAGCCCGGGAGACGCACCGGATCATCGCCGGCCTCAGCGCGTCGGCGGCCCAGATCGGCGAAGTCGTCGCGCTGATCCAGAGCATCGCGGCGCAGACCAACCTGCTGGCCCTGAACGCCACGATCGAGGCCGCCCGCGCCGGCGAGGCCGGTCGCGGTTTCGCGGTGGTCGCCGCGGAGGTGAAGGAACTCGCCAACCAGACCGCCCGGGCCACCGAGCAGATCGGCACGCAGATCACCGGGAGTCAGGATGCGACCCAGGGGGCCGTGGAGGCGATCGGCTCGATCCAGGACACGATTGTGAGGCTCAACGAGGTCGCGACCGCGATCTCGAGCGCCGTCGAGCAGCAATCGGCGGTCACGCGCGAGATGTCGGCCAGCATGCAGACGGCCGCTCAGGGCGTCGGCGCGATCACCACCAACCTCGAACGGATCGCCCAGTCGGCCGAGCAGGCGGACAGCGCCACGCAACAGCTGCGCACCGCCGCGCGGGATGCCGCCTAGGGCGCTCGCCGCAAATCTTGCAGCGCGGATTGCAGCGGCTCAGGCCACGGTGTCGGCCGCCAAGGTCGCCGCCACCTCTCGGCCGAGCATCATCAACAGCGAATCCATCGCCAGCAGCGCCGCCGACGGTGCGGTGCCGGCCGCCTGCAGGGTTCGGCGGGCAGCCAGGACCAGCTCGATGCTGGTCAGGAGAGCGGTGCTGTCCGGCGCGGATTCCGCATCGTCGGCGAGGGTGAGGACAAGGCCGTGGCCGAAGCGGCGACGCCCCCCCTCCCCCGCCTCGAAGCGCCCCTGCATCAGGACCGTCCGGACCGTTCCAGCCACCGGCGCGGTCCGGAAGGTCGTGCGCAAAGGCCCGCCCGCCTCACGGAACAGCCGGATCGCTGCGAGGACGGCGTGGCGATCCTCCGGATGCACGAACGCCGCGGCGTGACCGAGCGGCAGTCCCGAGCTGCGATCCGCCTCGGGAATCCCCAGGATCCGGGCCGCTTCGCGGGAGAACCGCAGATGCGCGCCATCGTAGCGCCAGAGGCCCGCCTGCGCGGCGCGCAGGGGCGAACACCCGACGGCACGAGGGTGCTGCGCGTCGGCGTCGGAGAGAATATCCGGCAGCTGCAGCATGGCGCGTCCCGCGGAAGGCTTCTTCAGTTCGAACCGCGGCCTTAGGGAAGTCCTCGGTCGGGACGCATGCGCGCATCCACACAACCGATCGACCGCTCGCCGGAACTTGCTGACCTATATCAGTTTAAACTTGTAGATATCTGCATGCCGTACTTGTGATGTTGAGAAAAGAGCCGGGCGCTGCGACGAAGCGGCGCTGGTCGTTTCGTCGTCCTGCCGTCCCGATCGAGCCCTCACGAGACCGCCATGTGCAACCTCTACAGCCTGCGCACCGGCCCGGCGCAGCTGCGCCGGGCCTTCGGGATCGTCCAGGACCGCACCGGCAACCTGCCGCTGCTGCCGGCGATCTTTCCGGACCAGATGGCACCGGTGGTCTGGAACGGGCCGGACGGCCGGGAACTGGCCATGATGCGCTGGGGCATCCCGGGCCCGAAGGCGTTCGGGGAGCATCCGATCACCAATGTCCGCAACGCTGCGAGCCCGCATTGGCGCCCCTGGCTCGGCCCGGCCCATCGCTGCCTCGTCCCGGCGACCGCCTTCAGCGAGTACGCCGACACCAAGCCGCGCAAGACGCCTGTGTGGTTCGCCCGCGACGACGACCGATCGCTCTTCGCCTTCGCGGGCATCTGGCGGCCCTGGACCGGCGTGCGCGGGACGAAGCGCGAGAACCCGGACCGTGTGGCAGAGGAGCACCGCCTGTTCTCGTTCCTGACCACGGAGGCGAACGGCGTCGTCCACCCGGTCCATCCCAAGGCGATGCCGGTCCTGCTCACCGAGCCGGAGGAATGGGCGGCCTGGCTGGAGGCGCCGACCCCGGAGGCGCTCAAGCTGCAGCGCCCCTTGCCGGATGGGGCGATGCGGGAGGTGGCCCGAGGTCCCCGTGCGGACGGGCCCGAGACGGAGGCCGAGCCGGAGCGGTGAAGGGGGGTCGGGCGGTTACTGGATCGAGCCGCCGTTCCGCGCCTGGAGCAGCCGCAGGGCCTCTTCCAGCACTGCGTGGAGGTCCGCCGCTCCCTGCGGGCTGAGCGGCAGGCCGACCCGCTGGCCGTGGATCGTGTCGAGGACGATCATGGCGAGATCCTCGCCGATCAGCAGGCTGGGCTTCGGCAGGCAGAGGGGCAGTACGAAATCGCCCTCCCGCTCGCCGAGGGCATCGACCGCCTCGCCGGGGCGGAAGGGCTTGGTCTTGTCGCTCATCGCGGGCTGTCCTCGCGGGCATGTCCGGTATGATGCGGAAGGCTACGCCATCGGGCGCCGCCCGGCCAGCCTCGGGCGCCGACGATCGCCGTCGGATGACGCTTCAGCGCGTCCCGTCCGGCCATCGCAGCGTCCGGACCGTCAGCTTATCGATCTCCAGGGATCCCACCTTCAGGGACCCCACCTCCAGCACACCGACCCGGGCGCGGCCGACCGAGAGCCGGCCGATGGCGAAGGCGCCGAGCGCCACCGCGCCGAAGGCCACGGCCCCGATCGCCAGCGCTCCCAGCGCCGAGGCGCCGACGGCCCCGGCCCCGACGGCCCCGGCTCCGAGTGCGGCCGCGTCGCGGGCGGCTCCGGGCTCGGCCACGCGGCGACGCACCGCCTCAGGTCTGTGGGATTCGCGCATGCGGGACCGTCTCTCCGCAGAGCCTCGGGCATCGTCCTCCTTCCGGAACGCGCCAGGGCCGGATCGGGTCCAGATGCGCGTGGACCGAACGGCGAGTGCAGCATCGCGGCGGCAGGGTCGGCCGATCCATGCCGACCGGCGTGAGCTCTCAGTAGAGCCGGGTGCGGTAGGATTCCGCGATCCGCCCCTCGGCCTCCGCGACTTCGGATGCGGCGGTCTGCTCGGCCAGGATGCGCCCGAGGCTGGGAAAGGTGTCGCGGGCGACGTGGCGCGACGGGTCCCAGAGCTGCGCGCATCAGCGCCTTGCCGCAATGGAAGAAGGCCTCCCGCACCTGCACGATCAGCCCGATCGTCGGCACGGTGCCTCGGGCGCCCAGGGGCTCGAACAGGGTGCGGCCCTGCGTCACCGCCGCGGTGCCGTTCACCCGCAGGGTCTCGTCGATGCCCGGCACGAAGAAGATCAGCCCGACGCCGGGGTTCTCGATGACGTTGCGGAAGCTGTCGATGCGTTTGTTGCCGCGCCGGTCGGGGATCACCAGGGTGCGGCTATCGGGAACGCCCACGAAGCCCGGCGCGTCGCCGCGAGGGCTCGCATCGGCCTGGCCGGCCGCGTCGGCGCTCGCCAGCACCAGGAACGGCGCGAGCGCGATGAACCGGCGGGCGTAATCGTCGAGGTGGTCGAGCACCTTGGCCGCGGCGAGCGGGCCGACCGCGCCGAACTGCGCACGCAGTTCGGCGCCATCCCGGATCGTCGCGGAAACCTCGGTGTCTGCGTCCATACGATCCTCGCTGCGGCGGTGATGGCTGAGGCGGCTGAAGCTCGGCCGTCGAGCCACAGCATCGGCGGGCAGGATGGCTTGAGGCTTTCGGAACGCCCGGGTCAGGGCCAGACACGAATTACCACCGGGCGGCGCAACAGGTCCCGGTCGGAGGTGATCGTGCAGCCCTCCACCCGCAGGCTCGCGAAGGTCAGGAGCGCCCGGTCGCCGACATCGTCGAAATTGCGCCCCTGCGCCGCCGGATCGAGCAGCGACGGGTAGGCGATCAGCGGCGCGGTCGCCCCGCACGGGTCGTCGTACAGGGTCGCGCCTTCGAGGAGCAGGCGGGGCGTGTCCCAGGCCATCAGGTCGCGCGAACTGGTCCAGTAGAAGCCGGACCGGGCGAAGCCCTCCCCGGCCTTGGCCATGAACACCGCGATCCAGGCGCCCGTGCCGCGGTGGCGGACCACGGCGCCCACCGGCCCCGGGAACGGCCCCACCGGCCTGCATGTGACCGCGGGCTGGACGGGCTTGCGGTAGGGGTCCGGGAAGGCGGCGGTGAAATCGGTGCCGGTCCAGGCGCGCCAGCGGGCCGGGTCGGCCGGGTCCTCGCTGCGGAACAGGCAGAGTCCCGCTGCCTGGTCGCTGCCGGGGCGGTCCCAGCCGGTGGTCGAGACCAGGACGTAGCGCCAGCGCCCGTCCGCCACGATGTTCGACGGGTTGAAGAAGCCGCGATGCCGGCCCTGATCGACCTCCTGGCGGAACGGGGCTCCGGCCACCACCACGGGCGGGTTTCGGCGCGCGAAGCTGCGCCCGCCATCCGCGGAAGCCGCGGCCGTGATCGTGTTGTACCAGCATGCCATGTAGGAGCCGGCCGGGCAGCGGCCGGGATGCTCGTTGGCCTGGTATTCGTGGTGCAGCAGCGCGGCGACGTGCCGGCCGTCCTCGGTCCAGGTGGCGGTGATCCAGGAGCGGTCGTCATAGGATGCCGGATCGGGCTTCTCGCCCGAATCGAGCACTACGGCGCAGTCGAGCTTGAGGTGGTCGAGGTCGGGCCCGCGCAGGGCGCGGATGCGGTAATGCATCCCGAACAGGACCACCGCCCCGGCGGCATCCCGGAACGCCCGGGCCGGCGCATCCGGCACATCGGCCCCGTCGCAGGCATCGCGCCCGGCCTTGAACACGATCGCGGGCGGCCCGACCAGGGTCAGGGCCGAGAGCGGCGGCTCGGCGGCGGCTTGGGCCTTCGGGGGGATGAGGAGGAGCGGCACGAGTGCGGCTGCGAGCAGAGCGAAACGCTGCCGGATTCCTCGTCGCTCATAGGGTCTCAAATTTACAGATTGGCCGGTGAAGGCCGCGACACGCCCCCTCTCCCGTGCGGGAGAGGGCTGGGGTGAGGGACCAGGATCTTCCGGAGGGGTCGCACCCCTCACCCTGTCCCTCTCCCGCACGGGAGAGGGGACCCGCGCCCCATCTTGAGATCGGTGAACACCCGCCCCCGCGGAGGGAGAAGGGAAACGCGGCGTTGGCGCACGCCCTGTTTCAGCCATCCTGTACGCCAAGCCCATCGCGGAGATCCGGGTGCGTCCCGGCTACGCCTGGACAAAGCGCGCCAGATTCGCTTGAGAACCGTTACAGAGTACTTGCCGCCCGGCCGTCGCCCGAAAGTCCTACATGCTCCTCTTGATCCTCGGGCTCGTGCTGTTCCTCGGCACGCACGCCTTCTCCATGGTCCGCTCGCAGCGCGCCGCGATCGTGGGCCGGATCGGCGAGGGCCGGTTCAAGCTCGGCTACACCGCCCTGTCGCTGCTCGGGCTGGTGCTGATCGCGGTCGGCTTCCACGATTACCGGCTCGCCGGCTACATCCCGGTCTGGGATCCGCCGGTCTGGACGCGCCACCTTGCCCTGATGCTGGTGTGGCTGGCCTTCGTGTGCCTCGCCGCCGCCTATCTGCCGGGCCATATCCGGGCCAAGGCCAAGCACCCGATGCTGCTCGCCGTGAAGATCTGGGCGACCGCCCACCTGCTCGCGAACGGCGATCTCGGCTCGATCCTGCTGTTCGGCGGCTTCCTGGCCTGGGCGGTGGCGGCGCGGATCAGCGCCAAGCGCCGGGCGCTCGCCCCCGGTGCGGTGGTCGCCCAGCACGGCGGCCCGGCCGTGGCCCCGCATGGCTGGCGCAACGACATCCTGGCCGTGGTGATCGGAACGGCCGTCTGGTTCGTGTTCGCCCGCTACCTGCACTACCCGCTGATCGGCGTGCCAGTCTGGCCCGGAACCGCCTGAGAACCCCCGCCGTCCCACGCCCGCTGTCGCCAACCCGGCGCCCGTGTGTTAGGCGCGGGGCTCGATCGCTGTGCAAGGTGGCCCGCGGATAGACGCGGGCCGGGAAATGATGGCCGAGAACAACGAGTTCATTCGCGAGGTCGACGAGGATTATCGCCGCGACCGGATCCTCCAGATCTGGAAGCGCTACAGCGGCGTGATCATCGCGCTCGCCGTGCTCCTGGTCGTGGGCGTGGCGGGCTGGCGCTACTGGCAGAACCAGCAGCGCGTGGCCGCCGAGGCCGCCTCGGTGCAGTTCGACGAGGCCAACCGCCTCGCCCGCGACGGCAAGGTCGCGGAGGCCGACAAGGTCTTCGACGCGCTGGAGGTCCAGGGCCCGGCCGGCTACCGCCTGCTCGCCCGGTTCCGCTCGGCCGCGGAGGCCGGCAAGCGTGACGCGGAGGCGGGCGCGAAGGAATTCGACACGCTTGCCGGAGACAACAGCCTCGGAGACGGCCTGCGCGATCTGGCGCGGCTGCGCGCCGCCCTGCTACGCCTCGACAGCGCGAACCCGGACCCGGCGCTCGCCAATCTCCAGGGGCTCGCGGCCGGCACGCCGTTCCGTCACACCGCCCGCGAGATGCTCGGCCTCGCCGCCCTGAAGAAGGGCGATTTCGAGGAGGCCGGCCGCTGGTTCGACCAGCTGGTCGCCGATCCCGAGACACCCCGGAACCTGCGTGAGCGGATCGAGGTCTACGCGGCCCTCGTGGCGGGCGGCCCGGTCACCGTGACCGAGGCCAAGCCCGAGGTCGCCGCCCCGCCCCCGCCGATCACGCGCTGATTTTTCTTCGACCATTTCGAGATAGACCATGGACATGCCGACCGTCGCGATCGTCGGGAGGCCGAACGTCGGCAAGTCGACCCTGTTCAACCGCCTCGTGGGCAAGAAGCTCGCGCTCGTGGACGATCGGCCGGGGGTGACCCGCGACCGGCGCGAGGGCGATGTCAGCTTCGGCGGCCTCCATTTCCGGGTGATCGACACCGCCGGTCTGGAGGAATCGGACGCCGCCACCCTTATGGGCCGGATGCGGATGCAGACCGAGGCGGCGATCCTCGCCGCCGACGTGGTGCTGTTCGTGATCGACGCCCGCGCCGGCGTGTTGCCGGCCGACCAGCCCTTCGCGGAACTGGTGCGCCGGGCCGGCTGCCCGGTCATCCTGATCGCCAACAAGGCGGAGGGCGGCACCGGCCTCTCCGGCGCCTACGAGGCCTTTACCCTCGGGCTCGGCGACCCGATCCCGTTCTCGGCCGAGCACGGCGAGGGGTTGGGCGAGCTGCACGAGGCGCTGAAGGGCGTCCTGCCCAAGCCCGACCCGGAGAACGACGACGAGGATGAGGATGGCGCGGGCGGCCGCTCCCTGAAGGTCGCGATCGTGGGCCGCCCCAATGCCGGCAAGTCGACGCTGATCAACCGCATGCTTGGCGAGGACCGGCTGCTGGTCGGCCCCGAGGCCGGCATCACCCGCGATTCGATCTCGCTGGACTGGGAGTGGCGCGGCCGCAAGATCAAGCTCCACGACACCGCCGGCATGCGCCGCCGCGCCCGGATCGACGACAAGCTGGAGAAGCTCGCGGTCTCGGACGGGTTGCGCGCGGTGCGCTTCGCCGAGGTGGTGGTGGTGCTGCTCGACGCCACGATTCCGTTCGAGAAGCAGGATCTCACCATCATCGACTTGGTCGAGAGCGAGGGCCGGGCCGTGGTGATCGGCCTCAACAAGTGGGACCTTGTCGCCGACCAGCCCGGCCTGCTGAAGCAGCTGCGCGAGGATTGCACCCGCCTGCTGCCGCAGGTGCGCGGCGTCGCGGTGGTGCCGCTCTCGGGGCTCGCTGGCGAGGGCCTCGACAAGCTGATGCAGGCGGTGGTCCAGGCCGCCGAGGTCTGGGACAAGCGGATCTCGACCTCGCGCATCAATGACTGGCTGAGCGAGGCGACCTCCCGCAACCCGCCCCCGGCGGTGTCGGGCCGGCGGATCAAGATCCGCTACGCCACCCAGGTGAAGAGCCGGCCGCCGCATTTCGCGCTGTTCGGCAACCAGCTCAATGCCCTGCCGAAATCCTACACCCGCTACTTGGTGAACGGCCTGCGCGAGGCGTTCGAGCTGCCGGGCACGCCGATCCGGCTGAGCTTGCGGACCTCGCAGAACCCGTTCGACAAGGGCTGACGCCACCCGTCACCGGGCTGCGTCGGCGATCCAGTCCACCGCGGCCGACAGCGCGGCGCGCTCGTCCTTTCCTTCGGCGAGCGCCGCCTCGAACGCCCCGACCTGCCCGTCCGCGCTGGTGCCCTCGGCGACGATCGCCCGGGCGCGGGCGACGTCCGCCACGCAGCCCAGCGCATCCGCATCCTCCTCCACCAGGGCGAGGACCGCCTCCAGCGCCTCGGCGAACGGCACCGCCTCAGCCTTCGCTTCGTCGATCAGCGTCGCGCGCACGCCGCTGTGCTGGGCCCGCCACAGGTTCTCCGAGGCCAGCGCGCGTGAGACGCCGTCGAGCCCGGCATGGAGGTCGGGCCGGCGCACGCACAGGCGCACGAGGCAGCGGTACAGGGCGGCGACGCAGAGCGAATCGTCGAGCCGGGTGCAGGCATCGGCGATGCGCAGCTCCAGGGTCGGGAACTTGATCGAGGGCCGCAGGGACCACCACAAAAAACTCGCATCCGCGATCGCACCGGAGCGGGTCATGATGTCCACGAACCGCGCATGGGCGGCTGCGTCCAAAAAAAGCTCGGGGAGGCCGGTGCGGGGCAACTCGCCGAAGACGCTGAGCCGGTAAGCCATCAGCCCGGTCGCCTCACCCTGCCAGAACGGCGAGGAGGCGGAGAGCGCCAGCAGCAGCGGCTGGAACGGCAGCAGCCGGTTCATCAGGTCGACCCGCGCCTCCGGGTCCGGCACCTCGACATGGACATGCATGCCGCAGATCAGCGCCCGCCTTGCCGCGATGCCGACATCCGAGAGGATGCCCTTGTAGCGCGCGCCGTCGGTGGCGGTCTGGCGGGACCAATGCGCGAGCGGATGGGTGCCACAGGCGAGCAGGCTCAGCCCGCTCTCGGCCGCGATGCCGGCGAGCTGCGCCCGCTGGCCACCGAGATTCTCTCGGGCGGCCTGCGCATCGTCGAGCGGCGGCGTGCAGACCTCGACCTGCGCGGCGACCAGCTCGCGCCCGGTCTCGGGCAGCTCCGCCTTCACCCGGGCGTGAAACCCGGCGAGGTCCCCCCGGGGCGTGCCGCGGGTCTCGGCATCGGCGAGGAAATATTCTTCCTCGATGCCAAAACGGTAGCTATGGGCGCTCATCGACACTCCGGACACGCGACACGCACGCCAACGCGCCGGGCCGCCCGATGGTGCCGGTCGTCAGGGCCGCAGCGCCCCGCCCACCAGCCAGGCCGGGTCGAACCAGCGGTCGGCCTCGCCGTCGTAGGGCAGGCGCGTGATGTCCCAGTTCTGGATGTACTTGGCGTAGACGTTCCACACTGCGATGCCGCCGCCCACGAAGATCCGGCGGCCCGGGTAGCGCTTGAGCACCTGCTCCGGATCCTCGTGGCTGCGGATCACGTCGATGGTGCGGTCCTTGAAGGCGAAGTCCGGGACCGAGGCCACGGTCTTCGGCCCGGCGATCAGCACGTGGCCCATGGTGAGCGCGAAGAACCGCGTCACGTCCTCCACGAATAACGGGTCGGTGTTGCCCTCCCAGGGCAGGTGCCCGTTCAAGCCGAGCTGGCCGCGCAGGCCGATCGCACAGATGCAGCGGACGTCGATCATCGTAAATCCCAAACCCTGCGGGCTCCGCCCGTAACCCGCCGGGGCCGCAGGCCCCGGACCCCTTTACGCGGGCGCGCGGAACTGCAGCACCCGGTCGGTGGGAAAATCGTAGAGCTTGCCGGTCTCGGTCCAGTCCGGCGCGGCGAGCCGCACGAAGTGGGCGGCGAGATCCTCGGGGGTCTTGAGGGTCTCGGGATCCTCGCCCGGCATGGCCGAGCGGCGCATGCCGGTGCGCAGCGGCCCGGGGTTGAGCAGCATCGCCCGGATCGCGGTGGTCTCGTTCTCCGCCGCGTAGGTCCGCACCATCGCTTCGAGCGCCGCCTTCGAGACCGAGTACGGCCCCCAATAGGCCCGGCATTTCGAGGCTGCGCCCGACGAGACGAAGATCGCCCGGCCGGCATCGGACATGCGCAGCAGCGGGTCCAGCGAGCGGAGCAGGCGCCAATTGGCAGTGACGTTGACCTGCATCACCTGGTCCCAGACCTTCGGGGTGATGTGGCCGATCGGCATGAGAGCGCCGAGGATGCCGGCGTTACCGACCAGGATGTCGAGCCGCTTCCAGCGCTCGTTGATCGCCGCGCCCAGCCGGTCGATGGCGTCGTAATCGGCGAGGTCGAACGGCACGAGCGTGGCGCTGGATCCGGCCGCCCGGATGGCGTCGTCCAACTCCTCCAGGGCGCCGACCGTGCGGGCCACCGCGACCACGTGGGCGCCGGCCCCGGCCAGGGCCAGGGCGGCGGCGCGCCCGATGCCGCGGGATGCCCCGGTGACGACCGCGACGCGGCCTTCGAGCTTTCTCTGAGGATCAGCCATGCCCAGGACCTAGCGCATTTCCACGCCAGGGGGATCCAAAAATTCCGGTTTCAAAAGGTCCGTGACCTTTGCGGGTGCAGGGCTGGGCGCTCCGAAGATCCCAGGGGCGCCGCCCCTGGCCCCCGCCAAAGGGCTCAGCCCTTGGGGATCCCCGTCTCGCCCCGCTCAATCCGCTTCGGCCAGCATCGCGAAGCGCTTCGGACCGGCGATGGACAGGTCGGTCAGGCCGGTCGGGTACTCACCCGTGAAGCAATGGTCGGTGTATTGCGGGCAGGCCGCATTGCGCTCCTCCTCGCCCATCGCCCGGTAAAGGCCGGGGATCGACAGGAAGGCCAGCGAGTCCGCGCCGATATACTTGCGCATCGCCTCGAGGTCGTGGGTCGCGGCCAGCAGCTTCTCCCGCTCCGGCGTGTCGATCCCGTAGAAATCCGGGTAGGTGATCGGCGGCGAGGCGATCCGGAAATGCACCTCGGCGGCGCCGGCTTCGCGCATCATCCGGACGATCTTCACCGAGGTCGTGCCGCGCACCAAGCTGTCGTCGACGAGCACGATGCTCTTGCCCTCGATCGCCGCGCGGTTGGCCGAGTGCTTCATCCGCACGCCGAGCTCGCGCACCGACTGTGTCGGCTGGATGAAGGTCCGCCCGACATAGTGGTTGCGGATGATCCCCATCTCGAAGGGGATCCCGGTCTCCTGCGCGAAGCCGAGCGCCGCCGGCACGCCGGAATCTGGCACCGGCACGACGACGTCGGCCGCGACGGAGGCCTCGCGGGCCAGTTCCCGGCCGATCGCCTTGCGCACCGCGTAGACGCTCTTGCCGTTCACCACCGAATCCGGCCGGGCGAAGTAGATGTACTCGAAGATGCAGGGCCGCATCGGCACCGCGTCGGCGAAGCGGATCGACTCGATCCCCTCCTCGGAGATCACCACGACCTCACCGTTCTCGACGTCGCGGATGTAGCGCGCGCCGATGATGTCGAGGGCGCAGGTCTCGGAGGCCAGCATGTAGCGGCCGTCGAGCTCGCCCAGCACCAGCGGGCGGATGCCCAGCGGGTCGCGGGCGCCGATCAGCTTCTTGTTGGTCAGCGCCACGATCGCGTAGGCGCCCTGGATCGCCTGCAGAGCGTCGATGAACCGCTCGACGATCCGCGGCTTCCGCGAGCGGGCCGCGAGGTGGAGGATCACCTCGGTGTCGGAGGTCGATTGGGTGATCGCACCGTCGCGCACGAGGTCGCGGCGGATCGACAAAGCGTTGGTGAGGTTGCCGTTATGGGCGACCGCGAGGCCGCCGCTGGCGAGCTCGGCGAAGAGCGGCTGCACGTTGCGCAGGATCGTCCCGCCGGTGGTCGAGTAGCGCACGTGCCCGATGGCGGCGCGACCTTTCAGCCGGGCGATGGTGTCGCCATCCGAGAAGGAATCGCCCACGAGGCCCGGGCGCCGCTCGGAATGGAACACCGAGCCGTCGAAGGAGACGATGCCGGCCGCCTCCTGGCCCCGGTGCTGCAGGGCGTGCAGGCCGAGCGCCACGATGGCGGAGGCCTCCGGGTGCCCGAAAATGCCGAAAACGCCGCATTCCTCGCGCAGCGTATCGCCGTCGAGGTCGAAATCGGAGGCGTAAGCGTCGGATTGGGACATGCTGCGATCGATCACTTCACGAGTCCCGGCGGCGACGGGCCGGCGCGCCGGTCGTCGCGGATATCATCCGATCGTCTCCGGAACCGCTATCTAGGCGTTCCACGGAGACCGACCAACGGCGCGCGCCGCAGATCAGCGTCGCGTCGGGGTCGGCGCAGTCTCTGTGCGGCGCTGGGGCGCCACATCGGTCTCGGCGGGGGCGTCGGCCGCCTCGTTGGGCGGCGTGACGGCCTTCGGCTTCTTGAATTGCTTCAGGAAACCTTCCGGATTCTCGGGGAGTTGGGCCACCAGGGCGTCGCCGGATTTCTCCAGCATCGGGCGCGTGCGCGCCTGCGCCGCCCAATCCGGCACCTTGCCCTGCACCAGCCAGGACAGGAACACCCAGCCGATCACGCAGATCAGGAAGCCGCGGCCCGCGCCGAACAGGAAGCCCAGCGAGCGGTCGACCGCGCCGATGCGCGAGTCGAGCACCACGTCCGAGATCTTCACGGTGATGATCGAGACGATGATCAGCGTGCCGAGGAAGATCGCCGCGATGGAGGCGACCAGCGCCACGGTATCGCTGTTGACGTGCTGCTTCACCAGCGGAAGCAGCATCGGATAGAACGACCAGGCGACGGCGGCGGCAGCCACCCAGGCGATGATCGCCAGCACCTCGCGGGTGACGCCACGCACGGCCGCGAGCAGCGCGGAGACCGCGACGATGCCGAGCACGACGAGATCCAGAACGGTAAACGGCATCTGTAAGCTTTTAGGAACCAGAGGGAATGCCGCGGCGGCCATGCGGCTCCCCGGGACCGGGACCGAAGTATACCAAGCCGAAACTCGGCCGTCACCCTCGGGCACGGACTGCGCGTTCGGCCTGTGCCGTCCGTGCATCAGCCCGCGCCGATCGTGAGTGCGCAGAGGGCTTCCGCCGGCCCCGTTTACCTCGTTCCGATCGCCGGCCTGTTCGGGGCGGTGCTGATGATCTCGCTGGTGCTGGCGGGCAAGATCGTCTCCGTGGGCGGCCTGACCTTCACGGCGGCAGTGATCGTGTTTCCTGCCTCCTACCTATTCGGCGACGTGCTGACCGAGGTCTACGGCTATTCCAGCACCCGGGCCGTGGTCTGGACCGGCTTCCTGGCGCAGGCGCTCTGGATCCTGGCCTACGGGATCGCGGCGGCTTTGCCGCCCGCGCCGTTCTGGCCGCACCAGGTGGCATTCGAGGCGGTGCTCGGCGCCACCCCGCGGCTCGCGCTGGCCGGCCTCGCGGCCTATCTCATCGGCGAGTTCCTGAACGCCTACCTGCTCGCCAAGCTGAAGCTGCGCTTTCGTGGCCGTGGACTTGCGGCGCGGCTCGTCGCCTCGACGCTGGTGGGCCAGGGCATCGATTCGGCCCTGTTCATCGGGCTCGGCTTCGGCGGGCTCTATCCCACCGCGGATCTCGTCCGCCTCGCGCTCACGATCTGGGCCCTTAAGGTCGCCTGGGAGATCGTGGCCCTGCCCCTCAGCGTGCCGCTGATCGGCTTCCTGAAGCGCGCCGAAGGCCGCGACGCTTTCGATACGGGCACGGATTTCAACCCGTTCCGCGTGCGGGGATGAGGGGTGTTGGCGGCCACGCAAAGGTGCTACCTTTGTAGCACTTTCCGGTGGAGCGTGACCATGCCGGCAGCCAAGCGAACGCCTGGCGTGAAGAAGAGCGCCAAACCGCCGACTCAAGCGTCAACCACGGCGGTTGTGACCGTTCGGCGCCAAGGCGGAGCCCGCGTGATGACGCTCCCCCCCGCTGTTCTGGCCGCGATCGGAGCCGATACGGGCACCGACCTCACACTCGCCGTACAGGACGGCGCTCTGGTCGCGACACCGGTCGCGAAACGAAAACGTCGCTATACCCTAGCAGAGCTTCTGGAAGGGGCCGAGCATCTGCCAGCCTTATACGCGGATACGGCCAAGGCTCTGGAAGGCCCTCCAGTAGGCAATGAGATCGGGTGATGGGCCCGCCCCCGAAAGTCCCGAAGCGTGGCGAAATCTACTCGATCGACCCCAACCCGGTCGTCGGCCGGGAAATGCGCGATCGACATTACTGGATTGTCGTGACGCCGGAGGCCGTGAACGTTCACGGCACGGCAATCGCCGTGGTGATCTCCACGGTGGCGGCGGGCGCCCGCGCTGCGGGCCTCACAGTCCCCGTCACGGCGGATGGCGTGACCGGCGTGGCGGTCTGCACGCAGGTCCGCAGCTTCGATCTCCGAGCGCGCCTCGCCGATGGCAGTGCGAGCGTCGCCGGTATCGTGGATCCGGACACCGTGGGCGAGATCGCCGCCCGGGTTGCCAGCCTCGTCGACCCCTGAGAGCAATGCCGCGAACCGACTCGCCTAACGGGTCCGCATCGTGCATCCGTCCGCGCGGAATCGAGGATCGGGGGCGCTTCGGTGGCGGGTAGGCGATCGGTGACGGAGTCCGGAACAGATATCGGCGCCCACGGCGCCCGGCTGATCATCGATCTCGGGGCGATCGCGGCGAACTGGCGGATGCTGGCCGCCCGGGGGGCCGATTGCGCCGCCGTGGTGAAGGCGGATGCCTATGGCTGCGGCGTCGCGCAGGTCGGGCCGGCCCTGTGGGCCGCCGGGTGCCGGACGTTCTTCGTCGCCCACCTGTCCGAGGGTGTCGCCGCCCGGGCGGCCCTGCCGGAGGCCGCGATCTACGTCCTGAACGGCCTGCCGCCCGGCGCCTGCGAGACTTTCGCGGCACACGCCCTGCGCCCGGTGCTCGGCAGCCGCGAGGAGATCGCCGAATGGGCCGCCTTTTCGGGCGGGGGCCGGCCGGCGGCGCTCCATGTCGATACCGGCATGAACCGACTCGGGCTGCCGGTGCCGGAGGCGCTGGAGCTTGCCGGCGATCCGGGCATCGCCGCCGCCGGCATCGACCTGCTGCTCAGCCACTTTGTCAGCGCCGAGAAGCCGGAGGATCCGGTCAACGCCCGGCAGATCGCCGATTTCGCCCGGGTCCGGGCGGCCTATCCGGGCCTGCGGGCCTCGCTCGCCAACTCCTCCGGCGTGTCCCTCGATGGCGCCCGGCACGACCTGCTGCGCCCGGGCTACGCCCTGTTCGGCGGCAACCCGACACCGCACTCCCCCAACCCGATGCGCCCGGTGGTGCGGCTGGAGGCCCTGATCGCCCAGGTGAGGACCGTCGAGGCCGGAACCAGCGCGGGCTATAACGGCCGCTGGACCGCCCCCGCCCCGAGCCGTCTGGCGACGCTGTCGCTCGGCTATGCCGACGGCTTCCCCCGGTCGATCAGCGGGCGTGGGCAGGCCCTGGTCGGGGGCGTGCCCTGCCCGATCCTGGGCCTCGTCTCCATGGACCTGATCATCCTGGACGTCACCGCGGCCCCCGCGGCCCGGCGCGGCGCCACCGCCGTGCTGATCGGCGACGAACTCGACATCGACACGGTCGGCCGCGCCGCCGGCACGATCGGCTACGAGATCCTGACGGGGCTGGGTTCGCGTTATGTTCGAACTTATGTAGGGTGAGCCGACCCCTTCTTCGAATGCCGGACCGGCGGCGCGCGGACCCGAATGGCCAAGATCCACCAGACCTTCGTCTGCCAATCCTGCGGGGCGGTCTACAACCGCTGGCGCGGCCGCTGCGAGGCGTGCAACGGCTGGAACACGATCGTCGAGGAGGCAGCCGCCGCGCCCGGCCAGTCCGGCCCGGTGGCGACCCGGCCGTCCCGCGCCCGCGGCCGGGTCTTCCCCCTCGAGGGGCTGACCGGCGAGACCAAGGAGGCGCCGCGCATCCCCTCGGGAATCGGCGAGCTCGATCGAGTGACCGGCGGCGGCTTCGTGCGCGGCTCGGTGATCCTGCTCGGCGGCGATCCCGGCATCGGCAAGTCGACCCTGCTGATGCAGGCCTCCGCCGCCATGGCGGGCACCGGCCAGCGGGTCGCCTACATCTCCGGCGAGGAGGCGGTCGGGCAGGTGCGGTTGCGGGCCGAGCGGCTGGGGCTCAGTTCCCGCCCGGTGGATCTCGCCGCCGAGACCAATGTCGAGGACATTATCGAGACCCTGAGCCAGGGCCGGCCGCCGGCGCTGGCGATCATCGATTCGATCCAGACCATGTGGACCGAGACGGTGGAATCGGCCCCCGGCACGGTCACGCAGGTGCGCTCCTCGGCCCAGGCGCTGATCCGCTTCGCCAAGACCACCGGCACGGCGGTGATCCTGGTCGGCCACGTCACCAAGGACGGGCAGATCGCCGGCCCCCGGGTGGTGGAGCACATGGTCGACGCGGTCGCCTCGTTCGAGGGCGACCAGGGCCACCATTTCCGCATCCTGCGCGCGGTGAAGAACCGCTTCGGTCCCACCGACGAGATCGGCGTGTTCGAGATGACCGATGCGGGGCTGGCCGAGGTGCCCAACCCCTCGGCCCTGTTCCTGGCCGGACGCGACCACCAGGCCGCCGGCACCGCGGTCTTCGCCGGGATGGAGGGCACCCGCCCGCTGCTCGTGGAGATCCAGGCTCTGGTGGCGCCCTCCTCGCTGGGCATGCCCCGGCGGGCGGTGGTCGGCTGGGACCCGAACCGGCTGTCGATGGTGCTGGCGGTGTTGGAAGCCCACGGCGGCATCCGGCTCGGCACCCACGACGTCTATCTGAATGTGGCCGGGGGCCTGCGCATCACCGAGCCGGCGGCCGATCTGGCGGTGGCCGCCGCCCTGGTCTCGTCCCTGTCGGGGGCGGTGCTGCCACCGGAGACCGTGTATTTCGGCGAGATCGGCCTGTCCGGGGCAATCCGCCCCGTGGCTCAGGCGGGATCCCGGCTAAAGGAGGCCCAGAAGCTCGGCTTCGCCAAGGCGCTGATCCCGCAGGGCCGCGGCGAGGGCGACAAGGCGCTCGCGGTGGAGACCGTGCGCCACATCGCCGACCTCGTGGCCGGGATCAGCGCCGGCGCGCCGCGGAAGGGATCCGGGCAGCGCGGGCGGGCGCAATCGCGCTACGCCGACGAGGAGGTTTAGGCTTGGCTGTCGCTTTGCGCGCGGCCACGGACGACGCAGTTTGAAGCGCGCGGCGGCGTGTGAAGGCCGCGGCACGCTCCCTTTCCCGTGCGGTAGAGGGCTGGGGTGAGGGACCAGGATCTTCCGGAGAGGTCGCACCCTTCACCCTGTCCCTCTCCCGCACAGGAGAGGGGACCCGCGCCTTCTAAGCCCGCGGTACGATTGCAACGACGATCAAACCCTGTTGCGCCCGCAGCCCCAAGGGGAGGAGAACGCGTCGCGCTACCCGCCGGTCACGCTCATGTGCCGGGGCACCGCGGCCGGGCGCTGGCGCTCGATGACGAAGTCGTGCCCCTTGGGCTTGCGGGTGATCGCCTCGACCACGGCGGCGGCCAGCACGGCATCGTCCGGAGAGGCGCGCAGCACCGCGCGCAGGTCGGCGGAATCTTCCTGGCCGAGGCACAGGTAGAGCTGGCCGGTGCAGGTCAGGCGCACGCGGTTGCAACTCTCGCAGAAATTGTGTGTCAGCGGCGTGATGAAACCGAGCTTGCCGCCGGTCTCCTCGACCCGGACGTAACGCGCCGGGCCGCCGGTGCGGTCGGACAACGGTGTCAGCGTGTAGCGGCTCTCCAGGCGCTGCCGCGCCACCGAGAGAGGCAGGAACTGGTCGGTGCGGTCGGCCTCGATCTCGCCCAGCGGCATCACCTCGATCAGGGTCATGTCCATGCCGAGCCCATGGGCCCAGGCGATCATGTCGGGGATCTCGTCCGCGTTGACGTCCCGCAGCGCCACCGCGTTGATCTTGACCTTCATGCCGGCCTTGCGCGCAGCCGCGATACCGTCGAGCACCACCGGCAGGTCGCCCCGGCGGGTGATCGCCCGGAATTTCGCCGGGTCCAGCGTGTCCAGCGAGACGTTGATCCGGCGCACGCCGAGGCTCGCCAGCTCGTCGGCGTAGCGCGTGAGCTGCGTGCCGTTGGTGGTCAGCGTCAGCTCCTCCAGCGCGCCCGAATTGAGGTGACGCGACAGGCGGCGGAACAGGTGCATGATGTCGCGGCGCACCAGGGGCTCGCCGCCGGTGATCCGGAGCTTGCGCACGCCCCGGGCGATGAACACCCCGCAGAGCCGGTCCAGCTCCTCCAGGGTCAGCAGGTCGCGCTTGGGAAGGAACTGCATGTTGTCCGACATGCAGTAGGCGCAGCGCAGATCGCAGCGATCCGTCACCGAGATGCGCAGATACGAGATCGCCCGCTGGAACGGGTCGATCAGCGGCGCGGGCGACGGCGCGCCGGGCGCCTCGGCCGTAAACCCCTGCGGCGTGCTGGAGATGTCATCAAGCATGATTGAGCATATGATGCCCGATACGGTCGTGGGCAAGCCGACCCCGGGCCGCAACCCCGGAATGCTTGAGGAGTGTGACCTGTGAACGAGGATCTGTGGCCGACCGAGATCCGCCTGTCGGCCGATCGGCGGGTGCTCAACGTCGCCTTCGAGGACGGGTCCCGCTTCGCCCTGCCGGCGGAGTATCTGCGGGTGTCGAGCCCGTCGGCCGAGGTGCAGGGCCATTCGCCTCTGGAGCGCAAGGTGATCGGCGGCAAGCGCGCCGTGGCGATCCTAGCCGTGGAGCCGATCGGCAATTACGCGGTCAAGCTCGCCTTCGACGACATGCACGACACCGGGATCTACGGTTGGGAATACCTGCACACGCTCGGCCGGGAATACGAATCCCGCTGGCAGACCTACCTGTCCGAATTGGCGGAGCGCGGGCTCGACCGCGAGACTGCCCGCACCGCCCCGGCGAAGCAGGCCGGGGGTTGCGGCTCAGGCTCGTGCGGCTGCCATTGAGCGCTCGGTAGCCGTCCCATCCTCCCCCTCATCCTGAGGTGCCGAAGCGTAGCGAAGGCCTCGAAGGAGCCCTCCAGGATTCGCCGAGGCTTCTGGAGGGCTCCTTCGAGGCCCGCTGACGCGGGCGCCTCAGGATGAGGGGGAGATTTGGATCTTCGTTGATCGACAGCACCAGCCCCGGAGCCACCATGGCCTTCACCTGCACGATCCCCGCTCTGCCCACGGTCCAGCAGGACGATGCCACGGTCCGGATCACCCGTTGGGACTTCCCGCCCGGGGCGGTGACCGGCTGGCACGAGCATGGCTGGCCGTATTTCGTGGTGATGCTGGTGGCCGGCGTGCTGCGCGTCCATGACGGGGCGGCGGTCAGCGAGACCGCGCTCGCGGCGGGGCAATCCTACATGCGCCCGGCCGGCATCCGGCACGATGTGATGAACGGGTCGGAGCACCCGATCGCGTTCATCGAGATCGAGGTGAAGCGTCCCGACGCGCTGGTCACGCTGCCCGAGACCTGAACGCAAAAGGGCCGGCCTCGCGGCCGGCCCTCACCGAAACGGTCCGAAAGAAATCAGCGCTGGACGATGACCTTCGTGCCGACCTTGGCGCGGGTGTAGAGGTCAGTCACGTCGTCGTTGGTCATGCGGATGCAGCCCGAGGACACGGCGGTGCCGATGGTCTCCGGCTCGTTGGAGCCGTGGATCCGGTAGATCGAGCCGCCGAGATACATGGCGCGGGCGCCGAGCGGGTTCTCGATGCCGCCCTTCATGTAGCGCGGCAGGTCCGGCCGGCGGCGCAGCATGGTCGACGGCGGGCGCCAATCCGGCCATTCGCGCTTCATCGTGATGGTCTGCACGCCGCCCCAGGTGAAGCCCGGTCGGCCGACGCCGACGCCGTAGCGCAGGGCTTGGCCGCCGCCGAGCACGTAGTAGAGCCGCCGCTCGGCGGTTGAGACGACGATCGTGCCGGCGCCGTAGGGGCCGTTATAGGCGACCGTCTCGCGCGGGATCGCCGACATCTGCGGCACGGCCGCGTCGAGCGGGTCGGCGGGGTTGAGCGAGGCGTTGGCCACCGGCACCGCGACGGTCTCGACCGCCTGCGGGCGCACACGCACGGTGAGCGCGTCGTTCAGCGGCTGGCGGGTCAGCGGATCGATCTCGTAGGCCAGCGCCGGCGCGGCGCAGGCGGCCGCGCCGATGAGCCCTACGAGGGCGGGAAGGAAACGACGCATCAAAGCCTCTCGGGGCAGGCGCGAAATGGGTTGGGAACGCGGCGAATTACCGGGGCACGATGCCGTGCCGATCCTCGCCAAGGGGTAAACGCTCGCGTCCCAAATCCAAGCCGGAAACCGCCACGCTTAGCCGGTTCCGCCCTTCCGTGACGGGATGGCAACACTGTGGCAGCTTAGCCATAACCGCGGGATTGGCCTGGGCGGTCGGGCGTGTCCCGACCTGCCCGGCCGCCGAGACCTCACGCCTCGTCGGCAGCGAGCCAGATGGCCGGTTCCAGAGGTGCCGTGCGGATGAGCACGGGGGCGGCGGGCAGGCCGCGGATCTGCGCCAGCTCCACCAGTTCCGGAGCCTGCGCCGTGTCGTCGGCGGTGAGGAACAGGCCCCGGGCCCGGGCGGCGCGGCCGAGATCGGCCCGGCTGGTCCAGACGCTCTGGGCCGGGCTCGCCAGCAGCGCGAGGGCCAGCGGGGCCAGCCACAGGCCGAGCCAGGCATTGCCGGCCCAGACCAGGGCGAAGACGATCAGCGCCCCGACCACCACGGCGTCGGCTTGGAGCCGGAACGCCTCGGCCCAGGAGACCTGCCGGTCGTCGCGATCCTGGGTCTCCCAGCGCACCACCCGGCCCAGGAAGGTCGAGACCACGGCGCCGGCGGTGAACAGGGTGAGCACCGGCCACAGGAAGACCCACACGACCTGCTCCAGGGCGGCGCTGGCCAGGAGCGACCGGGCGCCGCCGAAGGAAGCCCGGCGCTCCGGCGAGACCAGGACATGGCCGAGGCTCAGGACCTTGGGCAGGGCCAGCACGGCGAGGCTGAGAGCGGCGAGCGCGTGGGCGGCCGCGCCGTGACCGGTCAAGCCGTAGGCGAGCAGGCCGAGATCGCCGGTCCGGGCCGCCTGCCAGGAGGCTAGGCCCAGGAAGGCGATCCAGAGCGGCAGCATGCCGTAGGCCAGGATGCCGACCGCGAGGTGCCAGCGGCTCGCGGCGTGCAGGCCGGCCCAAGGCAGCACGCGCAGGTGCTGCAGGTTGCCCTGGCACCAGCGGCGCTCGCGGCCGAGCAGGTCGATCAGGTTCGTGGGCATCTCCTCCCAGGTGCCGCCCATCTCGGGCAGCAGGCGCACCTCCCAGCCGGCGCGGACCATCAGGGCGCCCTCGACGATGTCGTGGCAGAGGATCTCGCCGCCCAGCGGCGCCCGGCCCGGCAGGACCGGAAGCTGCGCGTTCTCGGCGAAGGCCTCGATCCGCAGGATGGCGTTGTGGCCCCAGTAGCTGCCCTCCGGGCCCTGCCAGGTCTCCAGGCAGCGCAACGCCAGGGGCGCATAGAGGCGCACGGCGAATTGCTGGATGCGGGCGAACAGGGTATCCCGGCCGGCCGCGTAGGAGACGGTCTGGATCAGGCCGGCGCGGGGGCTCTCGTCCATCAGGCGGACGAGCCGGGTCATGGCGGCGCCGGTCATCAGGCTGTCGGCATCCAGCACGATCATGTAGGCGTAGTCCGCACCGTAGCTACGGCAGAACTCGCCGATATTGCCGGCCTTGCGGCCCGTGTTCTCGGTCCGGCGCCGGTAGCGGATCCGCGGCAGGGCCGGGTCGGCCTCAGCCCAGGCCTGGATGCGGGCAAATTCGTGCTCCTCCACCGCCGCGATCGCGCCGTCCCGCGTGTCAGACAGGACGAAGATATCGATGTTCTGCGCCTGCGCATCGGCCAGCGAGCGGGCCATCACCCGCAACCGGGCGAAGACCGCCACCGCGTCCTCGGCATGGATCGCCACCACGGCGGCGGTGCGCCCGCCCCCGGCGGCGGGTCGCAGGGCGGATTCGGACCGGCGCTCCAGCACCGACTTCGCCCGGTCGCCCAGAAGGGCGGCCACGAGCCCGTAGACGTATTGGCAGGCGACGAAAGCCTGCCAGCCCATCACCAGGGCGAACAGGATCAGGATGGTCCAGGCCAGGGGGCTGGCGCCAGCCGGATAAGCACGATCAGCCAGCCATGCGAGACCGCCGGCGGCGGCGAGGCTCGGGATCGCCAGGGCGAGACGTCGGGCCAGAAGGGCCCGGCTGCCGCCGGCCCAGGCCTCGGGTTCGAGCGCCGTGGCCGGACTCGTCACGATCTCGGGATCGGGAGCGCCCGGATGGGCGTTCCGGTGCGGCCGCTCGGCGGAGGAGGTGACCCGTGAGGACATGGCGCGAGGAACTCGACCGTGGAAGGCTGCCGGCTGCCTCGCCGCGGGCGGGCGGGAACCGATGAGCGTGGACACCGATATGCAGGGCGAGGACACGCAGCCGACCCAGCCGCACAGGCGGCCGGAGGCCGAACGGATCGATCCCCCCTCCCGGCGCCGCGTTCTCAGAACCGTCCTGACCGCGGCCGCCGGCAGTATTGTACCTAGCGCTATAGATCTGAATGGCGCCCGAACATGGGCCGGGGCGGCGCTTCAGCCGCAGGGCCCGGCGCCCGGGGCCGCGCAGGACGGTGCGATGACCTTCGAGACCCTGACGGCCGAGGCCGAGCGCCGCGCGGCTGCGCCCTACGCGGCCCCGCCCACCGACCTGCCCCCGGCGCTCGCGGACCTCGATTACGACGGCTATCGCCACATCGTCTTCCGGCCCGCCGAGAGCCTCCATCTCGGCCGCCATTTCAGCGCGCAGCTGTTCCACCGCGGCTTCCTGCAGCGCAAGCGCGTGGCGCTCTACCTGCAGCCGCGCGGCGGCGCGGCCCGACCGATCCCCTACGAGAGCCGGCTGTTCGACTTCGGCGGACGGCTCGCCGGCCAGAGTTTTCCGGCCGATCTCGGCTTCGCGGGTTTCCGCCTGCACTACGCCTTCCCGGAGACGCCGGCCTGGCGGCCCAAGGGCTTCCAGGAGGAGTTTTTGGTGTTTCTCGGCGCCTCCTATTTCCGGCTGCGCGCCGCGGGCCAGGAATACGGGCTCTCGGCCCGCGGGCTCGCCATCGGCACCGGGGCGCCGGAGGGGGAGGAGTTTCCCGATTTCACCGCCCATTGGCTGTGCGAGCCGGAGCCGGAGGCGCGCAACCTCACGGTGCTGTCGCTCCTCGACAGCCCGAGCGTCTCCGGCGCCTACCGGTTCGTGATCACCCCCGGCGACCCGGCCCGGATCGCCGTCACGGCGGCGCTCTATCCCCGAAAGCCGATCCCGCGACTGGGGCTCGCGCCGCTCACCAGCATGTTCCTGTACGGCCAGAACGGGCCCGGCGCCCGGGACGCCAAGCCGTTCGACGATTTCCGCCCGCAGGTGCACGATTCCGACGGGCTCTGCGTCGCCACCGCGGCCGACCGGCTGTGGCGGCCTCTCATCAACGGCCGCAAGCAGCCGCAGATCTCGGCCTTCGCGGCGAAGCCCCTCGCGGGGTTCGGGCTGCTGCAGCGGGAGCGGAGCTTTGCCGCCTATCTCGACGTCGAGGCGCGCCAGGAGGCCCGGCCGGGCCTGTGGGTCGCGCCCGAGCCGGGGGGCGCCTTCGCGGAGGGCGCCGTGCAGCTCTATGAGATTCCCTCGGCCGAAGAGTACATGGACAACATCGTGGCGGCCTACATGCCGGCGGCGCCGGTGCAGCCGGGCGCCGCCCTGCGCCTTGGCTACACGCTGACCACCGTGGGGGCGGAACCGGCGGAGGCGATCCCGCAACCGGCGCTGGCCCGGGTCACCGAGACCCGATTCGGCTCGGCCGAGCGCCTGCGCCCGATTGACCCGCCGAACCCGGCCCGGCGGCTCTGCGTGATCGATTTCGAGGGGCCGTCCCTGCCGAAAGGCGCGGACGAGGCCGTTGCCGCCGAGGTTTCGGCCAGCGCCGGCACGCTCCACGAGCCGGTGGCCAACTTCGTGCCGCAGACCGGCGGCTGGCGCATCTACGTGGAGTGGCGCCCGCCCCAGCCGATGCCGGCGGGGGATATCGTCCTGCGCGCGCGGCTGGTGCGCGGGACGACCCCGTTGAGCGAGACGTGGGACGCGGTGGTGTGACCCGAGCGGGAGAGGGGACCCGTGCCAATCTCGCGAACGATCCGCCGGCGCGGGGCCTAACACCCCTCAGGCGCTGCGCCGCTCGCGCTCCAGGCGCTTGGCCAGGCGGGTGGCGCCGTAGACCTCGCTCAGGCGGCGGCGGGCGGCGTAGACCGGCGGCGCCTGCCGCTCGACATGGGCGGCCGCGATGACGCGCAACGCGGAGTCGACCGAGCGCTCCAGGCGGCGTTCGGCCGAGACGGCGAAATCCTGCTTCGAGTCCAGCATGCGATGATCCCTCGTGCGAGGCCGGGCCCGCCCTCTCGCGGGGCGGTGTCCGGCGGCATGGGGCAGCTTCGGCATCCGGCTTGACCGCATCAAGGCAGCTTGGCCGTAAGCCGGGGCATGGTGTTACCGCAGCTCCTCGTGCCAGGTCCGGCCGTCGCGCTCGATCAGCGCGATGGCGGCGGTGGGCCCCCAGCTCCCGGCCGGATAGGGCCGCGGCGCCTCCGGGCGGTCGGCCCAGGCCTTGAGCACACCGTCGGCCCAGGCCCAGGCGGCCTCGACCTCGTCGCGGCGCATGAACAGAGTGGCGTTGCCCCGGACCACGTCCATCAGCAGGCGCTCGTAGGCGTCCGGGTAGCGCTGCTTGAAGGTCTCCTCGAAGGAGATGTCGAGGTCGGTCGGGCGCAGGCGCAGGCCGCCGGGCCCCGGGTCCTTGGTCATCACTTCGAGCTTCATGCCCTCCTGCGGCTGCAGGCGGATGACAAGGCGGTTGGGCTCGCGCCCGAACGCCTCCTCGGGGAAGATCGAGAAGGGCGAGGCCCGGAACTGGACCACGATCTCGGACAGCTTCTGGGGCAGGCGCTTGCCGGTGCGCAGGTAGAACGGCACCCCGGCCCAGCGCCCGGACTGCACCTCGAGCTTCATCGCCACGAAGGTCTCGGTCCGGCTCTCGTGGCCGAGCTCGGTCAGGTAGCCCTCCACCGGCTTGCCGTCGACGGCGCCCGCCACGTACTGGCCGCGCACGGTCACGGTCTGGATGTCGTGGGCGGTGATCGGCTTGAGGGCGCGCAGCACTTTCAGCTTCTCGTCGCGCACGGAGTTCGCTTCGAGGTTGAGCGGGCTCTCCATGGCGGTCAGGCACAGGAGCTGCAGCATGTGGTTCTGCAGCATGTCGCGCATGGCGCCCGACGTGTCGTAATAGCCGGCCCGGCCCTCGACCCCGACCGTCTCGGCCACGGTGATCTGGACGTGGTCGATCACGTCCGAGGTCCAGAGCCGCTCGAAGATGGTGTTGGCGAACCGCAGGGAGAGCAGGTTCTGCACCGTCTCCTTGCCGAGATAGTGGTCGATCCGGAAGATCTGCGATTCGGGGAAGACCTCGCCGACCGCGTCGTTGATCGCCTGGGCGGATTTCAGATCCTTGCCGATCGGCTTCTCCAGCACGACCCGGGATTTCGGCCCGATCAGGCCGTGCTCGGCGAGGTTGCGGCAGATCGAGCCGTAGAGGTCCGGCGAGGTCGCCAGGTAGTAGGGCCGCACCTGGTCGGGCCGCTCGCCGAGCTTGGCCGCGAGGTCGGCCCAGCCGCTCTCGCCGGCGCCGTCCACCGCCACGTAATCCACGTGGTCGAGGAATTTGTGGAGCACGTCCTCCGTCAGGTCGGAGGCGGGCACGAAGCGCTTGAGCGCGTCCCGGGCGTGCTCCCGGAACGCGTCGGTCGACAGGTCCGAGCGCGAGGCGCCGATGATTCGGCTGGTCTCCGGGATTTGCCCGTCCCGGAACCGGTAGAACAGGGCCGGCAGCAGCTTGCGCGCCGTGAGATCGCCGGTGGCGCCGAACACGACGCAGTCGAACGAGGCAACGGGGATGATCGTGGCCAAAAGAGCGGCTCCCTGGTGTCGTGCGCGGTTGCAGCGCGGCGCGCCGCACTGACCTAACCTGGGTGCAAACGCTTCGCCAGACGAGGGGCGGCCGTCAGCAAGGCCCGCGGCGCATGCCTTCGGTCGAAGGGCTGAACGCCAGCCCGGTCCGAAGCAGGCCCGCCCTTGCGAGCGCAGCGAAGCAACCCAGGGAGCCGCGCGGCACATCGATCCGCTCGACCGAACGGACGAGATAAGGCGCGGGTGAGACGCGAGGCCGAGCGCTCCCACCAGCAGCGACGCTGCCGGGAGCGGAATTTCGGCACAAGCCGTTTTCCGTCCGCGCTTTGAACATCCTCCGTCGCGGAGCCCTGGGTTGCTTCGCTCCGCTCGCAATGACGGTGACATTTCTCATCCCGCCATAAATTCCTTGAACACTCCGGCGCAAAACCCAACCCACCAGCGTGGCGCAATCCAGCGGAGGCCTGAGACGCCCCGCGCGCGCGATGACGCCCATCCCGTCATTGCGAGCGCAGCGAAGCAACCCAGGGAACCGCTGCGCATAAGAGCGTCACGCGAGGCCGGGATACAGATCGCGCCAATCCGGGTTCATCGCCTCGATCAGGGCGAGCTTCTTCTTCCGGGAGCCGCCCTTGATCTGCTTCTCGCGGGCGATGGCCTCGCTCATCGTCGGGTAGCCCTCGTACCAGACCAGGAGCTTGCATCCGTAGCGGCGCGTGAAGCCGGGATGGAGGGCTTCGCGGTGCTCGTAGACGCGCCGGGACAGGTCCGCGGTGACGCCGGTATAGAGCGTCCCGTTGCGGCGGCTGGCCATGATGTAGACGGCCGGCGCGCGCATGGTGGCAGTCCCGTCCAGCAGAACGATCGGCCGCGCGGAGCCCTAGGTTGCTTCGCTGCGCTCGCAATGACGGGATGGGCGTCACTATGCGTCGCGTGAGGCGTTTCAGGCCGGCGCTGTCGGCGCGAGCATGCCTCCGCTGGATTGCGCCATGCTGGTGGGTCGGGTTCGGAGCCGGGATTGCGCGGCGGCGTTCAGGAAAATCACGGTGGGGTGAGAGCGTCCACCGCCCTTGCGAGCGGAGCGAAGCAACCCAGGGAACCGCGCGGCACATGGTTCCGCTCGACGGAACGAATCCGGAGAGAGGCGGATCGCGAAGGGCCCCACCTACAGTGCCGCTGCCCGGAGCGGGATTTCGGCACAAACCGTTTTCCATCCTCGCTTGAACCATCTCCCGTCGCGGAGCCCCAAGTTGCTTCGCTGCGCTCGCAAGGACGGTGGCGCTTACTCCGCCATGAACCGCCTGAACGCCTCGGAGAAGTCCGGGTGCCAGCGCGACAGGGCGGGCCGGTTATCGATGATGTCGCCCGCGGCCCAGGCGATCCGCTTTTCGTCCTGCGCCCGGCTGGTCTCGTTGTCGGGGCAGAGGATGTAGAAATCGCCCGCCGCCAGCCGCTCCAGCAGGAACGACACCGTCTCCTCCGGCGTCCAGGCGCCCGCCGGCTTCTCGGCGACGCCGCGGGCCTTGGTGAGGCCGGTATAGACGAAGCCCGGGATCAGCAGGTGGGCAGTGGTCCGGCATCCCTCGTGGCTGCGCAGCTCGTGGGCGAGCGCTTCGGTGACCGCCTTCACCCCCGCCTTCGAGACGTTGTAGGGCGCGTTGCCGGGCGGCGTGGTGATGCCCTGCTTCGAGCCGGTCACGATCACGGCGCCGGGCTTGCCCCCCTCGATCATGCCGGGCGCGAAGGCGTGGATGCCGTTAACCACGCCCCAGAGGTTGGTGCCCAGGATCCGCGCCCAGGTCTCGGCATCCGAGAACAGTTTTCCGCCGGCCTCGATCCCGGCGTTAAGCATGACGAGGGCGGGCGGGCCGCCCCGCGCGACGGCCGCCGCCAGGGCCTCCACGGCGCCCCGGTCGGAGATGTCGGTCGGCATCGCGCGGACCTCGACGGCGGCGAGTTCGGCCACGGCCGCGCGGGCGGCGTCGAGCGCCGGCCCCGGCAGGTCGGCGAGCCAGACATTCATGCCGGCGCGCGCGAAGGCTTGCGCAGCGGCGAGCCCGATGCCGCTCGCGGCCCCGGTGACGACGGCGCTGCGGCCGGGGCTGATGGCGGGGTGCTGGCTCATGGCAGGTCCTCGTCTGGATGGCGCCCTTCAGATGGGGCGAGCCCGGATGAAGGCGAGTTGATGCACCGGATCGGACGGAGGCCCGCCCGCAGACTCAGCGGATCGTAACCGGATCCGCCACATGCTCTGATGCCGGTGATCTCACCGAACCCGAGGATGCGGCATGCCGATCTGTCCGAGCCGCCGGTCCGTTCTCGCCGGGATGGCCTGCGCGGGGCTCGCGCCGGCCGCGCAGGGGGCCGCGCCTACCGGCTTCGGGCCGCTCGGCCGCCCGTCCTGGTCGAGCGACAGTCTCCAGGCGGCGGCTGCCGCGAGGGGCCTGCTCTACGGCTGCGAGGTGCCGTTCCACCGCTTCGACGCGACGCCGGCCTACCGGCAGGCCGTGGCCCAGGAATGCGGGATCCTGGTTTGCGGTACCGAGATGAAGATGGAGGAGGTGCTGCCCGCCCCCGGCCGCACCGATTTCGCCCGGGGCGACGCGATCCTGCGGTTCGCGCGGGCGAACGGCCAGCGGATGCGCGGGCACACGCTGGTCTGGCACGCCGCCCTGCCGCCCTGGGTCGCGCCGCTGCTCGGCCGGGCGAGCCCCGTCCAGGCCGAGGATTTCATGCGGCGCTGGATCGAGACCGTGGCCGGCCACTACCGCGGGCAGATCGTCGCCTGGGACGTGGTCAACGAGATTTTTGGCAACGAGGCCGATCCCGACCGGGGCGGAGGCCTGCGCGATTCCCCCTGGCTCGCCGCGATGGGGCCGAGCTACGTCGACCGCGCCTTCCGGATCCTGCACGAGACCGACCCGGCGGCCGCCGGCACCTGGAACGAGGACGCGGTCGAGCAGGGTGCCCCCTGGATGGAGGCCAAGCGCACCAAGGTGCTGCGCCAGCTCGAGGCGATGCGGTCGCGCGGCGTCCCGATCCAGCGGTTCGGGCTGCAATCGCACCTGACCAGCACAGTGCCGATCGACCAGGGCCAGCTCCGGCGCTTCCTGCACGAGATCGGCCAGATGGGGCTGGGGATCGCGGTCACCGAACTCGACATCGACGACCGGGCCTTCCCGTCCGACGTGCCGACCCGGGACCGGATGGTGGCCGATTTCGCCCGCCGCTACCTCGACGTGGTCCTGGCCGAGCCCGCCCTGCTCGACGTGCTCACCTGGGACATCTACGACCCCGACACCTGGCTGAACGATCACGTCTACCGCAAGCGGCCGGACGGCCTGCCCCAGCGGGCGCTGCCGCTCGACGCGCAGTTCCGGCGCAAGCCGCTCTGGCACGCGATGCAGGCCTGTTTCCGGGCGGCGCCGGACCATACGGTCGCGCGGGAGAAGCTCAGGCGGGGGTGATGCCGGTTCGGCTTTGTCAGTCTTCAGACACCAGCGGACCACCCGGAGGCCCCGGGCGAGGCGCGGGTCCCCGCTCCCGTGCGGGAGAGGGACAGGGTGAAGGGCGTGCCCGTTCCGGAAGACCCTGTAATCCCTCACCCCAACCCTCTCCCGCTCGGGAGCGGGGGCCGTGTCGCGCTCCGCATGGGATCGTGTGAGCGCCCCACGGTCCCGAGAACGGGCTCCGGCGGGTGATCGGCCAGCAGCCGGCGGCGCAGGCGGGCGCAGGGGCGCTCGACCAGCCCGTACATCCCCCAGCACCAGAGCAAGGTCAGCGGGAAGGCCGCCAGCATCAGCGTCAGCCCGTGCAGGCCCGGCGCCAGGTTCAGCACCAAAGCCACCACGGCCATGTGGGCGAGGTAGAAGCTGTAGGACCAGAGGCCGAGCTGGCGCATCGGCCGGGCGGAGAGCCACCGCACCGCCCAGCCCTCCCCGTGCAGCAGGAAGGCGAAGGGCACGAACAGGGCCGCGCTCTGGAGGGTGTAGCGCAGGGTCTCGCGGAAGGCGGGATCGCGCACGGCTAGGGTCAGCAGGATCACCGCGAGGCTCGCGGCGACAGGCCAGAGCGTCGGGCGCCAGGCCCGGTCGGCCGGGATCACCGGGTTGTTCCACAGGCCGAGGCAGCAGCCGAACAGGATCGCGTCGATGCGGGTGTGGGTCCAGGAATAGTTCAGGCTGTAATCGGGAAGCCGCCAGACGTTGACGCAGCGGATCGCCAGGACCGCCGCACAGATCCCCAGGCAGGCCAGCGCCGCCCGGCGTGGCTGCAGGCGCCCCAGCCACAGGAGGTAGGCCAGGGGGAAGACCAGGTAGAAATGCTCCTCGATGGCGAGGCTCCACAGCGGCACCGGCAGCACCGCCTCGGTGCCGAACAGGCCGGGATAGTTGGTCAGGAACAGGACCTGGCCGAGCAATGCCGCCGGCTCCACCCGCATCCAGTCGAGCAGCCCCGCCGCATAGAGCGCCCCGGTGGCCGCGAGGGTCAGGTAGAGCGGCGGCAGGATCCGGAGGCTGCGCCGCAGGTAGAAGGCGGCGAGCGAGACCGTACCGGTGCGCCCGCGCTCGATCCGCAGCAGCGTCGTGATCAGGTAGCCGCTGAGGAAGAAGAACACCGTGACGCCGAAGCCTCCCGGCACCACGTGGCTGTAGCCGCAATGGGCCGCGAACACGATCAGGATGGCGAGCGCCCGCACCCCATCGAGTTGCGGCAGGTAGGGCATCGCGCTCAGGCTCTCCCCGGTGCGCTGGGATCCGGAATCCGGCATGGCGGCGGCTGTTCGTCCTTCACGGCACGGCCCCGCAGGGTGCGCCCTCTCCGCGCCAACCGATATCGGCGGACGGCTCCGGGCGCAGCGCCCCTCGCCGGATGGTGAATACCGGTCCCGGCCAGCGCGATCCATCGGAGGAGATTGGTAACCGTACCGGCCCATCATCCCGCCCGACCGCGCCGCCCCGGGCGCCGTCGGGAGTGTTGCGTATGGTCCCGGCCCGTTTCCGCCTGTCCGCCCGCCTCGGCGCGGGTCTCTCGGTGCTGGCGCTGCTCGGCGGCCCCGTCGGCGCGCTGGCGCAGGTGGCCCCGGCCGGACCCGCGGCTGCGCCGGCCCCGCCGCTCGCCGTCCCGGCGGCGGTGCCGCCGGCTCCCGATCCGTCGAAGAATGCCGAGCCGAAGCCCCAGGATTCGGCGAGGAATCCCGAACCCCGGCCGAATGACGCGAAGAGTGCCGAGGCCAAGCCGCCGGAAACGCCGAAAAAATCGCGCGAACCGGCGCCGCTGGTCTACGCCAAGGTCTCCTCCGACCCGACCCCGACGCTCACCGCCCGCACCTTCCTGGATACGCTCAAGGTCGCCGACCGCTACGCCGCCTTCGCGGAGGCCGGCGGCTGGGAGCGGCTGCCTGACGACCTCATCCGCCTGAAGCCCGGGGAGCGCAGCCCGGCGATCCCGTCGCTGCGCCACCACCTGACCCTCACCGGCGACCTGCCGGTGGACGCGCCGCCCAGCGACCGGCTCGACCCGCCTCTGGTCGCCGCGATCGCGGCGTTCCAGGCGCGCCACGGCCTGCCCGACAGCGGCATCCTGGGCCGGCTCACGATCAACGCCCTGAACGTGCCGGCCGCCACCCGCCAGCGCCAGCTCGCGGCTTCCGCGGCCCGGCTGATGGGCTCGAAATTCCCGTTCGGCGAGCGCTACGTCGTGGTCAACATCCCCTCAGCGAATGTCGAGGCGGTGGAGAACGGCACGGTGGCGCGCCGCTACGTCGCCGTGGTCGGCTCCCCCGACAAGGCGACACCCACGGTGGAGACCCGAATCACCGACATCAACTTCAACCCGACCTGGACCGTGCCGGCCTCCGTGGTGAAGAACGAGATCATCCCGCAGATGCGCAAGAACCCGGGCTACCTCGCCCGGAACCACATCCGCATCCTCGGGCCCACCGGCGAGGTCGACCCGACCAAGATCGACTGGGCCGGCGACAAGGCGGTGGCCTACACGCTGCGCCAAGATTCTGGCTTCGACAATTCGCTCGGCCAGGTGCGGATCGACATGCCGAACCGCTTTGCCGTCTACATGCACGACACCCCGGCGAAATCGCTGTTCGCCGCCGCCGTGCGCTTCCACAGCCACGGCTGCGTCCGGGTCGGGCAGGTCAAGGAGCTGGTCGGCTGGCTGCTGCAGGGCACCGACGGCCCGAACGGGCCCGGCACGAGCTGGGGGCCGATCGAGATCGAGACCGGCATCGCCGACGGCGAGCGCCGCGACATCAAGCTGGTCAAGCCGGTGCCGGTGACCTTCGTGTACCTCACCGGCTACGCCACCCCGGACGGGAAGGCGCATTTCCGCGACGACATCTACAACCTCGACACGCCGCCCCCGGCACCGGAGCCCGCCGCCACGGGCGCGATCCCACCGGCCGGCGCCGCGCAGCCCGCGGCGACGCCCAAGCCCGCGGCGGTCAAACCGGCTGCGCCCAAGCCGGTTGCGCCCAAGCCGGCTGCGGCGAAGCCCACTCCTGCCAAGCCGGCGGCCAGCAAGGTGACGACTGCGAAGCCGGCTATCGAAGGGGGCAATCCGGACGCGTCCCAGCCGCCGCGCTGAAAGGCGGCTCTTTCACCAGACAACTTAAGGAGGCCGTCGCGGTGATACGCCTCGCGCGGCCTGGAAAGCCGCGCGCCGACCGGACAGGACTTTCCCTTTCGCGCCGTCATCGGGCATCATGGCGGCGCGCGGCCAGCGTCCGGCGATGCGGACGGGACATGTGTCGGGCCGCGATCCGGAATTCGGCATGGCTTCGCAGTTGGCAAAGATCGAGGCTGGTGGGACGCTCGTCATCCCGGCCGATTTCCGGCGGGAACTCGGGCTTGCAGCCGGTGACACCGTCATGGTGGAATTGGCCGAGGACGGTCTGCGGGTCCGCTCCTTGTCCGCCGCAGTCAGGGAAGCGCAGGCCATCGTCCGCGACTTCGCCCCGGCCGATCGGAGCTTGGCCGATGAGCTGATCGCGGAGCGTCGGACCGAGGCGGCGCGTGAGTGAAGCCTTCGTCCTCGACGCCTCGGCGCTGTTCTGTCTGCTTCATGCCGAAATGGGAGCCGAACAGGTTGCCGAGATCCCCCCCAATCCGTGATTGGTGCGGTAAATCTGTCCGAAGTCTATGGCAAGTTGGCCGAAGCTGGCGGAACGGAAGCGCAGATTGCGCAGGCCCTTGGCGTCCTCCACCTTGCAGTCGAACCGTTCGACGGCGAGCAGGCCCGGATTGCCGGGACTCTGCGTTTGCCAACGCGGTCAATCAGGCTCTCGCTCGGCGATCGATCTGCCTCGCTCTGGCAAAGCAACGCCAATCGATTGCCGTGACGACGGATCGGGTCTGGAGCCGGCTGCCGCCCAATCTCGGGGTCGCTATCAGGATCGTCCGTTAGCGCCCGATCCGGAAAGACGACGGCTACTCGGGGGTGCCGCTCCCTACCCAACCCCAAGCTCCAGGTTCACCTTCACAAGCCCCGGATCCTCCGGATCCCGCCCCTGCGTGAACCCGAGCCGGCGGCAGACCGCCAGCATCGGGCGGTTCTCGGCCAGGACCATGCCCTCGACCCGGCCGATCCCCTCGGAGCGGGCCCAGTCGATCATCAGGCGCATCAGCGCGAAGGCGAGGCCGGTGCCCCGCGCGTCGCGGCCGACCGCGATGGCGTATTCGCCGCTCTCATGGTTGGCGTCGGCGTGCAGGCGGACGGCGCCGAGCATGCGCTCGCGTCCCTGCGGGTCGACCTCGGTGGCCACGAAGGCGATGGCCCGGGCGTAGTCGAGCTGGGTCAGCCGCGCCAGGAAGGCGTGGCTGAACTCGCGCACGGGGCCGAAGAAGCGCAGGCGTAGGTCCTCCGGGTCGAGGCCCTTGAAGAAGGCGAGGAACAGACCCTCGTCCTCGGGGCGCACCGGGCGCACCCGGATCGTCCGGTCCTTGAGCTTGAGGGTGCGGACCCATTCGGCCGGATAGGGACGGATCGCGAAGCGCGGGTGGCCACGGCCGTGGCGTCCCCGCTCCGCGCGCCCGATCCGCACCCGCGCGTCCAGCGCCAGCACGCCGGTCTCGTCGGCCAAGAGCGGGTTGATGTCGAGCTCGCGCACCTGGGGCAGGTCGGCGGCGAGCTGGGACAGCTTCACCAGGGTCAGGGCGATCGCCCCGATATCGGCGGGCGGCACGTCGCGGTAGCCTTCGAGGCGCCGGGCGACCCGGGTGCGGCCGATCAGGTCGCGGGCGAGCGCGAGGTCGAGCGGCGGCAGGCCCAGCGCGCGGTCATCGATCACCTCCACTGCCGTGCCGCCCCGGCCGAACACCACCACGGGGCCGAACACCGCGTCCTCGGCAAGCCCCGCGATCAGCTCCCGGCGCTGGCCCCGGCGCACCATCGGCTGCACCGCGAAGCCGGTGACCCTTGCATCCGGCCGCTCCCGGCGGGCGCGGGCCAGGATGCTGCGCGCGGCCTCGCGGACATCGGCCTCGCTGGTCAGGTCGAGATGGACGCCACCGATATCAGATTTGTGCACCACGTCGGGCGAGACGACCTTCAGCGCCACGGTGCCGCCCGCCGCGATGATCGGCCAGGCGGCGGCCGCGGCGGCGTCCTGATCGGGGGCGAGGGTGATCGGCACGGTCGGGATGCCGTAGGCCTCCAGCAGCCCGTTCACGGCGATCGGATCGAGCCAGGCGGCGCCCTGGCGCAGGGCGGCGGCGATGATCGAGCGCGCCCGGGCCATGTCGGGGGAAAAGTCCCGCGGCAGGGAATCCGGCGTGCGCATCAGGTCGTCCTGCGCCTCGCGGTAGCGAACGAGGTGCAGGAACCCCTCGATTGCTTCGGAATCGGTGGTGAAATGCGGGATGCCGGCCTGCGCGAAGGCCGCGCGCGCGGCCTCGACATCGCCGAGCGACACCGCGAAGACCGGTTTCTTGCGGGTCTGGCCGGCGCGGGCGCGCTTGACCGTGTCGGCGATCGCCCCGGCCACTGCGCCGGCATCGGACCGGACCGTGGGGACGTGGATCGCCAGCACCGCGTCGCTCGCCCGGTCGGCGAGCAGCGGTTCCAGGGCGGCCGAGAAGGCCGGGCCGCCGGCATCGATGCCGAGGTCGATCGGGTTGCCGGCCACCCGGCCCTCGATCTCGGGGATCTCCGCCAGGATGCCGGCGCGCTCGGTCAGCCGGTCGGCGGCGAGCAGGCCGATGCCGCGGCCGTTGGTCAGGATCGCCAGCCGGTCCCCCGGGAACGGCCGCTGGCGCCCCAGCGCCTCGACCGCCGAGAACATGCCGTCGAGATCCTGCACGGCCAGCAGGCCGGCCCGCCGGAAGGCCGCGGCATAGACCGCGTCTGGCCGGGCGAGCGCTCCGGTATGGGTCACGGCGGCCCGGGTGTCGGGGCGGTGGCGGCCGGCGCGCAGCACCACCACGGGCTTGGCGCGGGCGGCGGCCCGGGCCGCCGACATGAACCGGCGGGCATCGGCCACGCGGTCGAGGCAGAGCAGGATCGCCCGGGTCCGGTAATCGGCGGCGAAATAGTCGAGGCAGTCGGCCACGCCGATATCGAGCACGCTGCCGAGCGACAGCACGGCGGAGAAGCCGGTCCCGTGCCGGGCGGCCCATTCGACGATGGCGGCCGCCACCGTGCCGGATTGCGAGATCAGCGCGAGGTCCCCCGCCGCCGGGGCGTGGGCGAACAGGCTGGCATCGAGCTTGGCGCCGGGCACCGCCAGGCCGGCGCTGTCAGGTCCGAGGAGGCGCAGCCCCTGCGCCCGGGCGATCCGGTGCGCGACCGGGCCGGGATCGTCCGGCCCGCGGCCGAGCCGGGCGGTGAGGATCACGGCTGCCCCTGCGCCGATCGCGGCGGCCTGGGCGACCACCTCGGGCACGCTCGGCGGCGGCACCGCGATCAGCACGAGATCCGGCACCATCGTGAGGTCGGCGACCCGCGGCACGCAGGGCAGGCCGTCCACGGAATCGTGATCGGGCTGGACCGGCAGGATCGCGCCGGGAAAGCCCGCCCGGCGCAGGCTGTCGAGCACGCTGCGCCCCAGGGAGCCCTCCCGCGCCACGGCCCCGACCAGCGCGACCGAGTGCGGCGCCAGGAGCTTGTCGAAGCGGTAGGTGCTCACGGCGCCGAAGGCTTGAATCTGTGCGCGCGCATGGGGTGCCCCTCGCCCGGGGTGACGCGCGCGGCCGGGGCGTGCGGCGCCCGCCCGCGGGCGCACCCGTCGTCCTACCAGATGGCACAATCTCCCGCGCGTGCAACGCCCGGATGCACCGATACCGCGGCGCCCACCCGCACCCGAACCGATCCGGGCCCGGATGCGACTGGGTTCCGCGCCAAACCCGTGTTGCGATGCGTTCGCGCGCCGGGCCGGCATCCACTTGGCCAGCGGGCCTTCTAGTCGGCTCTGTACAGTATACGACAAAACACGCCGCGACCAGGACGGCTGTTGTGAGGACTTATAATTTGGTCTTGCCCTTATATTGATCGCACCATAGTACCTGCGCCTTTATAGGCCTGTATCAGCCTCAGCAGACACAGGTTCCGGCCGGCACACGCCGAACGATGGCGGCCGGGACGAAGCGACGGGAGGTTTCGGAATGGATGCCACGGTCGGAGAGGACCTGGATTATCTCACGTTGTCCGTCGACATCGTGTCGGCCTTCGTGAGCAACAATCCGGTGCCCGCGCCGGAACTGCCCGGGCTGATCGCCGCGGTCCACGCGACCCTGCACGGCCTGAGCCAGCCCGCGGCCCCACCGGCGGAGGAACTCCGGCCGGCCGTCTCGGTCCGGCGCTCGATCCAGCCCGACTACATCGTGTGCCTGGAGGACGGGAAGAAGTTCAAGTCGCTCAAGCGGCACCTGCGCACCCACTACAACCTGACGCCCGAGGCCTACCGGGAGAAATGGGGCCTCGCCCCCGACTACCCGATGGTGGCGCCGAACTACGCCGCCGCGCGCTCCAGCCTCGCCAAGAGCATGGGTCTCGGCCACCAGCGCCGGAAGGGCCAGACGGGCTAGGCCAGCGGGCCGGCATCCACAGCTTTCCCGCCGGGATTCAGCATCGGGCAAGGGGCGCTTGCCAGGGTCGACGGGCTCATCCGCGACCCGAGATCCGATGCCCGGCAAGCCCAACCCCGTCGCCCGCCTGTTCTGGACGGCCGCGATCGGCTGCCCGTTCGGGCTCTGGTACGGACCGCCTGCCTTCGCGGCCACAGGGCTCGCCCTGACGCTGGTGCTGATGCGCCATCTCGGGCGGCCGCGGCGGTTCCGGGCGCGGGTGCGCCGGATCGCCCGGGCCCATGCCGAGACCCTGGCGCTGCGGCGCCGGCAGGAGAGCTTTTCCGACGCCTACGGCAACCGGATCGAGGATGGCTGGCTGCGGGAGCGCGCGTATTTCCTCGACCGCACCGTCCTGCCGCAGATCGGGCCGCGGTTTGCCGACCTCGCCGAGTCGGAGCGCAACCGGATGCTGGCGATCGTGGAGGCGGAAGCGGCGGCCGTCGCGCTGCCCGAGGAGGACGAGGCGCCGGGCGACGGGATCGATTACGAGCGCTACTGCGCCGAGCGCCTGGCCCGGGCGGGGTGGCGGGCGCATCGGACCCCGCCGAGCGGCGACCAGGGCGCCGATATCGTGGCGGTGCGCGATGGCCTGCGCCTGATCGTGCAGTGCAAGCGGCTGGCGAAACCGGTGGGCAACGCCGCCGTGCAGGAGGCGGCGGCCGCCCTGCGCTACTGGGCGGGCGACCGGGCCGCGGTGGTGTCGAATGCCGGCTTCACACCGGCGGCGCGCCGCCTGGCGGCGGCGACCGGCGTGCTGCTCCTGCACCACGATGCCCTGGACGACATCGACCTCGCAGGCGCGCACCGGAGCTAGCGCAATCAGGTCCCGGGATCCCAAAGGGCCGAGGCCCTTTGGCAGGGGTTCGGGGCGCGAAGCCCCGATGGCCTCAGAGAACCTTCAACAGCGCCTCGGCGCCGGAGATCTCGGTCTTCGACGGGGTCTCCTCGATGTTCAGGATCTTCACCACGCCGTCCTCGACCAGCATCGCATAGCGCTTCGAGCGGATCCCCAGGCCGAAGCCGGTGCCATCCATCTCGAGGCCGATGGCCTTGGCGAAATCGGCATTGCCGTCGGCCAGGAATTCCAGGCCCTCCGCGCCGCTCGCCTTGGCCCAGGCGTCGAGCACGAACACGTCGTTGACGCTGGTGACCGCGATGGCGTCGACGCCGCGGGCCAGGATCTCGTCCTTCTTGGCGACGAAGCCCGGCAGGTGGTTGCGGTGGCAGCTCGGCGTGAACGCGCCGGGCACGCCAATCAGCACCACGCGCCGGCCCTTGAACACGTCGTCGGTGGTGCGGGCGATCGGGCCCTCGGGGCCTGTCACCCGGAAGGTCGCCTGGGGCAGGTGGTCGCCGACCTGGATCATCGCGGGTCCCTTCGCTGACGCGCGCTCGGATCGCGCGCTGAACAATCGCGCCTGACCTAGCGTGGCGGGCCGGGCCTGTCGAGGACGGGGGCGGCGGAGGTCGTCACGCGCCGAGCAGCTTGATGAAGGCGCCGCCGGCGCCGAAGACAGCCGCGCCGTGAGCTTGGCCGCCTCGGCCATGCGCTTGCGCGGCCCGCTGGATCCGGGCGCCCTGCGCCGCGATGTCGAAGGCAGCCGGTGGTGTTGCTTCCGCCAGGGAACGTCTCCGTCTCACGGCCGGATCGGGCCTGCGCGCAGTCCAAGGCCCGAAGGCCGAAAAATATAGTGATCCGCCCGCAGATTCGACAGCGCCTTTCGGGGGCGGCACCGGCAACGGGCCCGCGCGCTTTGTCCGCTGGACAAGGCCCGGCGGCCGCGTAGCATACGCGCATGCCGAACCCAGCGTCGCCCACGCATTCCACGCTCACCGGCTCGAGCTTCCTCGACGGCCAGTTCCTCGTGGCGATGCCCGGGATGGCCGACGAGCGCTTCGCCCGCTCGGTGATCTATGTCTGCGCCCATTCGGCCGACGGCGCGATGGGCATCATCGTCAACAAGGCGGCCACCGACATCAGCATGCCGGACCTGCTGGTCCAGCTCGACGTCGCCCCAGAGGCGGACGCGATCCGGCTGCGCGAGCGGGTCGGGCACATGCCGGTGCTGATGGGCGGCCCGGTTGAGGGCCGGCGCGGCTTCGTGCTCCACACCGACGACTTCCACATCCAGCAATCGACGCTGATCATCGACGACGGCATCTGCCTGACCGCCACGGTCGAGATCCTGCGCGCCATCGCCAGCGGCGAGGGGCCAGCGAGCGCCGTGCTGGCCCTGGGCTATGCCGGCTGGCAGGCGGGGCAGCTCGAGAGCGAGATCATGGCCAATGGCTGGCTCAATTGCCCGGCTGACCCGGCGCTGATCTTCGACACCGACCTCGACGCCAAGTACGAACTGGCGCTGCGGGCCAACGGCATCGACCCGGCCATGCTGTCGATGAGTGCCGGGCGGGCCTGAGGCCGCGTCCCGAACGGGCGACCGCCGGCTTTCGGATCGGGACGATGCCCTGACCGACCGCTATTCCGGCGGCATCTCGCCGGCCGTGTCCGGGTTCACCCCATCGACGGCGGGTTCGGCGGCCGGCTTCGGCCGGGACCGGCGCGGGGCGACCGAAGCGGTCGGCACCGCAATGTTGGCGCCGAGCCGGGTGGCGAGCGCCAGGGCCCGGTTCTCGGTGACCCGGAGGTGGCAGAAGCCGTGCGTCCCCTCGCGGGCGTAGCCGCGGCAGAGCTGCTCCCGGTCGGCCGAGAAGGCCGCCTGCTCGCTCACGATCGGCCGGACGTCCTCGCGCCGGGCGCGCTGGGTCATCAGCTTGTAATTGTCGCGCACCGCCTTGTCGGCGACGCCCCGGGCGGTGTCGAACTCCCCGGCCCGAGGGATCAGCGTAGCGCCGCCCGGCCCCCAGAGGCCCACGGGGGTCGTGGCGCAATCGGCGTTCGAGAAGGTGCAGACCGGCCCCTGACCCAGGGACGAGACCAGGATTCCGCCCTCGACCACGTCGAAGCGCAGCGGGCACTCGGCCCCGGCGGCCTCGAAGCGCGGCGCGCCCTCGGGCTTGCCTTCGGAGGACAGGGTGATGGGATTGCCGTTCGCGAGCGGCACCGTGCAGGATTCGGCCGGCTGGGAGATCTTGGTGCCGGGCAGCTTGACCCGCGCCGTCACGGATGGGCCGGACCGCTCCAGCTTCAGGCTGCCGGACGTTCCGTTGAGCTGCAGCTCCTGCCCGATCACGCCGTCCTCGGACGGAGCCTTCAGCACCACCGGGCGCGCCGGGACCGGCGCCGGCCGGGGCGCCTCGGGACCTGGGGCCGCCGGGCCCGGCTCCCCGGGGGCGGGGGCGGCGGGCGGCCCCTCGGGGACGCCGCGGGGCGGCACTGGCGGCCGTTCGGGCTTGATGCCGAACAGGCGTTCGAAGAAATTCTGGGCCTGCGCCGGTGGGGCGGCGAGCGTCGCGGGCACCGCGAGGGCGGCGGCCAGAAGGGGGAGCAGGAGGCGGCGGGTCCGTGGCATCGGGCTCTGACGGGGAGACGAGGTGGCGGGGCCACGCTCAACCCCTTGTCGAAGTGTTAACACGCCATCGATGGCCTGGACGTGGCAGCGGAGCAACAAAATGCGGCGACGCCATCGGGCCAAACTCGGCCTCACGGCGGGATTTTTCAACCCGGACAAGGCTTTGGCGAAAAACGCGCCGGCCTGAGCGAACGGGCCGGCTTCGCCTTGCGAGCCCGTCCAGGGGTTCTTATATCGCCCTCGACGCGGGATTATGCGCTGGATTTCAGCCGTTCACGGCCCTTGATCCGGCCCGGGTCCCATACTCACATCACACTCAACCCGCCATGGGCCGAGCTGCTTCGGGGCTCGGCGGTCTGCTTGAACGCGACAGAAGAGGGATCCCACCATGGGTAAAGTTATCGGTATCGATCTGGGCACCACGAACTCCTGCGTGGCCGTCATGGAAGGCACGCAGCCCCGGGTCATCGAGAATTCGGAAGGCGCCCGCACCACGCCGTCGATCGTCGCCTTCACGGATGACGGCGAGCGGCTCGTCGGCCAGCCGGCCAAGCGCCAGGCGGTCACGAACCCCGAGCGCACGTTCTTCGCCATCAAGCGTCTCGTGGGTCGTACCTACGACGACCCGATGACCCAGAAGGACAAGGGCCTCGTCCCCTACAAAATCGTCCGCGGCGACAACGGCGATGCCTGGGTCGAGGCCGACGGCAAGAAATACTCGCCTTCGCAGATCTCCGCCTTCACGCTGCAGAAGATGAAGGAGACTGCGGAGTCGCATCTCGGCCAGCCGGTCACGCAGGCGGTCATCACGGTCCCGGCCTACTTCAACGACGCCCAGCGTCAGGCGACCAAGGATGCCGGCAAGATCGCGGGCCTCGAGGTGCTGCGCATCATCAACGAGCCGACCGCGGCCGCGCTCGCCTACGGCCTCGACAAGAAGAAGGCTGGCACCATCGCGGTCTACGACCTCGGCGGCGGCACCTTCGACGTCTCGATCCTCGAGATCGGCGACGGCGTGTTCGAGGTGAAGTCGACCAACGGCGACACCTTCCTGGGCGGCGAGGATTTCGACAACCGGATCGTCGAGTACCTGACGGCCGAGTTCAAGAAGGAGCAGGGCATCGACCTGACCAAGGACAAGCTCGCTCTCCAGCGCCTCAAGGAGGCCGCCGAGAAGGCGAAGATCGAGCTGTCCTCGGCCACGCAGACCGAGATCAACCTACCCTACATCACGGCCGACCAGACCGGCCCGAAGCACCTCGCGCTGAAGCTCAGCCGGGCGAAGTTCGAGTCGCTGGTAGACGATCTGGTGCAGCGCACGATCGAGCCCTGCCGCAAGGCACTCAAGGATGCCGGCGTCTCGGCCTCCGAGATCGACGAGGTGGTGCTGGTCGGTGGCATGATCCGCATGCCCAAGATCCAGGAGGTGGTGAAGTCCTTCTTCGGCAAGGAGCCGCATAAGGGCGTCAACCCCGACGAGGTCGTGGCCATCGGCGCCGCCGTGCAGGCCGGCGTGCTCCAGGGCGACGTCAAGGACGTGCTGCTCCTCGACGTGACCCCGCTGTCGCTGGGCATCGAGACGCTGGGCGGCGTGTTCACCCGGCTCATCGACCGCAACACCACGATCCCGACCAAGAAGTCCCAGACCTTCTCGACGGCCGAAGACAACCAGAACGCCGTCACGATCCGGGTCTTCCAGGGCGAGCGTGAGATGGCGGCCGACAACAAGCTGCTCGGCCAGTTCGACCTCGTCGGCATCCCGCCGGCGCCCCGCGGCATGCCGCAGATCGAGGTGACCTTCGACATCGACGCCAACGGCATCGTCAACGTGACGGCCAAGGACAAGGCGACGAACAAGGAGCACCAGATCCGCATCCAGGCCTCGGGCGGCCTCTCGGACGCCGATATCGACCGGATGGTGAAGGACGCCGAGGCCAATGCCGAGGCGGACAAGAAGCGCCGCGAGCTGGTCGAGGTGAAGAACCAGGGCGAGAGCCTGATCCACGCCACCGAGAAGTCGGTGACCGAGTTCGGCGACAAGGTCCCGGCCGCCGACAAGGGCGCGATCGAGACCGCGATGACCGCGCTCAAGACCGCGCTCGAGGGCGACGACGTCGAGACCATTAAGGCCCGCACCACGGACCTGATGCAGGCCTCGATGAAGCTCGGCGAGGCGATGTACAGCGCCAACCAGGGTGCCGGCGCCGAGGCCGGTGCCGAGGCCGGCGCCTCCGAGAAGAAGGACGACGTCATCGACGCCGACTTCCAGGAGGTCGACGAGAAAGACCAGAAGAAGCGCGCCTGAGGCGCAGTTTCGACAGAACCGAGCGGGGCCGGAGCGATCCGGCCCCGCCTCTGCTTGAGACGCGCTGTTGCGCGGGTGCCGCAGGAGCCGGATATCGTCCGCCGTCAGCGTCGGGCCGGCCGGCTCATGTTAGATCGGCGGGATCGTCATGATCGCGACGATCCTCGACCCGCTCACCCTGCTCAAGACCTGCCCCGAGGGACCCGCCGCGGCGAACCTGACGGGCCCAGGGATCGCAGCGCCTTCTGATTGTCCGGAGACTGGGTGGGATGTCGAAGCGGGACTATTACGAGATCCTGGGGGTCGCCAAGACTGCCACGGAAAGCGAGCTGAAGGTCGCTTTCCGCAAGCTCGCAATGACCTATCATCCCGACCGCAATCCCGGCGACAAGGAAGCCGAGATCAAGTTCAAGGAATTGAACGAGGCCTATCAGTGCCTCTCGGACGGCCAGAAGCGCGCGGCCTACGACAAGTTCGGCCATGCTGCCTTCAGCCAGGGCGCGGGCGGCCCCGGATTCGGCAACGAGTTCGGCGACTTCATGTCGGACATCTTCGACAATTTCTTCGGCGACGGCCGCGGCGGTGCCCAACGCGGGCGCGGCGGTGGCGCCCCGGGTCGTGAGCGCGGCTCCGACCTGCGCTACAACCTCGAGATCACCCTCGAAGAGGCCTTCATCGGCAAGGCCGAGACCATCCGGATCCCGACCTCGGTGACCTGCGAGGCCTGCGACGGCTCGGGCGCCAAGCCCGGCTCGAAGCCGCGGACCTGCCCGACTTGCGCGGGCTACGGCCGGGTGCGGGCCGCGCAGGGTTTCTTCGCCATCGAGCGCACCTGCCCGAATTGCCACGGCCGCGGCGAGATCGTTGACGATCCCTGCACCACCTGCCAGGGCGCCGGCCGGGTCAACCGCGAGCGCACGCTCTCGATCAACGTGCCGGCGGGCGTCGATGACGGCTTGCGCATCCGGCTCGCCGGCGAGGGCGAGAGCGGCCTGCGCGGCGGCCCGCCCGGAGACCTCTACGTCTTCCTCTCGATCAAGCAGCACGAGTTCTTCCAGCGCGACGGCGCCGACCTGTTCTGCCGGGTCCCGATCTCGATGGTCACCGCGGCGCTCTCGGGCGAGATCACCGTGCCGGTGATCGACGGCTCGCAGACCCAGGTGCGGATCCCGGCCGGGACGCAGACCGCCAAGCAGTTCCGGATCAAGGGCAAGGGCATGCCGGTGCTCCGCTCGCGGGAGGTCGGCGACCTCTACATCCAGGTCTTCGTCGAGACGCCGCAGAACCTGACCAAGCGCCAGCGCGAGCTGCTCCAGGAGTTCGACCAGTCGGCCTCCCCGGAGAACCATCCGGAATCGGCCGGCTTCTTCGCCAAGGTCCGGGACTTCTTCGGCAGCGCCGTCCGGCCGTGAGGCCGGATCCGAACCCGTGCACGCCCGTTATGCATCGGGCGAGCGTGGCATGCTTACCCTAGGCGCCGGGCCAGCTTGACTGTAAGACGGCGCGTTGCCTTAGCCTTCCATTCCCATCGGCTTCGAGGAATTCAGGACTTGCCGCCGCTCCGCCGTCCCAGCGCGAAGGCCCCTGCCGCCAGGGGTGACAGTTTTGGGCCGCGGCGCGACCCGCTCGAGGACGAGGCCCGCTTCCTGCGGTCCTGGTTCGAGCGGCCGCTCGTCACCGGCGCGGTGACGCCGTCGGGCAAGATGCTTGCCCGGACCATGGCGTCCTACGTCGATCCGCGCCGCGAGGGACCGGTGGTCGAGCTCGGCCCCGGCACCGGCCCGGTCACGGAGGCGCTGATTCGCCGGGGCATCGCGGCCTCTCGGCTGATCCTGGTGGAGTTCAACCCCGATTTCTGCCGCCTGCTCACCCGCCGCTTCCCCGGGGTCACGGTGATCCGAGGCGACGCCTACGACATGCGCGCGACCCTGAAGACGGTGCTGACCCAGCCCGCCGCTGCGACGATCTCGAGCCTGCCGCTGTTCACCAAGCCGCTCGAGCAGCGCCTCGACCTGCTCAATGCCGCCCACGACCTGATGCAGCCGGGCGCGCCGTTCGTGCAGTTCACCTACGCGGTGGTGCCGCCGATCCCGGCCCGCTGCGAGGCCGGCAGCTACACCGCCGATCGGTCGAACCGCGTCTGGCTGAACCTGCCGCCCGCGCGGGTGTGGGTGTATCGCCGGCCCTAGGGCACTGCGCAATCTCTGCGTGCGGCGTTTCCCGGAGTCGCTTCGCTGCGCGCGTGATGACGGCGTGGCCGGCGGGATCCCAACCACGCCCAATCCGCTCCTTGCCGAACCTGAACAACGCCTGAGGGCCGGAGTCACGTCCGCGTCAACTTAAAGGCGTCACACCGGGGCACAGCCGGTCGCGGCAGCGCGGCCGGAGAGGCACAGGGAGGACGCCGATGTTCACCAAGACCGCACGCCTACGCCTGGCAGCCGCCGCCCTGGCACTCGGGGGGATCAGCCTCGGGGCGCCCGCGATGGCCGCGCCGCTCGGCCTCGACTCCGGCCTGCATCAGGGCGCCGGCGACATCGTGGATGTCCAGTACGGCTACGGATACGGCCATCGCCACGGCTTCGGCCCGCGTCACGGTTTCGGACCGGGCTTCCGCGGTCACCACCATCACGGCTGGGGCCACGGGCGCGGCCATCATTATGGCTGGGGCCACCATCGCGGTTTCGGCCATCACCGTCATGGCGGCTGGGGCCACCGTCACGGCTACGGCCGCTGGTAAGGCAGACGGGCCGGGTCCTACCCGGCTCCCACCCGCTCGACGATCGGCGGGCGGCGGGATGACGCTTCACCCATCCGGTAGGCTGCCCGCAGACCCGCCTCCGCTCGGTCGGCAGCGGCCGCGTCGGCGGCATGGACGATCCCGAGCAGGCCGGACGCATCCCCAGGACCCGCGAGGTCGGTGAACCCGACCCGCGGGTCGATCGCGTCCTCGGGCCGGGTCCGGCCGCCGCCGAGCCCGATCACCGCAAGCCCGATCGCCCGCGTGTCGATGCCTGCCACCGTGCCGTCCTGCCGGACCGGCCGCTGCACCGGCGCCGCCGGCAGGTGGCGTGCCGGCGCCTTCAGCAGATCACCCGGGCCGCCGAGCGCCGCGATCATGTTCGAGAAGATCTCGGCCGCCCGGCCGGAGGCCAGGACCGCCTCGAGGCGCTCGGACGCCGCGTCGCGGTCCGGCGCGAGCCCGCCGGCTACCAGCATCTCCGCCCCGAGGGCCAGAGTGACCGCGTGGAAACGCGGCTCCCGGCGCGCGCCGGTCAGGTAATTGAGCGCGTAGGCCACTTCGAGCGCGTTGCCGGCGGCGCTGGCGAGGGGCGCGTCCATGTCGGTGATCAGCGCGGCGGTGCGCAGGCCGGCCCCCTCGGCGACCGTCACGATGCTCTCGGCCAGCGCCCTGGCCTCGTCGAGCCCGGTCATGAAGGCGCCGGAACCCTGCTTGACGTCCATCACCAGGCCCTGGAGCCCGGCGGCCAGCTTCTTCGACAGGATCGACGCGGTGATCAGGTCGAGGGATTCGACCGTTCCGGTGACATCGCGGATCGCGTAGAGGCGCCGGTCGGCCGGGGCCAGCTCGGCGGTTTGGCCGATGATCGCGCAGCCGACCTCACCGACGACCCGGCGGAAGGTGTCGAGCCCCGGGGTGGCGTCGTAGCCCGGGATGCTGGCGAGCTTGTCGAGCGTCCCACCGGTATGGCCGAGGCCGCGGCCGGAGATCATCGGCACATAGCCGCCGCAGGCCGCCACCATCGGGGCGAGGGGCAGGCTCACCGTGTCGCCGATGCCGCCGGTGGAATGCTTGTCGAGAACCGGGCCCGGCAGGTCCCAGGCGAGGACCCGGCCGGATTCGGCCATCGCCCGGGTCAGAGCCACGCGCTCGGGCAGCGCGAGGCCGCGGAAGAACACCGCCATGGCGAAGGCCGCCGCCTGCCCCTCCCCGACCGCGCCGTCGGTGAGGCCGCGGACAAAGGCCGCGATCTCCTCCGGATCGAGCGTCAGGCCGTCCCGCTTGGCCCGGATGGTTTCCTGCGGCAGGCGCATGCCCTCAAGACTCTCGTGCTTGCATCAGGGCGCCGAACAGGCTGCTCGCCCCGAGCCGGAATGTTTTTGCGCTCACCCAGTCGGGCCCCATGATCCGGTCGGCCAGCGCGAGATAGGCGCCGGCATCGGCGACGCTGCGCAGGCCGCCCGACACCTTGAGGCCAGCGGGGCGTCCGCTCGCCCGGATCTCGGCCAGCATCGCCTCGGCGGCCTCCGGGGTCGCCGAGACCGGGCTCTTGCCCGTGGAGGTCTTGAGGAAGTCGGCCCCCGCCGCCAGCGCCAGACGGCTTGCACGCCGGATCGCGTCGGGATCGGTGATTTCGCCGGTCTCCAGGATGACCTTGAGGGACGCGGCTCCGCAGGTGTCACGCACCGCCTCGATCATGTCGCGGGCAGTGCCCGCATCGCCGCGCAGGAAGGCGCGATAGGGCAGGACGAGGTCGATCTCGTCGGCGCCGTCGCGCAGGGCCTCGGCGGTGTCGTCGGTCGCCCGGGCGCAATCCTCGCCCCCGGCAGGAAAGTTGATCACCGTGGCGACCCGGATGCCGCTGCCCTTGAGCGCCCGGGCGCCCTGCGCCACGAAATGCGGCCAGACGCAGATCGCCGCGACGCCGCCGTTGCGCGCATCCCGGCACAGGGCCTCGATCTTCGGCTCAGTGCAGGTCTCGGTCAGGTCGGTGAGATCGAGGAGCGGCAGCGCCCGGCGGGCGACCACACCGGCATCGGGTTCATCCATGTTCGGTCTCCTCGGCGGGCAGGCCGGCCACGAAGGCCCGGAGCAGGCGGCCGAGATCCGCCGCGGCGCGGGCCGCCACCGCCTTGGTCTCGGCGTGATGGGGGGCGCCCCCGGCGATCCCGGCGGCGAGGTTGGTCACCACCGACACGGCCGAAACCGGCAGGCCGAGGAAGCGGGCCAGGATCACCTCGGGCACCGTCGACATGCCGACCAGATCGGCCCCGAGGATGCCGGCCATCCGGACCTCGGCCGGGGTCTCGAAGCTCGGGCCGGAGAACCAGGCGTAGACGCCCTCCGTGAGCGGAAGCCCGCAGGCCCCCGCCGCCGCCCGGAGCTGGGCGCGCAGCGCCGGATTGTAGGCCTCGGTCATTGGCACAAAGCGGGTGTCGCTGGCCTCACCGATCAGCGGGTTCATCCCCGACAGGTTGATGTGGTCTGCAAGCAGGACCAGGCTGCCGGGGCCGAGCTCCGGCCGCAACGACCCCGAGGCGTTGGTCAGGAGCAGGCGCTTTGCGCCAAGGCCGGCCGCGCAGGCGAGCGGCACCCGCATCGCCGCAGCGTCACCCCGCTCGTAGGCATGCGCCCGGCCCTCGAACACCAGCACCGGCCGCCCATCGAGGCGTCCGCGATGCAGCCGGCCACCATGGCCGCTGACGCCGGCGCCGGGGAAACCGGGGATCCGGTCGTAATCCAGGGCGGTCGAATCCTCGAGTTCGGCCGCGATGCCGCCGAGCCCGGTGCCGGTGACGAGGGCGCAGGCGTAGCCGCCGCCGAAGCCCGCGGCCCGCAGCGCGTCGAGGGCGGCGGCCTCAGTCACCCAGCGTCTCCGGCCCAAACGATTCGGGCAGCAACGCCGCCAGCGTGAAGGTCTTGGCGATGCGGTCCGGCCCGGCGGCGTGGATCGGCGTGTCCGGCCCGGCGAATTCACGGATGCGCTGGCGGCAGGCGCCGCAGGGCGTCACCAGGCCGGCGCCGTCGCCGCAGACCAGGATCTCGGCGATTCGCCGGCCGCCGCCCGCGATCATCGCGGCGATCGCCCCGGCCTCGGCGCAGGTGCCGACCGGGTAGGCCGCGTTCTCGACATTGCATCCGGCATGGATCGTGCCGCGCTCGTCGCGCAAAGCCGCGCCCACCCGGAACCGGGAATAAGGCGCATGGGCCCGTTCGCGCACGGCCCGCGCGGCCTCGAACAGGGCCGTCAGCCCGTCATTCCGTTGTGCTGAATCGGCCGCCTGCATGGCCGATCTTTGGCACCCGGCGGGGCGCCCTGTCGAGGGGCGGGTGCGCAAGCAGGTCTTCCGGTGGGACGCGCCGGCTCACAGGTGTCGACAGCCCGGTCCCGTCATCCCGGGCTCGCCTATGGCGCCCCGGAATGACACGGCCGATGCTCAAGCGTCTGCGCGCGAATCGCTCAGCGTGCCGCCGCGTCAGCCCCGAGCAGGCCGGCGGCCTGACGCAGCACGGCGTCGTCCTGCGGGCCGCTCAGCGCGTAGGCGGTGTCGCCGGCGTTCCAGGACAGGAGGGCGCCGTCATCCGAGCCCGTGAGGGCGGCCGGACCGCCGCGCAGGCCCCGGGTCGCGAACAGCGAGGCCTCACCGAAGGTACCGGCCTCGAAGGCGATCTCGATGCCGGTGCCGTGGCGGCCGGGGAAGATCTGGATGTCGCGCACTTGCCAGCCGGCCGGGAGCGGCGGCAGGTCGATGCCGGTGACCGATTGAAGGCGAGCCCGGTCGTAGACCGGACGGTCGCCCTGGTTGGCGATGCTCTTGCGCAGCTGCGCCACGGCGCGGGCCTGGCGGGCATCGGCGATCAGCGCTGGATCAGGGGTCGCCGCGAGGGTGTCGGGCACGCCGAAGCGACCGATCTCGTCATGGGCGAGCCAGCCCGCGCCGACCAGCACCGCGATGGCGGCGGCGCGCTTGAGCCGCGAGGCGACCCGGTGCCAGCGCAGGTTGCGGTCGAAGCGGCGTGCGAGGACGACGTTGCGGTCAGGCCCCGGCCCGGGCAGGCGCCCGAAGGCGGCCCGGAGCGCGTCGCGATCGTGCAGGTCGGCCATCACCTGGGCGGCGGCCCCGGGATGGGCGGCCAAATGCGCCTCGACGTCGAGACGGCGCATCGGGTCGATCTGCCCGTCGACGAAAGCGATGAGATCGTCGTCTGTGATCGGATCCATCATCGGTGAAGTCCTCGGTTCCAGCGTGCCGCCGGGGCGGATCCGCCGGTCGTCATCGTCATAGGTGCCGGCTCTGCGATGCCGGCCTCGTGCGGGCCCGATGCCTCAGGCATCACCCGCGGCGCGTTTGAGGGGCGGCCGGTCCCGCGATTCGTCGGAGGTGACGAGGCGCAGGCCGGTGAAGGTGCCGCGCCGCGCATCGGGCCGGCTCGCCTCGGTCTCGGCCTCGGTCTTGGCCCGGCTGCCCTCTTCGAAGGCCCGGAGCGCCGCCCGGCCGCGGCCGAGGCGGGACATCAGCGTGCCGATCGGGATGCCGAGCACCGCGGCGGCGTCGGCATAGGCCATGCCTTCGAGCGTCACGAGGTGGAGCGCGGCGCGCTGCTCCTCCGGCAGGGTCAGGAAGGCCTGCCGGATCTGGGCGAGGCGCACCCGGCCCTCCTGGGCGGGGGGCGCCATGTCCTCACTCATCCGCACCAGCGCGTCGGCGTGCCGCGCCTCGACCTGGCGGCGGCGCTGCTCGTCGATGAATGCGTTGTGCAGCACCGTCATCATCCAGGTGCGCAGGTTGGTGTTCGGCCGCAGGGATCCCTGCATCTCCAGGGCGCGCACCAGCGTATCGTGCACCAGGTCGTCCGCCCGCAGCGCGTCGCGGGTGAGCGAGCGGGCATAGCGCCTCAGGGGCACCAGCAGATCGACGATGTCCGGATGCTTGTGCTTGTCTGATGCCATGGGGTGTGAACGCGGCAGGCCGGGCGTTTAATCCCGCGCCTCGGCTTTGCGGCAGCGGGACCCGGTCAGGCCTGATCGAGGGTGGCGGCGATGCCTGAGACCAGCCTGGGATCGGTGGGCTCGACCTGCGTGGCGAAAGCCGCGGCCAGCGAGCCGTCCCGGGCGATCAGGTACTTGTGGAAGTTCCAGCGCGGCGTCTCGCCCGGCCGCTCCGACGCTGCCCATTGGTAGAACGGATGGGCGCCCGGCATCTTCACCCGGGTCTTGGCGGTGAGTGGGAAGGTCACGCCGTGGTTCTTCCGTGCGGCCTCCGCGATGGCGGGCCCGTCGAGCGGTTCCTGGTTACCGAAATCCGGCGACGGCACACCGATCACCGTCAGGCCTCGGTCGCCGAAGCGGGTCCACAGGGTCTGCAGCCCGGCAAGCTGTCCGGCATAGCCGCAGGCGGTGGCGGTGTTGACCACAAGGATCGGCCGCCCGGCATAGGCCGAGAGCGGCATCGCCCCGCCCTCCGGATGCTCGAAGGCGAAGTCGGTCGCCCGCCCGGAAGCGGCCCGGGCCGCGCCGGCAATCCCGGCACCGAGCAGGATCAGGGCCTCGCGGCGCAACAACGTCATGGCGGCCTCGCAGGATCACGGGCGCTGGCACGCCCGAGCAGGATCTAGGGCGCGCCGCGGAGATCCCAACACCGGGATCCCGAATCGCCCGCGGCCCTTCGGCGGGGTTCGGGACGCGGGAACCCCGCGCTTCACTTAGGCGGCCCGCACCGTGTCGAGGAAGCGGTGGACCTCCACGTCGAGCCGCTCGGCCTGGGCCGAAAGCTCGGAGGCCGAGCCGAGCACCTGGGTGGCTGCGGCCCCGGCTCCCTCGGCGGCGCTGGCGACCCCGGCGATGTTGGCCGTGACCTCGCCGGCCCCGAACGCCGCCTGCCCGACGTTCCGGACGATCTCCTGGGTGGCCGAGCCCTGCTCCTCGATCGCCGCCGCGATTCCGGTGGACAGCCCACTCATCTCGGTGATGCGGCCGACGATGACGCCGATCGCTTCCACGGTCTCCCCGGTCCAGGACTGGATCTCGCCGATCTGCCGGGCGATCTCGTCGGTGGCCTTGGCGGTCTGTCCGGCCAGTTCCTTGACCTCGGTGGCGACCACCGCGAAGCCGCGACCGGCCTCGCCGGCCCGCGCCGCCTCGATGGTCGCGTTGAGCGCCAGCAGGTTGGTCTGCGAGGCGATGCCGCTGATCAGGTCGACCACGGCGCCGATCTTGGCGGCACGGTCGCGCAGGCTGCGCACCAGCTCCGCGGATTTCCCGGCCTCGGTGACGGCGGCGTCGGCGAGGTCGGCCGAGGCCTGGACCTGGCGGCCGATCTCGTTGACAGAGACGCCGAGCTCCTCGGCCGCCGCCGCCACGGTGTTGACGTTCGAGGCCGCCTCCTCGGCCGCCGACGCCACCGTGGTCGACTGGGCGGCGGTCTCCGTGGCCGCCGCGCTCATGGTCTCGGCGGTGGATTTCAGATTCGTCGCGGCCGTGGTGACGGCGCGCACGATGCCGCCGACCGCGCTTTCGAAGGAGGCGGCCATCTCGCGCATCGCGGCCTTGCGCTGCGCCTCGCTCCTGGCCTGTGTCTGGGCGGCCTCCTCCTCCAGGACCTTGGTGCGGGCGAGTCCGTCCCGGAAGACCTGCACGGCCCTCGCCATGGCGCCGATCTCGTCCCGGCGCCCGACCGCCGGGATCTCGGTGGAGAGGTCGTTGGCGGCGAGCTGGGTCATGGCCTGGGTCATGTGGTGGATCGGCTTGCCGATGCCCTTGTGCAGGGCCAGCGACCCGACCAGGGCGGTGAGGACGATCAGGCCGAGGCCGATCAGGTTGGCCGCCCGCGACGACGCGATGGCGGTCGCCGAGGCGGCGCTCCGCACCGTCAGCAGGTCCTGCTCGACCTGCGCGATCTCGGCCGCCTTCGCGCGCACGGCGTCCATCACCGCCTTGCCGACGCCCGAGCCTTCGAGGCGCCGCGCTTCCTGCCGGGTCGCCGGATCCTTCATCAAGGCGAGTTCGCGGTCCGCCACCTCGGCGCTCCAGCGCTCGGCCAGCGCCTTCAGCTCCATGAGGCGCGCGGGCTGGGTGGGGTTGTTGGCCGTGAGCTTGCGCGCCGCCTCCCAGGACGCCGCGAAAGCCTTCCGCCCGGCCTCCTCGGGCTGGAGGAAGCGCGGATCGGCAGAGATCAGGTAGCCGCGCAGGGCTGTCTCCCGGTCGATCATCGCCACGACCGTCCGCTCGACCTCCGCCAGCACCTCGTGGGTATGGACGGTCCAGGCCTCCGCGTCCTCGATCAATCCGATGTTGCGCAGCGAGATCGCCGAGGTGCCGGCGGTGATCGCCAGCATCAGGGCCATGACCAGCGCGATCTTCACGCCGGTCTTGAGGTCGATCAGACGAAATCCCACAGCCTGCCCTCCCAGGAACACGAATCACCGCGCCCTTCCGGTCTTCGATGAAGGGGCCGAGCTAGCGCAGCTCCATGAAAGATATCTTACGACTGGGATTTTCTGCTTTAGGACCGCAAATCAGCCAGGGAATTAGGCGACATACGTCGCGAATATACATCAACCATTGAATGAATGTCTTAAAATCGACCGCACAGATACCTAACAAACCCGGATCGAAGGGTTGGAGATACGGATCTCTACTGATACGCATCTTGCAGATTGAGTGTACAGGCCTGGCCGATCGTCCCGTAGGTCTCGGCGAGCCAGGCCTGCGCGGCCGCGCGGCCCTTGTCCCGCAGGCGCTTGAACACGGTCCAGCGCGCGTCGAGCTTGGAGGCGGCGTTGTAATCCTCCAGCGCGTCGGTCCCATCGATGCGGTGCACCAAGACCCGCCGGTAGCCCCCCTGACCGAGGGTGCCGTCCTCGATCAGGCCGTCGATGAAGTCGATCGCCCGCAATTCCCGCATCAGGTTGGCGTTGAAGGTGATCTCGTTGAGCCGGTCGCGGATCTCGCTCTCCGTGCGCGGGGTTTCACGCCGCTCGACCGGGTTGATCTGGACCAGCACGATGTCGCGGGTCTGGGCGGCCCGGTGCAGCGGGTAGAGCGGCGGGTTGCCGAGATAGCCGCCGTCCCAATAGGGCACGCCATCGATTTCCACGGCCTGGAACACCGTCGGCAGGCAGGCCGAGGCCATCAGGTGATCAACGGTCAGGCGCTCGCGTTCGAACACCGCGAGCTTGCCGGTCCAGACATTGGTCGCCGAGACGAACAGGCCCGCGGTCTCGGCCTCGCGCAGGCGCTCGAAATCGATCTGCTCGGCCAGCGCCTTGCGCAGCGGGTTGATGTTGAGCGGGTTCGACACGTAGGGGCTGGGCGAGAGCATCTTGGCCCAGAATTCGGCCACCGGATTGCCCTTCCACAGGTTGAACAACCCGCTGACGAAGTTGCGCTGCGTCGGCCCGAGATCGCCGTCGAGGCTGACCTCGCGCCAGAACCGCTCCAGCCCCTCCCGGGCGCCGTCCGGCCCGCCCTTCAGCCAGCCGTCGACCATCACGACGCCGTTCATCGCCCCGGCGCTCGCCCCGGTCACCGCCTCGAAGGCCAGGCGCCCGTCCTCGATCAGCGCGTCGAGCACGCCCCAGGTGAAGGCCCCGTGCGCGCCGCCGCCCTGCAGGGCCAAAGCCACCGGCTTCTCGGCCCGGGGGCCGGCGAGGAGCTGGTGGGCCGGCTGCACCGCCAAGGGTTCGATCCCGTCCGAGACCGGAATTTCCGGGACGGCGGTCGCCGGGTTGTGCGGCTCACCGCCGTGGGGGTGCTCGCTCATGTCGGCCTCCAAGAACAGGATCCCGTAAATGGGATGCTGCACTGCAACATCAACCGTGCCGGAGCCGTCCGCTGGTCCGAGCCCCGGCCGGACCGCGCGATTCGGCAACAGGGCGGACGAAAACCGATGTCGCGCCCTCGGCAAACTCGACATCCGCGGCCAGATACGACATGACAGCCGCGATGCTGTCATGCGTGGCGTCGGCTTGACGCTGCGCGGCGTCGTCCGCAGCTAAGTGCGGTCGGCCCGCAGCCCCGAAGCTCCGGCGAGGCGCGCGCCGCGAAACGCCCGGCCGGCCTCGAAAGGCTCCGGCGCTTCCGCAAAGCGCGCCCGCGAAGGTCCACGATGGAAGTCATGGAAGCCATCCGCTCCGAGAATCCCGCCCCCGAGTCCCTGCTGACCAGCGGTGGTCCGGAGATCGCCGGCCCCGCGCCACGCCACCGCACCGTGGGCGTCACGGTCGGCGAAGGTGAAGGCGCGGTTACGGTCGGCGGCGGCGCCCCGATCGTCGTGCAGTCGATGACCAACACCGACACCGCCGATATCGACGCGACGGTGGCGCAGGTCGCCCAGCTCGCCCGGGTCGGCTCGGAGCTGGTCCGCATCACGGTCGACCGGGACGAGGCCGCGGCCGCGGTTCCGAAGATCCGCGAGCGCCTGGACCGTATCGGCGTGCACGTGCCGCTGGTCGGCGACTTCCACTATATCGGCCACAAGCTGCTTGCCGACCATCCGGCCTGCGCCGAGGCCCTGGCGAAGTACCGGATCAACCCCGGCAACGTCGGCTTCAAGGAGAAGAAGGACACCCAGTTCTCCTCGATCATCGAGCAGGCGATCAAGTACGGCAAGACCGTGCGGATCGGCGCCAACTGGGGCTCGCTCGACGGTGAGCTGCTCACTCACCTGATGGACGAGAACGCCAAGCTGCCGCGCCCGATCGATGCCCGCGCGGTGATGCGCGAGGCGATGGTGCGCTCGGCGATCGGCTCGGCCGACCGGGCGGTGGCGCTGGGCCTGCCGCAGAACAAGATCATCCTGTCGGCCAAGGTCTCGGCGGTGCAGGATCTGATCGCGGTCTACCGCGAGGTGGCACGCCGCTCGGATTACGCGATCCATCTCGGCCTGACCGAGGCCGGCATGGGCTCGAAGGGCCTGGTGGCCGCCTCGGCGGCGATCGGCGTGCTGCTGCAGGAAGGGATCGGCGACACGATCCGCTACTCGCTCACCCCCGAGCCGGGCGGCGACCGGAGCGTCGAGGTCAAGGCGAGCCAGGAGCTCCTGCAGACCATGGGCTTCCGCACCTTCGTGCCGATGGTCGCGGCCTGCCCGGGCTGCGGCCGCACCACCTCGACCACCTTCCAGGAGCTGGCCCGGGACATCCAGAACTGGATCGTCACCTCGATGCCGGAGTGGAAGAAGACCTATCCGGGCGTCGAAGGCCTGAACGTCGCCGTGATGGGCTGCATCGTCAACGGCCCGGGCGAATCGAAGCACGCCGATATCGGCATCTCCCTGCCGGGCACCGGCGAGACTCCGACCGCCCCGGTATTCATCGACGGCAAGAAGGCCATGACGCTGCGCGGCGCGACGCTCGCCAAGGATTTCGAGAACGTCGTGATCGACTACATCGAGCGCCGATTCGGCCAGCAGGGCGGCGGCACGCGCACCGCGGCCGAGTAGCGCGACGCAGGCCAGGCTCGACGGGTGGATGAACCGCCGCGTCATTCCGGGCCGCCGTAGGCAAGTCCGGAGCCGAAGGAGGCACCGAAGGCGACAATCCAGAGCTGCCGACGGTGCAAGGCTCTGATCCAACGGCGTTTCCGGATCCGAGGCTCCGCTGCGCGGGCCTGGGATAGACGAGGCGGATGGGCGGAGGTTCAGGAGATTCCGGGTCTCCTGAAGGCATGATACCTCCCCCGCCGGCCCCTGCCCTCACCGAAGCCTTGATCTTCGCGGTGCCCCCCGGTTCCCGGCCGCCCGAGGCCGTGATAGCAAGGCCGCACGATCCCGTGAGTGGTTGGCCTGGTGGCCGGCCCGCGTGGTTCGGCGGAGTTTTCGCGTCCTCCTGCCCGGCCCCACCAGGCCCCTGAGCCGACCCGCGAAACGCCGGCCACGCCCGAGCCTCCGACATCCCGCATGAGCCAGACCTTCGCACCCGGCGTAGCAGCCCAGCCCGTGCCCGCGGCCTCTGACGCCTCGCCCGATTCCACCCCGGCGGTCGGCGAGACCGGCGGCACCGGCCCGGCGCAGGGGCCCGCGCCCGGCGGCGCCCTCGACGCCCCCGAGAAGGCCGAGACCCGCCACGGCCATGCCGGCTTCTGGACGCTGCTGGTCGGCTCAGTCGGCGTCGTCTACGGCGATATCGGCACCAGCCCGCTCTATGCCTTCCGCGAGGCGCTGGTCCCGGCCCGCACCGACGGCATCCTGCTGCCCGAGGAGGTGATCGGCACCGTCTCGCTGATCCTCTGGGCGCTTTTCCTGATCGTGACGGTCAAGTACGTCCTGATCCTGCTGCGCATGGACAACAACGGCGAGGGCGGCATCCTCTCGCTGATGGCTTTGGCCCGCAAGGCGCTCGGCGGCTCGCGCATCGTGTTCATGCTCGGTCTGCTCGGCGCCTCGTTGTTCTACGGCGACGCGGTGATCACCCCGGCAATCTCGGTGCTCTCGGCCGTGGAGGGGCTGAAGCTCGTCACTCCGGCGCTGGACGATTACGTGCTGCCGATCACGGTGACGATCATCGTCGTCCTGTTCCTGGTGCAGAACCGCGGCACCGCCAAGGTCGCGGCCTTCTTCGGGCCGATGACCATCGTGTGGTTCCTGGCGATGGCGCTGGCGGCCCTGCCGCATATCGGCCTGCACCCGGAGGTGTTCCGCGCCGCCAATCCCTGGTACGCGGTGCATTATCTGCTCGGCCACGGCACCGGCGCGCTGGTGGCCCTGGGCGCGGTGTTCCTGGCGGTGACCGGCGCCGAGGCCCTGTTCGCCGATCTCGGGCATTTCGGCCGCAAGCCGATCCAGGTCGCCTGGGTCTGCCTCGTGTTTCCGGCGCTCGCCCTGAACTATCTCGGCCAGGCCGCCCTGGTGCTGGAGAAGCCCGACACCGCCGACCCGTTCTTTCAGCTCGTCCCGGCCTGGGGCCTGCTGCCGATGGTGGTGCTGGCAACCTTGGCCACCGTGGTGGCGAGCCAGGCGGTGATCACCGGCGCCTTCTCCCTGTCCCGGCAGGCGATCCAGCTCGGCCTGCTGCCGCGTCTCGAGATCCGCCACACCTCCGAATCGCATGCCGGGCAGATCTACCTGCCGCAGATCAACGCGCTGCTGATGATCGGTGTCGTGCTGCTGGCGGTGCTGTTCAAGACCTCGTCGTCGCTCGCCTCGGCCTACGGGATCGCGGTGACCGGCACGATGCTGCTCACCGCCTCGATGACCTTCCTGGTGATCTGGCGGATGTGGGGCTGGTCGCCGGTGGCGGCCGCCCTGGTGATGCTGCCCTTCATCGTGGTCGAGTTCCTGTTCCTGCTCTCCAACCTGATCAAGGTGGTCGAGGGCGGCTACGTGCCCCTGATCCTGGCCGGCGGCCTGGTCATCCTGATGTGGACCTGGGTGCGCGGGGTCACGATCCTGTTCAACAAGACCCGCAAGACCGACGTGCCGCTGGTCGAGCTGGTCGGCATGCTGGAGAAGAGCCCGCCCCACCACGTGCGCGGCACCGCGGTGTTCCTGACGAGCGACCCCGAGATCGCCCCGGCCGCGCTCCTGCACAACCTCAAGCACAACAAGGTGCTGCACGAGAAGAACGTGATCCTCACCGTGGAGACGGTGGACACGCCGCGCTCGAACGAGGCCGACAAGGTCCGGATCGAGCCGGTGGGGCCGCATTTCTTCCGGGTGGTGATGAAGTTCGGCTACATGGAGACGCCGAACATCCCGAAGACCCTGGTGCTGCTGCGCCGCCAGGGCTTCAAGTTCGACATCATGGCGACGTCGTTCTTCCTGTCCCGCCGCTCGATCCGCCCGGCAACCCATTCGGGCATGCCGCTCTGGCAGGACCGCATCTTCATCACCCTCGCCAAGAACGCCAACGACGCCACAGACTTCTTCCAGATCCCCACCGGGCGTGTGGTCGAGGTGGGGACGCAGGTGACGGTGTAGCGCCGGCCCCTGGTGTAGATCTGCGCGTGCGATTATCTACATCGCTCGTCGACGGCGAACCGGCATGCCGATCAACGTCAACGATCCCGAAGCCGATGCGCTGACGCGCCAGTTCGCTGCCCTGGCGGGAGTCGGCATCACCGAAGCGATCGTCATCGCCATGCGGGAGGCGATCGCGCGCAGGCACCAGGGGGAAACGCCGCAGGCGACCGCCGCACGGTTGCGCGAGAAGCATGGAATCACCCTCGGCGAGGCCGCCGGACGCCCCTCCCGCGGGATGTCTACGACGCGATGTGGGAAAGCCGCTGATGTTCGTGGATGCCTCCGCGATCGTCGCCTTGCTCGCGGACGAGCCGGAAGCCGGCCGGATCTCCGCCGCGCTCGCCTCGGCCAACCGCTGCAGGACCTCGCCCGTCGCAATCCTGGAAACGGTGCTGGCCCTCGCGCGGCCCGATAAGTTCGACATGACGGTCGAAGCCGTCGGGCCGATCGTCCTCGAATTCCTCGAAGCCCGAGGCATCGAAATCTGCGATCTTCCACCCGCCAACGACGCGACGGCCCTCGCCCTCTCGGCGGCGCATCGATACCGGGCAGACCGTCGCGGTCTCAATCTCGGCGACTGTCTCCACTACGCCGCGGCGCGGTTCTTCAACGTGCCGATCCTCGCCACGGCCGACGAGTTCCGCAGGACGGATCTGGAGACCGTCCCGTAACGCTCCGCCCATGGATTGATCAGCCTCTGGATGCCGATCGGATAGATCTTAGAACCGGGACGGCAGGCGACAGTTTAGGAATGATCCTGATCACGCGCAGGAGATGTGGGGTTTCCAAAGGGCTCAGCCCTTTGGCGGGGTTCGGGGGCGGAGCCCCTGAATGACGGGAGGGGCACTGCCCGCACGCGCGAAAGGTCACCGACCTTTTGAAACCCTGATCGACATGGCTGCGCGAACAGGTTCTTTGCCATGAAATCCACGACGACGCGGATCTTCGGCGCGAGCTGGCAGCTCGACGGCCAGAGGATGCGGAAGGTGCCGCACCGATGCACCGCACCGTCCAGCACGCTCATCAGCATCCCCGCCTCGATCTGCGCACGGACCGCGAAGTCCGGCAGGCAGGCGATGCCGAGGCCGCGCTCGGCCAGGCAGACCAGCGACTCGATGGTGTAGGACGGCCTGCTGCTCGACTCGCTCGGCATCGGCGCCTTCGCGCCCGCCCTGCTGGTACCGACCCTGGTGGTGATCGCGCTCTCTCGGCAGCACGGCTTTCCACGCGCCCGGCCCTGAAGAGGCAATCCTTCCGCCGCGTCAGCATGTGCGCCGCCGCACACGGCATGTCTCCGGCGCGGGCCTCCGGCGGCGTGCCGCATCCACCTTGCGTTGCACAAGACTCCCGGGGTGGATTAGAATTCTTCCTATTCTGAACCCAGAGGCCCGTTCGTCGGGTTAGCCTACACAGGCGGATGCGTGGACCGGATGACCGGTCGGCGCCTCTGGCTCGGCTCGGACCCGACTGAACGCCGTCCCGGCGTCGCCAGACAGGATATTTCGATGATCAAACTCACCGTGAACGGGGCTGCGCGCAGCTTCGACGGCGATCCCGACATGCCGCTGCTGTGGTACCTGCGCGACGAGCTGGGCCTCACCGGCACCAAGTTCGGCTGCGGCGTGTCGCTGTGCGGCGCCTGCACGATCCATCTCGGCGGCGCGGCGACCCGCGCCTGCATCACGCCGATCTCGGCGGCTGCCGACCAGGAGGTCGTGACCATCGAGGGCCTGTCGCCCGACGGCAACCACCCCGTGCAGGTGGCTTGGCGCGACCTCAACGTCGCCCAGTGCGGCTACTGCCAGTGCGGCCAGATCATGCAGGCTGCCGCGCTGCTCAAGGACACGCCGAAGCCGTCCGACCAGGACATCGACGACACGATGAGCGGCAACATCTGCCGCTGCGGCACCTATCCGCGGATCCGCGCGGCGATCCATCAGGCCGCCGGCCAGACGGCGCCCGCCGGCAAGGGAGAGCGCCTGTGATTCACGACGCCCAGATGATGGCCGAACTGGCCAACGCCAAGCCGACCGCCAAGCCGGTGCTCGCCAATGTCAGCCGCCGCGGCATCCTCGGCGGCGCCGGCGCGCTGGTGCTGGCCCTGTCCCTGCGCGACGCCCGCGCCGACGAGGGCCAGACCGCCGAGCAGAAGGCCCAGAAGTTCGGCGCCGACGGCATGCCGCACGGCTGGCGCGACGACCCGAAGATCTTCGTGTCGATCGCCCCGGACGGCACCGTCACGGTGACCAACCACCGCTCGGACATGGGCCAGGGCGTGCGCACCTCCGTGGCGCTCACCGTCGCCGACGAACTGGAGGCCGACTGGCCGAAAGTGAAGGTGGTCCAGGCCTGGGGCGACGAGCAGCGCTTCGGCAACCAGGACACCGACGGCTCGCGCTCGCTGCGCCACTTCTTCCAGCATTTCCGCCATGCCGGCGCCGCCGCGCGGCTGATGCTGATCGAGGCCGCGGCCAAGCAATGGGGCGTGCCGGCCTCCGAGGTGACGGCGGCCAACCACACGCTGACCCACGCCAAGTCGAAGCGCAGCCTCGGCTACGGCGCCGTGGCGCAGGCGGCCTCCGAGCTGCCGGTTCCGACCAACGTCACGCTGAAGAACCCGAAGGATTTCCGGTACATCGGCACCGGCAAGGTCGGGCTGATCGACAATCTCGACATCACCACGGGCCGGGCCATCTACGGGCTCGACCCCAAGCTCGACGGGATGCTGTACGCCGTGGTCGCCCGTCCGGCGGTCTACGGCGGCAAGGTCAAGTCCTTCGACGACACCGAGGCGAAGAAGGTTCCCGGCGTCGTCAAGATCTTCAAGATCGACGGCGGCGAGATCCCGTCCGAGTTCATGCCCTTGGGCGGTGTCGCGGTCGTCGCGAAAAATACCTGGGCGGCCCTGAAGGCGCGCGACGCGCTCAAGATCACCTGGGATGACGGCCCGAACGCCGGCTACGACACCGACGTGTTCCGCAAGGAGCTCGAGGCCGCCGCGCGCAAGCCCGGCAAGGTGGTGCGCAACCAGGGCGACGTCGACGGCGCGATGGCCAAGGCCAAGACCAAGGTCGAGGCCGAGTACTTCGTGCCCCACCTCGTCCAGGCCCCGATGGAGCCCCCGGCCGCCGTGGCCCGGGTCAAGGACGGGTTCTGCGAGGCCTGGGCCTGCACGCAGGGCCCACAGGCGGCCAACGACCGCCTGATGAAGGCGCTCAAGCTGCCCGACGACAAGGTCAAGGTGAACGTCACGCTGCTCGGCGGCGGCTTCGGGCGCAAGTCCAAGCCGGATTACGTGGTCGAGGCCGCCCTGTGCTCGCAGGCGGTGGACGGCGCGCCGGTCAAGCTCGCCTGGACCCGCGAGGACGACATTCACCACGGCTACTACCACACGATCTCGGTGGAGCGCCTGGAGGCCGGCCTCGACGAGAAGGGCATGCCGGTGGCCTGGCTGCACCGCTCGGTGGCGCCGACGATCGGCTCGATCTTCGCGCCCGATCCGAAGCACGAGCTGCCGTTCGAGCTCGGGATGGGCCTGGTGAACACGCCGTTCAACCTGCCCAACGCCCGGATGGAGAACCCGGAGGCCGCCGCCCATGTCCGGATCGGCTGGTTCCGCTCGGTCTCGAACATCCCCCACGCCTTCGCGATCCAGTCCTTCGTGTCGGAGCTGGCGCATGCCGCCGGCCGCGATCCGAAGGAATACCTGCTGGACCTGATCGGCCCGGCCCGGAAGATCGACCCGACCTCCATCGGCGACGTCTGGAACCACGGCGAAGATCCGAAGCTCTACCCGATCGATACCGGCCGCCTGCGCGGCGTGATCGAGGCCGCCGCCAAGGGCGCCGGTTGGGGACGGCAGATGCCGAAGGGCCGCGGTCTCGGCATCGCCGGCCACTACAGCTTCGTCACCTACACGTCGGTGGCGGCTGAGGTGGAGGTCGACGACAAGGGTCAGGTGAAGGTCCACGCCATCGACATCGCGGTCGATTGCGGGCCGCAGGTGAACCCGGAGCGCATCCGGTCACAGATGGAAGGCGCCGTGGTCATGGGGATGGGGCTCGCCCTCACCTCCGAGATCACGTTCAAGCAGGGCCGGGCCCAGCAGAACAACTTCGACGGCTACGAGATCATCCGGATCGACGCCGCCCCGAAGGTTGTCCGCGTGCACCTGGTGCCGACCGGCTCCTATGACGGCCCGCTCGGCGGCGTCGGCGAACCCGGCGTGCCGCCGGTGGCGCCGGCCATCGCCAACGCGGTCTTCGCCGCCACCGGCCGGCGCGTGCGGCAATTGCCGATCCGCGACCAGCTGAGCGCCTGAACCGCACTCCCTCGCGATGCGTTGGGGGACCGGGGACCTGATCCCCGGCCCCCCGACATGAGAGAGTTCGACACGATGATGCGTCCCGCCGCCTTCACGGTTTCCGTCTCGGTGCCCCTGGCCCTGGTCCTGATGGCGGCCCCGGTCCTCGCCTCGCCCTGCTCGGACAAGATCGACGCCCTGTCCAAGCGGGTGACGTCGGAGGCGACCGCCTCGATCTCGGCCTCGACCAGCGGCCAGGGCAACGCCGCCAAGCGTGGCGGCGAGGGCCTGACCGGCACCGAGGGCGAGCGCGCCAACGAATCCCCCCAGGCTCCGCCCGAGAAGTCGGCCCAGGCCGGCGAGGGCGCGGATGCCGCGCAGCAGGCCAAGGTCGCCTTGGACGAGGCGCGGACCGCCGATTCCAAGGGCGACGCGCAGGGCTGCGAGGCCGGCGTGGCCCGCGCCGAGAGCCAGCTGAAGAAGGCGCCCTGAGGCGCTGCCGGTCCCCGGCTCAGCACCGGTGCGATGACGCCGTGGCCGGCCGGGGGAACGCGGGCTGCGGTGCTTGCAGATCTACCTATGGACGGGGCGTCATGCTCCCTCTCCCGTGCGAGAGACGGTCGGGATAAGGGGTGCGCCCTTTACGGAAAGACCTGCCCCCCCACCCTGTCCCTCTCCTGCATGGGAGAGGAGACTTGTGCCTCGTTCGGTACCGAGTGGATCCCCGAGGTCCGCGGGGATCGGCGCCGCGTCTCGATCGGTGAAACGCGGTCGGGGATCGCTCCGGCGGCGGCATCGCTCATCTCGGAAGTCACGATCCCCGGCCCCGGCGGCTAGGCGGCCGGAACGATCCGGGGCGGCACGCGATCCGCCCCGCGCTGTGGCTTCAGGCGGCCGCGGCGGCCAGAGCGTGGGGGTTGCCGTTCAGGCCGGCGCAGAGGTCGTCGATCTCGGCGAGATCCAGGGCGTCCCCCGCCCGGGACGCGATGGTGTCGATCAGGTGGTCCTGGCGGGGGTCGAACGGATGACCCTGCATCCGGTAGAATTGATAATAGCGAAGGGCCGCCAGGACGGTATCGCGCTCGCGGTCGGTTACGGTGAAGTGCTGCATGGGTCTTTGTCTTCCCCTTGTGGCTTCAACGAACGCTTGGGCGGGCCGCGACGCCGAACCCAAGCTTGACCGTTGTAACCGGTGGGCAACTGTCCGACCAGTTCTTGACAGCTCGCGCGGATGTGATTCGCATCATTTAAGACTCTGGTCCTGTCACGAGGGACGGGCTCTCGAATCGAAATCGTTTACCCTCTCAACGGTTTGCAGCCCCCCGGCGGTTCACAACCCGAAATCGGCGAGAAAGCGCGGCAGTGCCGTGCTGGCCGGCCCGTAGCGGGCATCGTCGAACGCATCGGCGTTGTCCGAGGGCTCTAGGTTGATTTCGCAGGTGGGAATGTTGCGGGCTCGCGCTTTCCGCACGTAGCCCGCCGCCGGGTAGACCGCGCCCGAGGTCCCCACGGCCACGAACAGGTCGGCGGCGGCGAGGGCCGCCTCGATCGCGTCGAGATGCATCGGCATCTCCCCGAACCAGACCACGTCCGGCCGCATCCGGCCGACGCCCCCGCAGGCCGGGCAGATCGAGTCCCGGTCGAGGTCATCGCGCCAGGGCGTGACTGTCCCGCAGGCAGTGCAGCGGGCCTTGAGCAGTTCGCCATGCATGTGGACGACCGCGCGCGACCCCGCCCGCTCGTGCAGGTCGTCGACGTTCTGCGTGCACAGGAACAGGTGCCCGCCCCGCGCGGCCAGCCGCGCCTCGGCCCGGGCCAGGGCGACATGGGCCGCGTTGGGCTCGGCCGCGACCACGCCGCGGCGGCGATGGTCGTAGAAGTCGAGCACCGTATCGGGATCGGCGGCATAGGCCTCCGGGGTGGCGAGCTTCATTGGGTCGAACCGCGCCCAGATCCCGCCACGGTCGCGGAAGGTGCCGAGCCCGCTCTCGGCCGACACGCCCGCCCCGGTCAGCACGAAGATGTTGTTCGGATCGCCCATGCCGTATCCTCCGTGTATGGCCGGATATGTCCGCTGGTTGGCTGTACGGTTTCTTTCGCGCGCCCCGTCAGAGCGCGATCCTGCCGCTCGCTTCACCAAGCGGGAGACACGAAATGTCCGATGTTGCGTTGCTGGTCATCGATGTCCAGGAGTCCTTCCGTCACCGGCCGTTCTGGAGCGAGGCGGATGTGCCGCTCTTCACCGAACGTCTGCAGGCGCTCATCGACGGCGCGGTCGCGCGCAACATTCCGGTGCTGCAGGTGTTCCACGTCGCCGAGACCGGGCCGTTCTCGCTCGCGTCGGGCCATGTCCGCACCCTGGAGCCCATCGTGATCGCGCCGGGCGCGATTTTCCACAAGCGCCGGCACAGCGCGCTGGTCGAGAGCGGCCTCGCGGGCTGGCTGACGGAGCACGGGATCCGCCGGCTGATCGTGTCGGGGATCCGCACTGAGCAATGCTGCGAGACCACCACCCGTCACGCCTCGGATAGCGGCTGGCAGGTGGATTACGTCACCGAGGCGACGCTGACCTTCGCGATGACCCACCCGGACGGCCGCCGGTTCGCGGCAAACGACATCAAGGCGCACACCGAGCTGGTGCTGGTGGACCGCTTCGCCCGCATCGCCACGGTGGAGCAGGCTCTCGCCGGCCGGGACCTGCGGGTTGCCGCATGAGCGAGGCGGCGCGGCGCATTCCGGTCTTGGTGGTCCTGCCGCCGCGCACCCTGCTGCTCGACCTCGCGGGGCCTATGGAGGTCCTGCGCATCGCCGGGGCGGCCCAGGAGCGGGTCGCGTTCTCGGTGCGCTACGTGGCGCCGCAGGCGCGCACCCGCTGCTCGATCGGGCTGGATCTCGGCGGCACCGAGCCGCTGCCGGATTCGATCCCGCCGGGCACCGTGGTGCTCGTGCCGGGCGCGTCGTCCCGGGTGCTCGGCTGCGCGGCCGATCCGGACGATGCAGCCGCCGAGGCGGGGATCGTCGCCTGGCTGCGCGGCGCGGTCCGGCCAGGTCACACCCTGGTCACGGTCTGCGAGGGCACCCTGCTGGCGGCCCGGGCCGAGCTGTTCGACGGCTATGCCTGCACCACCCACCACGCCAGCTGCGCCCGGCTCGCCGCCCTGGCGCCGCAGGCGCGGGTGCTGGAGAACCGGCTGTTCGTGCAGGACCGGGACCGGTTCAGCAGCGCCGGCGTCACCGCGGGCGTGGACCTGATGCTCCATCTCGTCGCCGAATGGGCCGGCCCGGCCGCGGCTTTGGCGACGGCCCGGACCCTGGTGGTCTACATGCGGCGCGGCCCCGATGATCCGCAGCTCTCACCCTGGCTCGAAGGCCGCAGCCACCTGCACCCGGTGGTGCACCGCGCCCAGGACGCGATCGCCGCCGAACCCACCCGCGCCTGGTCCCCCGAGACCCTCGGCCGCCTCGCCGGGGCGAGCGCGCGCAACCTCGCCCGGCTGTTCCGGGTCCATGCCGGGATGACCGTGACCGATGCGGTCAACCGCGCCCGGATCGCGCTGGCCCGGGACCTGATCGCCCAAACCGACCTTGCCCTGGAGCAGGTCGCCGACCGCGCAGGCTTCGGTTCGGCCCGCCACATGCGGCGGGTGTGGCGTCAGTTCCATGAAGCCGCCCCCTCGAATCTCCGAACCCAAGTCTCGGTTTCGAAAGGTCCGTGACCTTTCGCGGGTCCAGGGCAGAGCCCTGGTAGCGGGCTTGGCCCGATGCATCAGGGGCTCCGCCCCCGAACCCCGCCAAAGGGCTGAGCCCTTTGGGAGCCCATGCCTCGCGCACTCTGGACCCTGCCGGACGGCTGTGCCCTCCTCGCATCGTCCGAATCGGCGCGGACGATGCATCCGTCCGTTCCGACAGGCGCCCGCGGGCGCGGAGGAGAGCGCATCATGCCCGAATTCGACCTGGCGATCCGCGGTGGTACCGTGGTCACGGCGAGCGACACGGTGCGGGCAGATGTCGGCGTGCGCGGCGGGCGGATCGTGGCTGTGGCCGAGGGGATCGCCGACGCCGCCCGGGTGATCGACGCCTCCGGGCTACTGGTCCTTCCGGGCGGCATCGACAGCCATGTCCATATTGCCCAGGATTCCGGCCCCGGCATCGTCATGGCCGACGATTTCGCCAGCGCCACCCGGGCGGCGGCGGCCGGCGGCAACACCTGCGTGATGCCGTTCGCGCTCCAGCCCCGCGGCGCGTCGCTGCGCGAGACGGTCGATGCCTACCGGGCGAAGGCCGAAGGCCAGTGCCACATCGATGTGGCGATCCACATGATCATCTCTGACCCGACCGAGGCTGTGCTCGGCCAGGAGCTGCCGGCTTTGGTGGCCGACGGCTACACCTCGTTCAAGGTGTTCATGACCTACGACGACTTGGTGCTGAACGACCGCCAGCTGCTCGATGTGTTCCACGTCGCCCGGCGGCAGGGCGCCCGGGTGATGGTCCATGCCGAGGGCTACGACGCGATCCGCTATCTCAGCGAGCGGCTGGAGCGGGCCGGCGAGACCAGGCCCTACGGCCACGCCCTGTCGCGCCCCGAGGTGGTCGAGCGGGAGGCGGCCCACCGGGCGATCAGCCACGCCGAGCTGATCGACCTGCCGATCGTCATCGTCCACGTCTCGGGCCGCGAGGCGACCGAGCAGATCGCCTGGGCGCAGGCGCGCGGCCTGAAGATCCGGGCCGAGACCTGCCCGCAATACCTGACGCTGACGGCCGAGGACATGAAGGGGCTCGGCTACGAGGATCCCATGGCGGGGGCCAAGTACGTCTGCTCGCCGCCGACGCGGGATGTCGAGAGCCAGGAGGCGGTGTGGTCGGGCATCCGGCGCGGGATCTTCGACGTGGTCTCCTCCGACCATTGCCCGTTCCGCTACGACGACCCGCAGGGCAAGCTGAACCCGCGCGGGAAGACCTCCTTCCGCTGGATCCCGAACGGCATCCCCGGCATCGAGACGCGGCTGCCGGTGTTCTTCTCGGAGGGCGTCTCGAAGGGGCGGATCAGCCTCAACCAGTTCGCCGCGCTGACCGCCACGAACCACGCCAAGCTCTACGGGCTGTATCCGCGCAAAGGCTCGATCGCCCCGGGCTTCGATGCCGACCTGACCCTGTGGGACCCCAACAAGCGCGAGACCATCCGCCAGGACATCCTCCACCACGGCTCCGACTACACGCCGTGGGAGGGGTTTGCGGTCACCGGCTGGCCGGTGATGACCATCGCGGGCGGCGCGGTGATCGCCGAGGACGGCAAGGTTCTCTCCGCGCCGGGGCGCGGGCGGGTGCTCGACCGAACCGTCGATCCGGCCGAGCGGCGGGACGCCTGACGGTCACGCTGGCCCGCCGCTTGCCTGCAATCTCCGGGGGGAGCCTCGCATGAATGTCGAGCTGATCGGCCTGACCAAGCGCTACGGCGCGGCGACCGCGGTCGACGCCATCGACCTGAAGGTGCCGTCCGGGGCCTATTGCTGCCTGCTCGGGCCCTCCGGCTGCGGCAAGACCACGACCCTGCGGATGATTGGCGGGCACGAGCGCGCCAGCGCCGGCGACGTGGTGATCGGCCCGAAGGCGGTGGGCGACGCGACGCCGGCCGAGCGCGGCACCGCCATGATGTTCCAGAGCTACGCGCTGTTCCCGCATCTCGACGCACGGGACAACGTCGCCTTCAGCCTGCGGATGCGCGGCGTCGGCAAGGCCGAGCGCCGGGCCAAGGCCATGGCGATGCTCGAGCTCGTGCAGATGGGCCACCTCGCCGGGCGCCTGCCGGCCCAGCTCTCGGGCGGCCAGCAGCAGCGCGTGGCACTCGCGCGCGCATTGGTCACCGGCCCGAAGGTGCTGCTCTTGGACGAACCGCTCTCGGCGCTCGACCCGTTCCTACGGGTGCGGATGCGGGTCGAGCTGAAGCGGATCCAGACCGAACTCGGCCTCACCTTCATCCACGTCACCCACAGCCAGGAGGAGGCGATGGCGCTCTCCGACCTCGTGGTGGTGATGAATGCCGGCCGGATCGAGCAGGCCGCCGACCCGCGCACCGTGTTCGAGCGGCCGGCCACCGCCTTCGTGGCCCGGTTCATCGGCGGCCACAACGTGATCCGCCGGCCCGACGGGATGATCGCCGTCCGGGCCGACCGGATGCGGCTGGGCGAGGCGGCCGGCCCCGGCGCGCTCGCGGCCCGGGTGGTCGCGGTCGAGTACCAGGGCACCAGCGTTCATGTCGGGCTCGATGCCGACGGGCTGGAGCGGCCGCCCGAAGCCTTGGCCGAGAGCCCGGCCGCGCTGACTGCCGTGCTCAGCGACTCCGCCTTCGCGGCCCGCCCGCTCCGTCCGGGCGACACGATCCCGGTCGGCTGGGACGCCGCCGCCGCCCACCGCCTCGACGCGTAGACAGTTGGAGACGACCATGGACCCGTTCTCGAAGCCGAGCCGGCGCACGCTTCTGAAGGGGGCCGCGGCCCTGGCGGCAACGCCAGTGACCGGCTTCCCGGCGGTGCACGCGGCTGAGCCCGTGACCCTGCGCTATCTCGGCACCGCGGTGAGCCAGTCCGCCGACATCGCCCGGAAGGTGAAGGAGGATCTCGGGATCACCCTCGAATACATTCCGGTGGTCACCGACGAGGTGACCAAGCGGGTGGTCACCCAGCCGAACTCCTTCGACCTCGTCGACACCGAGTATTTCAGCCTCAAGAAGATCATCCCGTCGGGCAACCTCAGCGGCCTGGACGTCAGGCGGATCAAGCTCGCCGACAAGATCACCGGCGTGTTCACCCGCGGCGAGGTGAACGGGAAGCGGATCGGTGATCAGGGCACGGCGCCCCGTAAGGTGTTCTACCTCGAGGGCCAGACCGCCAAGACCTTCGCCTCCGCGCCGACCGAGTGGCTGACCCTGATCCCGACCACCTACAACGCCGACACGCTGGGCATCCGGCCCGACCTGATCAAGCGGCCGGTGGAGAGCTGGAAGGATCTCCTCAACCCCGAATTCAAGGGCAAGACGTCGATCCTGAACATCCCGTCCATCGGCATCATGGACGCTGCCATGGTGGTGGAGGCCACCGGCGACTACACCTACGGCGACAAGGGCAACATGACGAAGCCCGAGATCGACCGCACCATCAAGGTGCTGATCGAGGCCAAGCGCGCCGGCCAGTTCCGGGCCTTCTGGCAGGACTTCAACGAATCCGTGAACCTGATGGCCTCCGGCGAGACGGTGATCCAGTCGATGTGGTCGCCCGCCGTCACCAAGGTGCGCGCCCAGGGCGTGCCCTGCACCTACCAGCCCCTCAAGGAGGGCTACCGCGCCTGGGCCCAGGGCTTCGGCATCCCGAAGACGCTGAGCGGCCGGAAGCTCGACGCGGCCTACGAGTTCATCAACTGGTTCCTGTCCGGCTGGGCCGGGGCCTATCTCAACCGCCAGGGCTACTATTCCGCGGTGCTGGAGACCGCGAAAGAGAACATGCAGCCCTACGAATGGGCGTTCTGGATGGAGGGCAAGCCCGCCGAGAAGGACATCCTGGGCCCGGACGGCACCCTGATCGAGAAGGCCGGCGCCACCCGCGACGGCGGCTCCTTCGACCAGCGCATGGGCGCGGTCGCCTGCTGGAACGCCGTGATGGACGAGAACACCTACATGGTGCGCAAGTGGAACGAGTTCATCGCCGCGTGAGCGCCGTGCCTGGACGCGCTCTTTCCCCCTATTTCGGGCATGCCCGAGATAGGGCTCCCTCCCCCCTCTGCGGGGGAGGGTGGCCCCTGCGTCAGCAGGGGTCGGGAGAGGGGAGCGCGGTGTCCAGAAGGAGTGTTTTGAACGCCGCTGCCCCGTCCTGCACCGTTGCTCCCCTCTCCCGACCCGCTTCGCGGGCCACCCTCCCCCGCAGAGGGGGGAGGGAAACCGCCCCGCCGTCACAGGCAACCCAGTGAACGATCTCGCCCTCCCCCGCACCGCCGAAACCGTTGCCGCGCCGATCGCGGCCGCGCCCCGGCGCCGGCGGACAAGCCTCGCCTATCTCCAGGCGGCGCCGCTCGCCCTGGTGTTCCTGGTCTTCCTGGTCGTGCCGCTGCTGCTCACCGCGGTGGTGTCGTTCTGGGAGTACAACGAGTACGCGATCACCCCGGCGCTGACCCTGCAGAACTACGCCGACGTGTTCGACGGCTGCCTCTCCGCCGACCTCTGCACGACGGTCCGGACCTATCTCTCGACCCTGAAATTCGTCGCGCTGACCCTGGTGATCACCCTGCCGCTGGGCTTTGCCATCGCCTACTTCCTGGCCTTCCACATCCGCTCGGACACGGTGCGGATGGGCCTGTTCCTGCTCTGCACGATCCCGTTCTGGACCTCGAACGTGATCCGCATGATCTCGTGGATCCCGCTGCTCGGCCGCAACGGCTTGGTCAACGACACGCTCCGCAGCCTCGGGGTGATCAAGGCGCCGATCGAGGGGCTGCTCTATTCCGACTTCGCGGTGGTGCTGGCCTTCGTGCATCTCGACACGGTGTTCATGATCGTGCCGATCTTCAACAGCCTGGCCCGCATCGACCGGTCGCTGATCGAGGCGGCGCGCGATTGCGGCGCCTCCGGGTTCCAGACCCTGTGGAACGTGGTGCTGCCGCTGGCCAAGCCCGGCATCGCCATCGGGTCGATCTTCGTGGTCACCCTGGTGATGGGCGATTTCGTCACCGTCGGCATGATGGGCGGGCAGCAGATCGCCAGCGTCGGCAAGGTGATCCAGGTGCAGATGGCCTACCTGCAATTCCCGGCGGCGGCCGCCAACGCCGTGGTGCTGCTCGCCGCCGTGCTGCTGATGATCCTGGGGCTCACCCGGATGATCGACCTGCGCAGGGAGCTGTAGGAGATGGACCGGCCGCGCAGCTTCGCCTTCTACGGGCTCGCCGGGATTTTCGCCCTCTACGTCCTGTTCCTGTACGGCCCGACCCTGACGATCCTGGCCTTGAGCTTCCAGGGCCCGTCCGGCGGCCTGACCTTCCCGATGAACGGGGTCTCGATCCACTGGTTCGCCAAGCTCTGGGAGGGGGTCGGCGTCGTCGACATCTGGGCGGCGCTCCGGCGCTCGTTGACGCTCGGGCTGGTGGTGATGGCACTCACCGTCACCCTCGCGTTCTATGCAGGGCTCGCCTTCCGCAAGGGGTTCCGGGGGGCCGGCCTGGTCTTCGCCCTGGCGGTGTCGAGCCTGATCGTGCCCTCGATCGTGGTCTCGCTCGGGATCGGGCTGGAATTCCGGCTCCTCGACGACGGGATCAAGGCGCTGGCGGAGGCCACCGGCTGGGGCTTCCTGCAGGATCACGGCACCCTCATGGGCCTCTACAGCTCGGCGCTGGGGGCGCATCTCACCTGGACGCTGCCCTTCGGCCTGCTGATCATGTTCGCGGTGTTCAACCGGTTCAGCCCCGCCTACGAAGAGGCCGCCCGCGACCTCGGCGCCACCGGAGCACAGACGCTGCGGCACGTGGTGGTGCCGATCCTGGCCCCGGCCCTGGTCGGCGTCGCCCTGTTCGGCTTCACCCTGTCGTTCGACGAGCTCGCCCGCACCAGCCAGGCGATCGGCGGCCGCAACACCCTGCCGCTGGAGCTGCAGGGCCTGACCACCACGGTGACGACGCCGGAGATTTACGCGCTCGGCACCACCACGACCGCCTTCTCCGCCCTGGTGATCGGCACCGCCCTCGGCCTGACCGTGTGGCTGCAACGGCGCCGGGCCCGGCGGGCGCTGGCGGGGCTGCGTCCGTAGGGGTAAGACCACCGGTACGCTACGCGCCGCGCTTGGCCGCTCTTATGCGCTCGGCGTGATAGGCTCGTAGATCGGCCAAGACCTGCTCAGCCGGGATCGCCGGGCGCGGATCATTGAGCGCCTCCTGAACCCGCTGCCGCAGAATGGCACTCAGCGCAGTCTCTTCACGGTCGAGGGCCCGCAGACCGGCGTGGATTTCAGTGATACGATTGCTGGTGCGCACGGATCGCCTGTCCTCTTACTCGTGCCCGCATATGATCACAGCACATGACGACGACACATGATGACATGATAATGCCATCTCATCCACTTACTCCTTTCCATTTGCAGCGACCATCGATGTTCATTAATTCCCCCCACGCTCTCGATTGCAGCGAAACCATTCATCGAGAACTAGGCAATTATTGGCCCACAGAAGGGCAAAATCGAATTTCGGAGACAATTGATGACTATGCATCTCACGCAAGCCGCCTTATTATTTTACATTGTTTCTGCATCTAACTTTCTGCTCAGCATCGAAACATTCGCGAAGGCCGAGCCTCAGGACCGCCACTCGACCTGCGACGGCTCGAATGAGCCGAACGTGAGCGCGTCTCGCACTAGCGTCGATCTCGGATGGAGCGGAGGCAGCTCCATCAATATCAATATTCCAGTTCAAGTTGAATACCAGACAAGCGCGAAATTTAGTGCTATAGTAATTGGGAACTCAGATGTTATAAGCCATGTACGCATGCGCGACAGTAAACTCATGTGGGACAGAGAAGACTATCGCCCCTGCGCAAATCCCGCCGATATCGTCGTACACATCGTGGGTCCCTCGGTCACAGCATGGACGCTGAATGGTCCGGGACGGCTTAATCTAAATACTATCAGCCAAGACACACTGAAGATCACAAGTCATGGCACCGGAAGCGTCACAGCAGACGGATATGTCAAAGACGTCGTGCTCAGAAGCAGCGGTCCGGCGCGCGTAGATCTGAGCAAGCTTGAGACCCAGCGTGCGTCGGTTCAGATTCGCGGCAGCGGTGAAATCGACATCGCACCGCGCGAGGATGCAGACATCTCGACTTCAGGACCTGCTGTCGTAAAAATTTATGGGAGTCACGCGAAACTTCACGTTCGATCCCGCGGCTCGGCGCAGGTCATACAAGTCCCGTAGCGCGCTGTAGTAGTTGGCGGACGATGAGATAGAGGATATCGCGGCGCCTTATCCGACCGGAGCGGCCAGGCCGGAAAGAAGCGCCCGGCATTCTCCGCCGCGGCGTCGCGGCTGCGTGACGGCCCAACCCGAACATTGCCAATCTGCCCCCGTCCGTGTATGCGCACGGCGCGCCCCCCGACACCCTTGGAGGCAGGGGCGCACCGGGAAGGTTATAGCCGTCCGCGTCGGGCGGCTTTTTCGTTTTTCGGGTCCAGCCATCTTTTGAAGGATCACGCCATGAGCGCAGTCAAGACGCTTGAGGCCGTGGCACGCGACCGGGTCGGCAAGGGGGCCGCCCGGGCCGTTCGTCGCCAGGGTCAAGTTCCCGCCGTCGTGTACGGAGGCGGCCAGCCGCCGCAATCCATCGCCATCGACCTCGTTCGCGCCCGCACGCTGATCTATGCCGGCGGCTTCAAGACCACGCTGTTCGAGATCAAGGCCGGCGGCAAGACCGTCCGGGCGATCCCGCGCGACTTCCAGCTCGATCCAGTCAGCGGCGTGCCGCTGCATGTCGACTTCCTGCGCGTCGTCTCCGGTCAGACCGTGACCGTCGAGGTGCCGGTGCACTTCATCAACGAGGCCGCGGCCCCCGGCATCAAGAAGCTCGGCGGCACCCTCAACATCGTCGCCCACACCCTGACCCTCGAGGTCGCCCCGGACCAGATCCCGGACGCGATCGAGGTCGACCTGACCGGCCGCGAGATCGGCGACGTGATCCACGTCGCCGACATCAAGATCCCGGCCGGCAGCCACACCGGCGAGCCGACCGACCCGGTCGCCAACATCGTCCCGCCGACCGTGCTGGGTGCCGAGGTCGAGGCCGAGGAGGCCGCGATCGCCGAGGCGCAGTCGGCCGAGTCCGCCGAGGAGAAGGCCGAAGAGGCTTCCGAGGACGGCGAGAAGAAGGACGGCGAGGAGGCCTGAGCCTCGTCGCACGTCACCGATCAAGATTGAGCGCCCCGGCCCCCGCCGGGGCTCTCTTCGTTTCAAGGGTTCCCAAAGGGCTCAGCGCTGTGGCGGGGTTCGGGGGCGGAGCCCACGAGGTTCGCAGGGCTCTGCCCTGCACCCGCACAAGGTCTCGGATCGTGTGAAACCAAGACTTCGGCTACGGATACAGCCGCGCGCGGCTCCAGCCGTCGCCGGCGCGGGTGAACCGGACCCGGTCGTGCAGGCGGTAATCGCCGTTCTGCCAGAATTCCAGCGACACCGGGGCGATGCGGAAGCCGGTCCAGTGCTCCGGCCGGGGGATCGGGCCGTTCTCGTAGCGAGCGGCGAGCTCGGTCACCTCGGCCATCAGTGCGGCACGGTCGGCGAGCGGGCGGGATTGCTGGCTGGCGATGGCGCCGAGGCGGCTCTCCCGGCGGCGGCTCTCGAAATAGGCATCGGCCTCCTCCGGCGTCACCGGCGAGACCGGCCCGCGCGCGCGGACCTGCCGGCGCAGGCTCTTCCAGTGCAGCACCAGGGCGGCCTGTGGGTTCTGGGCCAGCTCCTCGCCCTTGGCGGACTGGACGTTCGTGTAGAACACGAAGCCGCGCTCATCGAAGCCCTTCAGCAGGACCATGCGCACGTCCGGCAGTCCGTCCGAGCCCGTGGTGGCCAGCGCCATCGCGTTCGGATCCTCCGGCTCGGCGGCCTCCGCCTCGCGCATCCAGACGGCGAACAGCGCGAACGGGTCGTCGCTCAGGGTAAAGTCCGAGGTCGGGGCAGGCGCGCCGGCCTTCGGGTCATCGGTCCTTAACTGATCCACGGCAAGACTCCTGCCTGCCGCGTCAAGGGCCTGAGGGGGCACCGACATCGGCATGTTCGGTCGAGCGGATAGCCCGTCGTGAGTCAGGTGTAATGCGGCGATGCGCGTGTAAAGAGCCAAGTCGACGGTTGCGCGTCCCTGTGGCGATGGCAGCTCTGTCGCTGGCAATGGTCCTGTGCAGCTGCAGCCAGCCGCTGCTCGTCTTCCGGGGCGAGCCTGCGGCGGCCGCGCCGCCCGTGGCCGAGGAGCCCGTGGTCACCGGCAGCATCGAGAAGCGGCCGGCGAGCTTCGGCAACGATCTCGGCGAAGAGGATTGGCGGCGGGCCCGCGCAGCGCTGTCGGTCGCCCTGGATCCCCAGGGCAACGGCCGTCCGGTGAAGTGGGACAACCCCGAGACCGGCCTGCACGGAGCGGTCAACCCGACCGGCCTGCCTTACGTGGCGGACGACCTGATCTGCCGGAACTTCCTGGCCTCGGTGATCGGCCCCGGCCGCAGTCGCTTCGTACGCGGCACCGGCTGCAAGCCGTCCGGCGGCCATTGGGTGCTCAAGAAGGTCAAGGCAGCCGGCTCAGAACGGTCCTGACGCGCCCGCCGGGCCACCCGATCGGGGGTCCGGCAGGCACGAGGTCGCTCAGTACGGATACCCGTAATACGGCCGCATGCGCAGGCGCGGCTGGGCGGCCGGGGGCGTCGCGGCGCGGGCCGCGGCCTCGGGGTCATAGGCCCGGATATAGGGGTCGAGGGCCGGATCGCGGTAATTGCCGTTGTTGACGCCGGCCGAGCGATCGTTGCCGCTCAGCGCCGCGTAGGGCGAGAGCCCGCTGCCGCTGTCACCACCGCCACCGCCACCGCCGCCCCAGGCGAAGGCCGCGCTCGGGAGGCCGATGAGCAGCATCGCGGCCAACGGCATCATCTTGCGTGTCATGTCGTGTCTCCGCATCACGTCTAACGGGCGAACCGCCAAGCCAATCCGCGAGTTCCCGCTTTGCGCCGGGATGGCCGCGCGGCATGGTATCACGGCCGCGTGGCGACGGGTTATCGCGATGGGTGAAGCGCGGTGTTTTTGTTTATCAACAGACTCCGATCCGGATTAACCGCCCGGAACGGTGGAGAGGCGGCCGGACTTGTTTGATTGCGTCGCAGAGCGATAGCATTCGTTCAGGCGACGACCGTATCGTCGGTCGTCTTCGAGGTTCCTCAAGGTCTGGATTCGCGGTGAGCGTCGCTACGGGATTCGACACGCCGCACGGGACCCCCGCCCTCCGAACCGGGACGGCCAGCCTTCGGGACGCCGCCTCAGCGAAGACCGACAGCGTCGTCCGCCTGATGGAGCGCTCGATCGGGGGCGCGGATCAGCCGGCCGTCGGGACCGGCCGCGGACCGGTCTGGCCGGAGCCCCGGACGCTCGACAGCCGGCCGGTGGCGCGGCAGATGACCGTGCGCCTCGACCGTCGGACCCTGCGCGGCTGGCACATCCGCCTTCTCGACCAGCTCGGCCAGCGGCCCGACCGGCGCCTCCAGGTCGAATGGGTCCTGGGCGCGCACGGCCTGCCGCCCAATGCCGAGCTGCTGTTCCGCCTGGAAGCGGCGATTCATGGCCTGCCCCGTCCTGGCCTGGCCACGGCGGCCGAGCCGATGGCGTTCGGGGCCTACGGGGCGGAGGTCGCGGCGGGCGAACCCGACCTCGTCCTCGATCTCTCCGGTGGCCAGGCCGAATCCGACGCGGTCGCGGACCGGGGACGGCCGGTCTGGCGGCTCGATTTCGACGGCATGCCAGGGGAGGCCGGCCTGCTCGCGGCCCTGTTCGCCGGGCGCGCCCCGGTGGCGGCCCTGCGGGGGCCGGACGGAATCCCGGTGGCGGTCGGGCGCCTCGGCGCGGAATCCCACACGGTGATGCTGATCGCCTTCGAGGATTACCTCGCCCGGAGCATCACGCTGATCGCCGCGGCGCTCGACGGCGCCGCCTCGACGCACCTACCGGACGGGACCGAAACGGCCCTACAGCGGCAGGCGTCCTTCGACCTCGGCGGCCTCGGCGTCAGCCGGCGCGCGGCCAGCGGGCTGGCCCGGCAGATCGCCCGCCGGCTCTACGCGCTCTGCTTCCACAGCCCGCAATGGCGGGTCGGCTGGCGGCGCATCGTCGGCCCGGACCTGATCGACCTGCGCCGCCACCCCGAGGGCGGCTGGACCGACCTGCCCGATGACGGACGGCGCTTCTACGCCGACCCGTTCGCGATCGCGCACGGCGGGTCCGTGACCCTGTTCGTGGAGGAATTCGACTATCGCCGCGGCAAGGGCGTGATCTCCGCCCTCGGCTTCGACGCGACGGGCCCGCGCGGCCGCCCGGAGCCGGTGCTGGAGCTCGAGACCCACCTCTCCTACCCGTTCGTGTTCGAGGCGGACGGGGCGGTCTGGATGATCCCGGAATCCCACGCCTCGGGCACGATCGACCTGTACCGGGCCACCGCCTTCCCGGGGGGCTGGGTCCACGAGGCGGTGTTGGTCGACCACGTGGTGGCGGGCGACGCGACGCTGCTGCACCACGACGGGTGCTGGTGGATGTTCGCCACCGTCCGGGCGGGCGGGGGCAGCTATTCCGACACCCTGCATCTCTGGCGCGCGCCGCATTTCCGCGGTCCCTGGACGCCGCATCCGCGCAACCCGGTGCTGATCGATGTCGGCTCGGCCCGGGCGGCCGGGCCGATCGTGGCCCGCGACGGCGCCCTGATCCGGCCCGTGCAGGATTGCCGCCGGGGCTACGGCGCGGCGCTCGGCCTCGCCCGGATCCTGCGGCTCGACGCGGAGGGCTACGAGCAGCGGGTCGAGACCCGCCTCGGCCCCGGGGCGGCCTGGCCGGGCTCGCGCCTGCACATGCTGAGCGCGGCCGGTGGCTTCGAGTTCATCGACGGCTCGCGCCGGGCCCGGTCGCGGCTGCTGGGGTGATCCCGGGCGCGTGGCGGGTGGCTTGGGACGCGCCTTGAAAGGTTCGATGCATCACGAAGCCCGACGATCGGCGCCATCCTCCGGTGCGAAGCTGAGCGAGAGCCGGACTTCTTTCACGGCCGGCCAGAGCGTCATGTCCTCCTGCCTGATCAAGCCTGCATCGATCAGGGCCCGCACCTCGTCGTGGACCCGTCGATAATCCCGATCCAGGGTCTTCGCCAGCGCCCGGATCGACCGCGCGCTGCCGAACTTGAACAACGCTTCCAGCAGGGCCACGCGCTGGTCCGAGATGAGGCTCTTAAAGGTCTTCAGATCCTTGAAGATCAAGACGGACTCTGCCGGCGCCTGATCGCCGGCTTCCACCTGCTTCCAGCGCGCGATGAAGCGGTGCCCCATATCCTCGGCCGTGCCGCCAATTACGACTTTGACGTGATCCGTCATGATGCGCCTCCGCGTAGGAGAGGGACTTCAGCGAGAAAGTCGGCCACGAGCCGTTCGACAGATACGAACGTGTAAGCCGTCTCATCGTGGAGGCGATGAACGTGATCGCCTTTTCCGGCCTCGTTGTCGTAGGCCAGGATCCGGAGACCGGGTCGTCCGTAGAACAGCGAATATTTGAACCCGTGCGTTACGCCCCGGACTGGTTGGGGCGCTTGCCATATGCGCATCTGGACGATCGCGCCGTCCGGATAGACGAGTTTCTCATCGAAATAGGAGATCGCGACCGCCACAGCTCGATGGCTCGCCGATCATATGCTCAAGCACCTGAACCGACCGCAGCTTTACGGTGTTGCAGGGCCCGGCGTCAGACGGCCCAGGCACCGTGTCTTCTTGGACTTCAGGGCCCGCTTGTGCCGAACGGCACCCCTGCACATCTCGCATCGCGGCGCCGCGCGCGCTAAGCCGGGGCTGCGCCCACGAACCCGAAGATATCCGCCGAGAAGACCTGCATGGCGAGCCCCGTCGAACATGCGAGCTTCCTGCCGCCGGTCCTGACCTTCCTGGCGGCCGCGGTGATCGGCGTGCCGGTGTTCCGGCTGATCGGCCAGAGCGCCGTGCTGGGCTACCTGGTGGCCGGCGTGCTGATCGGCCCCTCCGGCCTGTCGCTGATCGCCGAGCCCGACACCGCGGCCAGCGTCGCCGAGATCGGCGTGGTGCTGCTGCTGTTCATCGTCGGGCTGGAATTGCACCTGTCGCAGCTCGTCTCGATGCGGCGCGACATCTTCGGCCTGGGGGCGGCGCAGCTCGTCGCCTGCGCGCTGGTTCTGGGCGGCGTCGGATTGGCCGCCGGGCTCAGCCTCGGGGCGGCTTCGGTGATCGGCATCGCGCTCGCCCTGTCGGCCACCGCGGTGGCGCTGCAGCTCCTGGAGGAACGGGGCGATCTCGGCAGCGCCTACGGGGGCCGGGCCTTCGCGGTGCTGCTGTTCCAGGATCTGTCGGTGGTCGGCATCCTGGCGCTGATGCCGCTGCTCGCCACGGCGGGGCACGCCACCGGCGGCCCCTGGCTCGGGGCGGCGGCGATCTCCACCGGCAAGGCGGTGGCGGCGATCCTGGCGGTGGTGCTGGTCGGCCGCTACGGCCTCAACCCGTTCTTCCGGCTGCTCGCCGCCAGCGGCGCCCGCGAGGTCATGACCGCGGCGGCGCTGCTCGTGGTGCTCGGCACCGCGCTGCTGATGGAGCAGGTCGGCCTGTCGATGGCGATGGGCGCGTTCCTGGCCGGCATCCTGCTCGCCGAATCGAATTTCCGCCACCAGCTCGAGGCCGAGATCGAGCCGTTCCGCGGCATGCTGCTCGGCCTGTTCTTCATGAGCGTCGGCATGTCGATCGACGGCAGCCTGGTGCGGGAGGTCTGGCCGGCCCTGTTCGGGGCGACGCTCGGGGCGATCCTGGTCAAGGTCGCGCTCGTCGCGGGCCTGTTCCGGCTGTTCGGCTCGGATACCCTCGGGGCGCTGCGCGGCGCGGCCGTGCTGGCCCCGGCGGGCGAATTCGCCTTCGTGCTGCTGCCGCAGGCGGAGGATCTCGGGCTCACCGGCCCCACGGCGACGCGCTTCGCGGTGGCGCTCGCGGCGCTGACCATGCTGATCGGGCCGATCGCGGCCAAGGGCCTCGACAAGCTGATCGAGCGCCGCACCGCCCGCGAGCAGGTCGACGTGTCGGAGCCGTCGGCGGAGCTCGCCGAGAGCGGCGAGGCGCGGGTGCTGGTGATCGGCTTCGGCCGGTTCGGGCAGGTACTGACCCAGGTGCTGCTCGCCGAGGGGATCCCGGTGACGGTGATCGACAAGGACGTGGAGCAGCTGCGCGCGGCCTCGCGCTTCGGCTTCCGGATCTATTACGGCGACGGCACCCGCCTCGACGTGCTGCGCGCCGCCGGGATCGGCCGGGTCGAGCTGGTCTGCATCTGCGTGGACGACCGCGCCGGCGCGCTCAAGATCGTCGACATCGTGCACGAGGAATTCCAGAACGTCCGCACCTTCGTGCGCGCCTATGACCGCCTGCACGCCGTCGAGCTGATGAACCGGGACGTGGATTACCAGATCCGCGAGACCGCGGAATCAGCCCTCGCCTTCGGGCGGGCGGCACTGGAGGGACTCGGCCTGTCGCCCGAGGTCGCCGCCGCGCGGGCCGAGGACGTGCGCAAGCGCGACATCGCCCGGCTCGTGCTGCAGCAGGCCGGCGCCCTGCCGGAGGGCGCCGGCTGGATGCGCGGCGCCGCGGCGGAGCTGAAGCCCGAGCCGCTGACCGAGCCGGTCCGCCCGGCCCGCGCCTTGAGCACCGAGACCCGCGACCTGATCGGCAATGACCGGCGCGAGGCGGCCGAGCGGCTCCTCGAGAAGCCCGCCCCCGCCCCGCAGGAGCCGGCCGAGATCGAGGTCGATCACGAGCCCGAGCTGGAATCGGAAGGCACCGCCCGGGATGCGTGACCGTCCCGATGCCTGACAGCGCATCCCCGGCCCAGGCGGGCCGGTTCGTCACCGGCTCGATCCTCCGGCACGTGGTCGTGATGGCCGCCACCGGCTCGGTGGGGCTGATGGCAATCTTCGTGGTCGATCTGCTGTCGCTGTTCTACGTCTCCAAGCTCGGCGACCCGAAGCTCACCGCGGCGATCGGCTTCGCGGCGATCGTGCAGTTCTTCGCCACCGCGGTGAATATCGGCCTGATGATCGCCGCGGGCGCCTTGGTCGGGCGGGCGGTGGGCGCGGGCGATCGCGCGGCGGCGCGGCGCCTGTCGAGCTCGTCCCTGGGGCTCGCGAGCCTTGCCGCCGGGCTCATCGCCCTGTTGATCTTCGCCCTGTCCGAGCGGCTGCTGAGCCTGATCGGCGCCAGCGGCGAGACGCTGCGCGTGGCCGAGCTGTTCCTGACGATCACGCTGCCGTCGAACCTGCTGCTCGCCGTCGGCATGCTGTTCACCGGCCTGCTGCGGGCGGTCGGCGAGGCGCGCCAGGCCATGATGGTGACGCTGGCCGGCGCCATCGTCACCGCCTTCCTCGATCCGCTGCTGATTTTCGGCGCCAGCCTCGGGGTGGAGGGCGCGGCGATCACGATCTGTGTGGCGCGGGCGACCTTCGTGGCGGTGGGCCTGCGCGGCGTCAGCCGGCACGGGCTGCTGGGCCTGCCGCGGGTCGCCGACATGGTCGCGGACGCCCCAGTGCTGGCGGGGGTCGCGGGGCCGGCGGTGCTGACCAACCTCGCGCCCTCGGTGGCGAGCGCCTTCCTGGCGCGCCTCTTTGCCAGCTACGGGGCCGACGCGGTGGCCGCGGCCGCGGTGATCGACCGCCTGACGCCTGTGGCGTTCGGCGGCCTGTTCGCCCTGTCGGGAGCGATCGGGCCGATCCTGGCGCAGAATTGGGGCGCCGGCCGGTTCGACCGGATGCGCGGGGTCCTGCGTGAGGCGATCCGGGTGACGCTCGCCTACACGGCCCTGGTCTGGCTGATCCTGGCGCTCGGCCGCGAGCCCCTGGCGTCCCTGTTCGGGCTGCAGGGCGTGGCGCGCGACCTGTTCGGCTTCTTCTGCCTCGCCGGCGGGGCGATCTGGTTCTTCAACGGGCTGCTGTTCCTGGGCAATGCCGCCTTCAACAATCTCGGCTTCCCGATCCGCTCGACCGTGCTGAACTGGGGCCGGGCGACGCTGGGCACCGTGCCGCCCGCGATGCTCGGCGCCGCGCTCTACGGGCCACGCGGCGTGGTCGCCGGCATGGGCCTCGGCTCGCTGGTCTTCGGCATCACCGGCATCCTGCTCGCCCGCCGCACCGTCGACCGGCTGGAGACGCGGGGCCGGCGCGTCCGTGCCCCGGAGGAAGCCCACGCCGCCGCGCAGCGCGAGGCGCCCCTGCCCGCCGGCCAGCCCCATCCCGACCCGGTGAGCTGAGCCGGGCGCGGCCCGCAATACCGCCCGATCGGGCCGTCGGACCGCGCTGAGCACAAGATCCTCGCGCGGGAACTGGTATTTCGCCGCGCAACCGGTCACCATGGCCCGTCCCGGCCGGTCCGGCCGGGACGGGGACGAGGCGTCATGTTCAACCCGCTCGAGATGTTTCAGGCCCAGGGCGAGGCCGGGATCCAGGCGATGGCCCAGCAATTCGGCCTGACCCCCGAGCAGACCGCCCGCGCGTTCGAGGCGCTGATGCCGGCCCTGACCCTCGGCCTCCAGCGCGGCGCCGGCCTCGACCCGAACGCCTTCGCCCGGATGTTCGGCATGCCTGAGGTCGCCCGCGCCGCCGCGCCTCAGGGGCTCGAAGCCCTGACCCAGATGTTCGGCTCGGCCCAGCTGATGCAGGCGGTGCTGCGCCAGGCCTCGGCCACCAGCGGCGTCGGCGCGCAGGTGCTGCGCCAGATGCTGCCGATGATGGCAGGCGCCGTGGTGGCCAGCATCGTCCACGTCATGCTCAACCAGCCCCAGGCGGAGCCCGCCCAGGCCCGGCCGGCGGCGCCCCCGCCCCCTGTGCCGTTCCCGTTCGGCCCCGCCTGGGGCGAGATGGCCAAGGCGTTCATGCCCGGCGCCACCGCGGCCCCGGCCCCGCCGCCGAAGCCCGCTCCCAAGACCGCCGGGGAGAAGGCCGGCGAGGCCGGCTCCGCGATGATCGAGCAGATGATGCGCACCGGCGCCGAGGTGCAGGGCCATAACATCCGGGCGATGCAGGAGCTGTTCGAGACCCTCTGGCCGTCCTCGGGCAAGCCAGCGGCCCCCACCCCGCCGAAGCCCGAGCCGAGCCCGCCCAAGTCCCGGCGCGGCCGCGGCCCCGAGGGCGGGACCGGTTGACGCACGGGTGGCGATACGGCGCCGGTTGACCCGGTGCGGCCGGGACGCATCTCCCGCGGCGAAGGAGATGCCCCCAATGACCGACCACCTGACCGCCTGGGACGACCGCGAAAAAACCTTCGCCGCCAATGGCGTCGCCAAGCGCACGATCCCGGGCGCCGGGGCGAGCCTCGTGCAGGTCGTGGTGCCTGCGGGCGTCGCGGCGGGGCGCCACAGCCACGATCACGAGCAGTTCGTACAGGTGATCTCCGGCTCCGGCTTCCTCGAGACCGAGCAGGGCCGCAAGCCGTTCGCCGCCGGCAGCGTGTTCCATTTCCCCGCCGGGACGTGGCATGCCGCCGCGTTCGAGACCGAGACGGTGCTGGTGGAGACGAATCTCGTCTCCTGATCGCGGGCGACGTTCGCCCGATCCGGACTCAGAGGGACGTGTTTCTGCTGAACTGCGCCTCGAGCCTTGCGATGCTAGCCACCGTGTCGTGGGCATAGCGAATTGCGGCCTCAGCAGTCAGCAGTTTGTCCTCCTGCGGGTCGAAGGCGATCCCGCCCGTTAGCCTGAGACCGGCGGCAATCGCGATCCAGGTCCCCGCGCAGGCCGGGAACGTCGCGAAATAGAAGGCGTACGCGCAGGCCCATGGTCCCCCGAAATCCGTTTCGGGGTAGGTCTCCGCCAAGTCGGAGAACGGAATGACCGAGCACTCGAAGCCTGCCTCACGCCCCTGCCATGTGGCGGGAAGGTGACCTGATACGGCTGGCGGAATTTGATCTGCTTCGAGCTTCAAGTCGAATCCTATCGCATCGATGGCGGCCTGCCATTCCGAGATGCTGGAAATGGGCTGCGTGCAAAGGGCATAGGCTTCCATGGTCATGCGTGTGCTGCCCCAATAATAAAATTGTAAAACATATGGTTTTTTACGGTGATGCCGCGATCGATATGAAGTTCGATGACAGGAACGCTGCCATCCACGCCGACGGCGTCCCTCAATTCGCCAACTCGTTTTGACGTCAGTCTCGCTCGACCGGTCTTGAGATCCCAGATCGCCCTAATGGGTGCGGCGCTGGTTCTGCCATCGCGGTATATAATATCCGTCCGGACGCTCCCATCCAAACCGTAACGCACGGTATCGCCAGCGCTGAAGCTCTGTTCTACGCCATGCTTCCCGATGCCGGGAAGATCGAGTTCTCGCATGCGCGCCGCAGCCTTGGCGTGGATCTCAATGCCGTAAAGAGCTCCCTGCCCGGGATCGCTGCTCTCGATGACCTCTTTCAGAACATCGAGAATCTGATCTGTCTTTGCATCGATTCGCGGATCGCCAGTGCTGTCTTTTTGCGTGACAATGATCGATCCGCCGCCGCCAGACCATCGGCCTTTATCGTTTCTCGGTTAATCCTGCCGGAAGCCAGCTTTTATCTCGAGAATAGCCAGAGCAATGAACGCAAGGCTAACGCGAAGCCCAGCGATGTGATGATCCAAGCTCCAATCTCGATCAGCACGCCACATGGCAGCACGACTCGCTAAAAGTTTGTTCATGTTTTATTCTAGGATTAGCTTCCTTTTGTCAAGCGATTCGATCGCGTCAGAGGGAGGCTGCCTGCCGGCTCAAGTCGGCCAGCTTGCGCTCACCTGCGGCAAATTATTCTTTGCGCCGATCCAAAATGCCTGTGCTTGGCGGCACGGGCCGGCCCGTGTAGGAATCCCGCTCGAATGCCCGCCCGTGCACGCCGACGAAAGGCCGGGCCCCGCCCCTACCAGAACAGAGGCAGACCATGAGCGCCGGTACCGCCGCCGACAAGCACTTCTCGAACAGCTTCTTTGCCGCCCCGCTGACCGAGGCCGATCCCGAGATCGCCGAGGCGGTCTCGAAGGAACTCGGCCGCCAGCAGCACGAGATCGAGCTGATCGCCTCGGAGAACATCGTTTCCCGCGCCGTGCTGGAGGCTCAAGGGTCGGTGCTGACCAACAAGTACGCCGAGGGCTATCCGGGCCGGCGCTACTACGGCGGCTGCCAGTTCGTGGACATCGCCGAGAACCTCGCCATCGAGCGCGCCAAGCGCCTGTTCGATTGCGGCTTCGCCAACGTGCAGCCGAATTCGGGCTCGCAGGCCAACCAGGGTGTGTTCCTGGCCCTGATGCAGCCCGGCGACACCTTCCTGGGCCTCGACCTCGCGGCCGGCGGCCACCTGACCCACGGCGCCCCGCCCAACGTCTCGGGCAAGTGGTTCAAGCCGGTCTCCTACACCGTGCGCCGGGATGACCAGCGCATCGACATGGAGCAGGTCGCCCAGCTCGCGCAGGAGCACAAGCCGAAGGTGATCATCGCCGGCGGCTCCGGCTACCCGCGTCACTGGGACTTCGCCAAGTTCCGCGAGATCGCCGATTCCGTCGGCGCCTACTTCATGGTCGACGCCGCCCACTTCGCCGGGCTGATCGCGGCCGGCGTGCATCCGTCGCCTTTCCCGCACGCCCACGTGGTCACCACCACCACCCACAAGACCCTGCGCGGCCCGCGCGGCGGCATGATCCTGACGAACGACGAGGCGCTGGCCAAGAAGTTCAACTCGGCGATCTTCCCCGGCCTCCAGGGCGGCCCGCTGATGCACGTCATCGCCGGCAAGGCGGTCGCCTTCGGCGAGGCCCTGAAGCCCGAGTTCAAGATCTACGCCCGCCAGGTGGTGGAGAACGCCAAGGCGCTCGCCGACACCCTGATCTCCGGCGGCTACGACATCACCTCGGGCGGCACCGACAACCACCTGATGCTGGTCGACCTGCAGCGGAAGGGCCTCACCGGCAAGGCCGCCGAGGCCGCCCTCTCGCGGGCCGACATCACCTGCAACAAGAACGGCGTGCCGTTCGACACCCAGAAGCCGACCATCACCTCGGGCATCCGCCTGGGCACCCCGGCCGGCACCTCGCGCGGCTTCGGCGTCGCCGAGTTCAAGCAGATCGGCGGCTTCATCGTCGAGGTGCTGGACGGCATGGTGGCCAAGGGCGAGGCCGGCGATCCGGAGGTCGAGGCCTCGGTGAAGAGCCGCGTCCACGCGCTGACCGACCGGTTCCCGATCTACGGCTGAAGCCTGTGCCCGGCGGCCTTCCGGCCCGCCGGCGCGTAGTCTAGGAAACGGCCGCGGACCAGACCGGTCCGCGGCCGTTTCCATGCGTCGAGTACAGATCCCATGCGGTGTCCCTATTGCGGCGGCTCCGAGACGCAGGTGAAGGATTCCCGGCCCTCCGAGGATGGCGCCGCGATCCGCCGCCGCCGGGTCTGCCCGGATTGCGCCGGCCGCTTCACCACCTTCGAACGGGTGCAGCTGCGCGAGGTCGTGGTGCTCAAGCGCTCGGGCAAGCGCGTGCCCTTCGACCGGGACAAGCTCCAGCGCTCCATAGACGTGGCCCTGCGCAAGCGCGCCGTCGACCCGGAGCGGATCGAGCGGCTGGTCAGCGGCATCACTCGGCAGCTCGAGAGCGCGGGCGAGCCCGAGGTGACCTCCGAGGCGATCGGTGAGCTGGTGATGGCCGGGCTGAAAGGCCTCGACGACGTCGCCTATGTGCGCTTCGCCTCGGTCTACAAGAACTTCCGCGAGGCCAAGGATTTCGAGGCCCTGCTCGGCACCCTGGGCGATGGCCTGCTCGCCGTCGGGGCCGAGGCCGACCCGTCGCCTGATCCCGAGGAGCCGGGGCCCGAGGCCCCGCCCCGCCGCCGGGCCGTCCGCTCATGAGCGACGATGCCAGCTTCATGCGCCTCGCCCTGGCGCTCGGACGCCGCGGGCTCGGCACCACCTGGCCGAACCCATCGGTCGGCGCCGTCGTGGTCGAGCCCGGCACCGGCCGGATCCTCGGGACAGGGGCGACGGCGCTGGGGGGACGACCACATGGGGAGCCCCTGGCGCTGGCCGAGGCCGGGGCGGCCGCACGGGGCGCGACCCTCTACGTCACCCTGGAGCCGTGCTCCCACCACGGCCGCACGCCCCCCTGCACCGACGCGATCCTGGCCGCCGGGATCGCCCGGGTGGTCAGCGCCGTGGAGGATCCGGATTCGCGGGTGGCCGGTCGGGGCCACGCCCTCCTGCGCCGAGGGGGCGTCACCGTCGAGACCGGCTTGATGCGGGATATCGCGGCCCGCGACCATATCGGCCACATCACCCGGGTGACCCGCGGGAGGCCGGCGGTGCACCTCAAGCTCGCCCGCACCCGCGACGGCTTCTGCGCGAGCGCCGGCCCGGAGCGCCTGCGGATCACCGGCCCGGTGGCCGACGGAGCCGTGCATCTCTGGCGGGCCCATGCCGACGCGATCCTGATCGGCATCGGCACCGCCCGGGCGGACGACCCGTCCCTGACCGTGCGTCTGCCGGGTCTCGGCGCCCGCTCGCCCGTGCGGATCGTGATCGATTCGCACCTGATGCTCTCGCCGGCCAGCGTGCTCGCCCGGACCGCCCGGGACACCGCCACCCTGGTGCTGACCACCCGCTCCGCCCCGGCCCATGCCCGCCGGGCCCTGGAGGCGCTCGGCGTCGAGATCGGCATCCTGCCGGCGGATGTGGCCGGCCGCGTCGACCTGCCGAATGCGCTGGCGTATCTCGGGGAGCGCGGTTTGACGCGGCTGTGCAGCGAGGGCGGCCCACGCCTTGCCGATGCCCTGGCGCGGGCCGATTTGATCGAGGCCTGCACGCTGGTCACGGGGCCGGCCGAACTCGGAGCCGTGGGCGGCCTGAAGGCGCTGGGCCCGGATTTGACCGCTGCGCTGGCAGACCCGAAAAACTTCCGGTTGGCCGAGCGGCTGCAGCTCGGCCCCGACGAGGCCGCCACCTACGAGAAGGTTGTTTAGAGATGTTCACCGGTCTCGTCAGCGACGTTGGCACCATCGTCTCGGTCGCGGGCGAGGGCGACCTGCGCCGGATCACGATCCACACCTCCTACGACCCGGCCACCATAGCGCTCGGCGCTTCGATCGCCTGCTCGGGCCCGTGCCTGACGGCGGTCTCGGTGGAGCCGGAAGAGGGCGGCTGCGTCTTCGCGGTGGACGCCGCCGCCGAGACCCTGGCGCGGACCACGGTCGGCCGCTGGGTGGCCGGGGCGCGCATCAACCTGGAGCGGTCCCTGAAGATCGGCGACGAGCTCGGCGGCCACCTCGTCACCGGCCATGTCGACGGCGTCGCCGAGATCCTGGAGCGCGAGAGCGTCACGGCCGGCGCGTGGGGGCCGAGCGACCGCTTCACGCTGCGCGCCCCCGCGGGCCTGTCGCGCTTCATCGCCGAGAAGGGCTCAGTCTGCCTCGACGGCACCTCGCTCACGGTGAACAGCGTCGACGGCGACGTCTTCTCGGTGCTGCTGATCCCCCACACCCTGCAGGTCACCACCTGGGGCGAGCGGCGCGCCGGCGACGGGCTGAACCTCGAGGTCGACCTGATCGCCCGCTACGCCGCCCGGCTCACCGAGGCGCGGCCGGGCGCCTAACCGCGTTCGGGCGGGATCGCGTAGGTGCCGGTGGCGTGGCAGACGAGGTCGGCGCTGCCCGGGGCGGTGATCCCCACCTCGCCCACCGCCAGGCGCCGCCCGAGCTTGAGCAGCCGGCATTCCGCTACCAGGTCGCCCGGGGCAGGCTTGCGCAGGAAGTTGAAGGTCAGGCTGGTGGTCACCGCGAGCGCCACCGGGCCGATATTGGCCAGGATCGCCGCGTAGAGCACGTAATCGGCCAGCGCCATCATGGCCGGCCCCGACACGGTACCGCCCGGTCGCAGGAACCGTTCCTGTCCCTCCATCCGCATCCGCGCCGAAAGCGTCCCCACCGCCTCGAGATGGAACGCCCGCCCGCCGGCCTGCATCTGCGGGAATTCCCGGTCGAGGAAGTCGCGTGTCTCGGCGAGGGTCAGGATCGGGGCGCTCATGCCTGGTTGCAGCATGGGTTGGGGGACGGTGCAATCCACCGGCGATCCAATCCCCCCTCATCCTGAGGCGGCGCAGCGCAGCGGAGCCCTCGAAGGAGCCCTCCGGCCGTCGCGCGATCCCTGGAGGGCTCCTTCGAGGCCGGCCGATCTTCGATCACCCGTCACCTCAGGATGAGGGGCGGGTGGGAAGACGCCCCGAAAACCTCAAAAAAAGATCGGCCGCGCGCTGGCGCTGATCTCGCCCAGCACCGTGCCGGTGGCGGGCTCGATTTCCTTCAGCACCACGTCGTAGCCCCAGAGATCGGCGAGGTGCTGGAGCACGCGCTTGGCGTCGTCCTTCTGCAGGGTGATCCGGTTGATCGCCTTGTGGTGCAGGATCAGCCGGCGGTCGCCCTCCAGATCCACGTCCACCACCTCGATATCCGGGTCGAGCCAAGCGACGTCGTACTGGCGAGCGAAGGATCGGCGCATCTTGCGGTAGCCGCGCTCGTCGTGGATCGCCTCGACGCGCAGTTCCGGCTCGTCGGGGTCGTCGACCACGTGGAACAGGCGCAGGTCGCGCATCAGCTTGGGCGACAGGAATTGCTGGATGAAGCTCTCGTCGCGGTAATTCGCCCAGCAATCGCGCAGCACCGCCATGGCGTCGCCGGTGCCGGCGATGTCCGGGAACCATTCGCGGTCCTCGGCGGTCGGCTGCTCCACGATCCGGGCGATGTCCTGCATCATCGCGAAGCCGATCGCGTAGGGGTTGTGGCCGCCATAGGAGCGGTCGTCGTAGGTCGGCTGCCGGATGACGTTGGTGTGCGATTGCAGGAATTCGAGATAGGCGGCCTCGGTGATCAGCCCCTTCTCGGACAGGGAATTCATGATCCGGTAGTGGCTGTAGGTCGCGCAGCCCTCGTTCATCACCTTGGTCTGGCGCTGCGGGTAGAAGTACTGCGCCACCAGCCGGACGATCCGCAGGATCTCGCGCTGCCAGGGCCGCAGCCGGGGCGCAACCTTCTCCAAGAAATAAAGGATGTTCTCCTGCGGCAGTTCGAGCAGGGCCTTGCGCCGCTCGGCAGCCGCGTCGGAGCGCACCGCACCGGTCTTCTGCGGCAGGGTGCGCCAGAGGTCGTTGTAGATCTGCTCGCCGTGCTCGATCCGCTCGCGCTCGCGGCGCTGCTCGGAGGCGAGGTCCGGCCGCTTCTTGCGCGGGTAGCGGTGGACGCCCTGGCTCATCAGCGCGTGGGCGGCGTCGAGCACCTGCTCCACGGCCTGGTGGCCGTAGCGCTCCTCGCAGCGGGCGATGAAGCCTTTGGCGAAGTCCAGATAGTCGAGGATGCCCTCGGCATCGGTCCATTGCCGGAACAGGTAGTTGTTCTTGAAGAAGTGGTTGTGGCCGAAGGCGGCGTGCGCGATCACCAGCGTCTGCATCGTCGCCGTGTTCTCCTCCATCACGTAGGAGATGCACGGGTCCGAGTTGATGACGATCTCGTAGGCGAGCCCCATCAGGCCGCGCCGGTAGCCGGCCTCGTGCTGGGCGAAGTGCTTGCCGAAGGACCAATGCTTGTAGAACAGCGGCATGCCGATCGACGCGTAGGCGTCGAGCATCTGCTCGGCCGTGATGATCTCGATCTGGTTCGGGTACCAGGACAGCCCGAGTTCCGGCCCGGCGATGCCTTCGCAGGCATCGTGGATGCGCCGGATCGTATCGAAATCCCAGTCGTTGCCGGTGAACAGGGGCTTCTGGCCGCCGGAGATTGTCTGGGGCGTCCGTGCCTTGACGAGCGTCATGCGGCCTCCCGTGTCTTCGGACCCTGCCCCGCATCGGCGCGGGACGGGTGGTCTCTCCCCTCGCCGAGGCGACCGGGTCCACCTGCATCAAGGTGGAGCGCGGGTTCCCTCTCCCGTGCTGGAGAGGGACAGGGTGAGGGGCGTGCCCTTTCCGGATGGCCCAGATCCCTCACCCCAGCCCTCTCCCGCACGGGAGAGGGGGTGCTGCGTCGCGGTCCGGGCGGACCGGTCAGGGTCATGCCCGCGCGTCCCACCTCACGCCTCCGCCTCGGCCCGGGCGTCCTTGCGGCCGAACAGCTCGCGGAAGACCGGGTAGATCTCCCGGCGGTGGTTGACCTTGCGCATGGCGATCGGGCCGCCGGCCTTGGCGATGGCCTCGTAGGTCCGCCACAGGGTGGTGCGATGCTCCACGAACCCGGCCCGGGGGCCGTTCTCGTCGCCGACCTCGAGATAGGCGAAGTGCTGGCAGGCCGGCAGGATGTGGGCGCGCAGCAGCTCCGTCGAGGTCGGGCCGTCGGAGGAGACGTTGTCGCCGTCCGAGGCCTGGGCGGCGTAGATGTTCCAATCGTTGGGGTCGTAGCGCTCGGCGATGACCCGCTTCATCTCGACCAGCGCCGAGGAGACCAGGGTGCCGCCGGTCTCCCGGGAGCCGAAAAAGGTCTCCTCGTCCACCTCGGTGGCGCGGTCCGTGTGTCGGATGAACACGATCTCCACGTGCCGGTAGCGGCGGGTCAGGAAGATGTGCAGCAGGATGTAGAACCGCTTGGCGAGGTCCTTCATGTGCTCGGTCATCGAGCCGGACACGTCCATCAGGCAGAACATCACCGCCTGGGCGATCGGCCGCGGATAGGGCTCGAACCGGCGGAAGCGCAGGTCGATCGGGTCGACATAGGGGATGCGCTTGGCGCGCTCGCGCAAGCGCAGGAGCGCCTGCTCGACGTCGGGCCGGCCCGGATCCGACTCGCGCATCGCGGCGAGCTGTGCCTCCAGAGCCGCGACCTCCTCGGGCTTCGGGCGCTTGAGGGCGATCCGCCGCGACATCGAATTGCGCAAGGTGCGGGTCAGGGCGAGGTTGGCCGGCGAGCCGGTGACCGTGTAGCCGGCCCGGCGCAGCCCCTCGGTCTCGACCACGGCAAGGCGCCGCTTGGCGAGATCCGGCAATTCGAGATCTTCGAGGAAGAGCTCCAGGAACTCCTCGCGGGTGAGCACGAAGCGGAACGCATCCTCGCTGTTCTCACCGCCCTCCCCGCCCTCGCCGGAGCCGCGGCCGCCACCGCCGCCCGGGGGCCGCTCGATCGTGTCGCCTTCCACGTAGGTCTTGTTGCCCGGCAGGATGTGGTCCTGCAGGCCGGTGCCGGGCTGGCGGGAGAACCGGGGCTCGCGCACGCCGTCGACGGGCACGCTCACCCGGCCGTCCTTGCCGAGATCCTTGATGTCCTTCTCGCGGGCGGATTCGCGTACGGCGCGCTGGGCCACGTCCTTCACGCGACGCAGGAAGCGTTGCCGGTTGGGGAGGCTCTTGCCCCCTGGATTCAGGCGTCGGTCGACGATGTGCATACGCTGCGAAAACCCTCGTCCCGCGTGCTCCGGCCGGTTCTAGCCTCCCGTTATACCATACTGTCGTCCGAAAGAGGCTTCCCCCTTTCGCACAGTCTGGTCTAACGCGCCGCTGCCGCATGATGTGTTCGGAAAAGCGGGTTTTCCTTGTCCCACATCATGCTTGCGAGCCTCTCCGGCCGATCGTCCGAAACTATGGCGGCGGAGGGTCGAAACTGGGCCGCCCGGGCTCGACCCCGGGCGGAGTCTTCGTCCCTCAGCCGGCCTGCTTCACCCGCATGTACCATTCCACCAGGCGGCGGACCTGCCGCTCGGTGTAGCCCCGGGCGACCATGCGCTCGACGAACTCGCCGTGCTTCTTCTCGGTGTCGCCGTCCTTCTTGGAGCCGAAGGAGATGACCGGCAGCAATTCCTCGACCTGGCTGAACATGCGCCGCTCGATGACCTCGCGCAGCTTCTCGTAGCTGGTCCAGCTCGGGTTGCGGCCGCCGTGCTGGGCCCGCGACCGCAGGGCGAATTTGACCACCTCGTTGCGGAAGTCCTTCGGGTTGGCGATCCCGGCGGGCTTCTCGATCTTCGTGAGCTCCTGGTTGAGGAGTTCCCGGTTGAGCAACTGGCCGGTCTCGGCGTCCTTGAAGTCCTGGTCCTCGATCCACGCATCGGCGTAGTCGATGTAGCGGTCGAACAGGTTCTGCCCGTAATCGTGGTACGATTCGAGATAGGCCTTCTGGATCTCGTGGCCGATGAACTCCGCGTAGCGCGGGGCCAATTCGGTCTTGATGAATTCCAGGTATTTCTTCTCGGTCTCAGGCGGGAGCTGCTCCCGGCGCAGCGACTGCTCCAGCACGTACATCAGGTGTACTGGGTCCGCCGAGACCTCGGTGGTGTCGTGGTTGAAGGTCGCGGCCAGCACCTTGAAGGCGAAGCGGGTCGAGATCCCGTCCATGCCCTCGTCGACGCCGGCCGTGTCCTTGTATTCCTGCATCGAGCGAGCGCGGGGATCGACCTCGCGCAAGCTTTCGCCGTCATAGACCCGCATCTTCGAGAACACGTTGGAATTGGCGTGCTCGCGCAGGCGCGACAGGACCGAGAACCGGGCCAGCATCTCCAGGGTGCCGGGGGCGCAGGCGGCGTCCGACAGCTCCGAGCTGGAGATCAGCTTCTCGTAGATGTGCTGCTCCTCCGTGACCCGGAGGCAGTACGGGACCTTGATCACGTAGATGCGATCGATGAAGGCCTCGTTGTTCTTGTTGGTCTTGAAGGTCTGCCACTCGGATTCGTTCGAGTGGGCCAGGATCACGCCGGTGAACGGGATCGCACCGATATTCTCGGTGCCGACATAGTTGCCCTCCTGCGTGGCCGTGAGCAGTGGGTGCAGCATCTTGATCGGCGCCTTGAACATCTCGACGAATTCGAGAACGCCCTGGTTCGCCCGGTTGAGGCCGCCCGAATAGGAATAGGCGTCGGGATCCGCCTGGGAGAGGGTCTCCAGCCGGCGGATATCCACCTTGCCGACCAGTGAGGAGATGTCCTGGTTGTTCTCGTCGCCCGGCTCGGTCTTGGCGATGGCGATCTGCCGCAGCCGCGAGGGCCGGACCTTGATCACCTTGAAGCGGGAGATGTCGCCGTTGAACTCGTCGAGACGCTTGAGGGCCCAGGGGCTCATCAGGCCGGTGAGCCGGCGGCGCGGGATGCCGTAGCGCTTCTGGATCTCCTCACCCATCGTGTCCGGCTCGAACAGGCCCAGCGGGCTCTCGAACACCGGCGAGACCTCGTCCCCGGCCTTGAGCACGTAGATCGGGTGGACCTCCATCAGCGCTTTCAGGCGCTCGGCAAGCGACGACTTGCCGCCGCCGACCGGGCCGAGCAGGTAGAGGATCTGCTTGCGCTCCTCCAGGCCCTGCGCGGCGTGGCGGAAGAACGAGACGATCCGTTCGATCGTCTCCTCCATCCCGTAGAATTCCCGGAAGGCCGGGTAGGTCCGGATCGTCCGGTTCATGAAGATCCGGCCGAGGCGGGAATCCTTGGCGGTGTCCACGAATTCCGGCTCGCCGATGGCCGCCAGGATGCGCTCGGCGGCCGAGGCGTACATCAGCGGCTCGTCGCGGCAGGCCTCGAGATACTCGGAGAGAGTCATCTCCGTATCGCGGCGGGCCTCGTACCCGCGGGCGAAGCTCTGGAAAAGGTCGTTCGTCGCATGCATCGACATTCGATAACCCTCTCAGACCCTGACAGCTTCATCCTGTCTCGGCTCGGATGCAACCGACAGGCCCGCTTTTGTCGCAGCGCGGCGAACGCGCAGCCGGCTTGTCGATTGCTTGCAACACTCGTCTGGCCAAAACTGAGCCTAGACGTGTTCCAACGCTGATTTCAGTCTCCTTCGAGCGAGCATTTTAGGATGAAAAACTATGCACGCGCCAGGGTTTCCTGCCTCTGCTTAGAGATCCGTGCCTTCTTTCTTGGCATCCTCCCCGGATTTTGACCCGGTCGCCCCGACGGTGATCTTGATGTTCTGCGTCTGAACTTGGCCGTCGGCGCCCTTGACCTCGAAGGTCACCTCGTCGGAGCCGGTGAAGCCGTTGTTGGGCTGGTAGAACAGGGCCTGGACCGCGGCCTCCTTGTTGGGGCAGCGGTAGCTCGCCGGCGTCTTCAGCTTGCCGACCTTGGTGATCACCGAGCCGTTCTTGGGCGCGCCCGAAACCTTGAATTCCGGCATCGGGCCAGGCGTGCAATCCTTCTTGAGATTCGGGGCAATCTCGAGGCGCACGGTCTTGCCGGGCGCCACCGTCTTCGAGCGGGTCACGGTGGTCTGGGCGAAGGCCGGGACCTGCGCCGGACCTGCGAGGATCAGGCCGCTTGCGAGCAGCGCGGCGAGCGGACGAAGGGCGGTCATGACGGCGTCTCTCCGGTGCCGATCCGGGGTCAGATTCCGAGCTCACGGCCGGGCGCCCCTTCCATCGGTCGAGCAGCATGTGGGGACGCCGGGCACGGCCGTCGAGGGTTTTGGGACCGCTGTCCCGGCCCGGACAGAGCCGGGACGCCGAATGTTTTCCGGAACCGATCCTAGTCCTGCAGCACCGCGGCGACCACGCCGGTGACCCGCGCGATCTGCGCGGCGTCGAACTCCCCGGCGAGCGCCACGGCGAGCCTGGCCTCGACCCGGGCGCGCTCACCGGCATCGGCGATCGGCACCGACGGAATCTGGTCCTCGGGCAGGCGGCAGACCCGGCGGATCGTCTCGGCGGCGGCCAGCAGCTTCTCCCGGTCCGGGGGGCCCATCTCCCAAAGCGGATTGCGCAGGCGGCTGATCACCCGCTTGGCGTCCCGATACTCCCGGTCGATCGAGGTCGCGGCCTCGATCTGGCTGACGAGAAACATCAGCTCGAGGACCTCGGAGGCCGCATCCGGACAGGAGCGGACGATCCGCATGAGGCGGGCCATCAGCTCCTGGCTGGGCGACAGCTTGGATTTGGGCGCGGCCATGCGGGCGTCAACGCGGGCTCCGGCAGGAAAGTTCGCCCGTTCCGCAAGATGCGTGCGCAATGCACGTCACTCGGCCTGCGCGAGGCCGCGGCGGAACTCACACGTCCCGGTCGTAGGGTCGGCGCAGCCCGTCGAGCAGGGACCGGCAGGCGTGCAGATCCTCCAGCACGCCGAGCAGCGCCGCCCGATCGGGGGTGTCGGCCCGGATCCCGGCATCGAGGCCGCCCTCGACCTCCTGGATCTGCGGCTCGGCGGCCTTGGCCTCGCCGCGGCCCACCGCCTGGACGAAGCGGATGCCGTTCTCCTTGAGCACCCGCTGGGCGCCCGCGATGGTGTAGCGCTGCACGTAGAGGAGCTGCCGGATGCCCGCGACCAGCTCGACATCCTGGGGCCGGTAATAGCGCCGCCCGCCCGCTCGCTTCACCGGGCGGATCTGGCCGAACCGGGTCTCCCAGAACCGCAGGACGTGCTGGGGCACGTCGAGCTCCTCGGAGACCTCGCTGATCGTGCGGAAGGCGCCGGCGCTCTTCCCGCCGATCGGTTCGAGCGGCGTGTCGGCGGCGAGGGCTGGGGGCATGGCTGTCTGACGATCGGCGGGGAGCGGCCGATCTTGCCGGCCCGCGCGGCCGGGCTCAAGCCTTACCGAGGGTTGAAAGGATATTGTTTATCGTCTTGGGGCGACAGCAGCCCGATCCTCGCGTCTCCCTCCCCCTATGCCGGGGACGGAGAGCGCGTCATCGCTATAGAAACGGCCGCTCAGGCGTCCTCGTCGTGCTTGTCCAGCCCGTTAATCGCCTGGCCGTTGATTTTCGCCTTGAGCACGTTGGACGGCTTGAACACCATCACCTGGCGGGGTTCGATCGCAACCTCGACGCCGGTCTTGGGGTTGCGGCCGACGCGCTTGCCCTTGCTGCGCACCACGAAGGAGCCGAACGAGGATAGCTTGACCGTCTCGCCGGCGGCCAGGCAGGCGCAGATCTCCGACAGCACGGTCTCGACCAGCGCGGCGGATTCGGTCCGCGACAGGCCCACCTGGTGGTAGACGGCCTCGCTCAAGTCGGCGCGCGTCACCGTCTTGCCTGCCATGCCGTGTCCCCTCGCCCGCTCTTCTCTTCCGGCAGCCCACAGGCGCGGCGAACCTCGCCGCACCGTCAGGTGTATCCCTATGATCCGGCACGCTAATCGGCGCCCGCCGCCCGGTCAACCGCGGGGAGGCGCGGAATCGCTCCAGCCGCTCACCAGCGGATCAGCGCCGCGCCCCAGCTGAACCCGCCGCCGATCGCCTCGATCATCACGAGGTCGCCGGGCTGGATCCGGCCGTCCCGCCGGGCGACGTCGAGGGCCAGCGGAATCGAGGCCGCGGAGGTGTTGCCGTGGCGGTCCACGGTCAGCACGATCTTCTCGCGGGCGATGCCCAGCTTGTCGGCCGAGGCCTCGATGATCCGGCGGTTGGCCTGGTGGGGCACGAACCAGTCGAGGTCCTCCGCGGTCATGCCGGCCTGCGCGAAGGCGTCGGCGATCACGTCGGTGACCTGCCCGACTGCGAACCGGAACACCTCACGCCCCTCCATGCGCAGTCGCCCGGTGGTGCCGGTGGAGCCCGGCCCACCATCGACGTAGAGCTTGTCCCGGTGCCGCCCGTCGGAGCGCAGGCTGGCGCAGAGCACGCCCCGGTCGCCCGCATCGGCGCGCGCCTCCAGCACGACCGCCCCGGCCCCGTCGCCGAACAGCACGCAGGTGGTGCGGTCCTCCCAGTCGACGATGCGCGAGAAGGTCTCGGCGCCGATCACCAGGGCCCGGCGGGCCGAGCCGGTGGTCAGGAACTTGTCGGCGGTGGAGACCGCGAACACGAAGCCGGCGCAGACCGCCTGCAGGTCGAAGGCCGCCCCGTGATGGATGCCGAGCGCCGCCTGGATCTGGGTCGCGGTGGCTGGGAAGGTGTGGTCGGGGGTCGAGGTCGCGCAGATGACGAGGTCGATGTCGTCGGCGGTCAGCCCGGCATCGTCGAGGGCGGCCTGGGCGGCCCGGGCGCCGAGCACCGAGGTGGTCTCGCCCGCATCGGCGATGTGCCGCTGGCGGATGCCGGTGCGCTGGACGATCCACTCGTCCGAGGTGTCGACCCGCTCGGTCAGAGCGGCGTTGGTCACCACCTGGGCGGGCAGGCTCGACCCGGTTCCGACCACCACCGAGCGCAGCGCCTGCGGAGAATTTGTGCGGAGGGCTGACATCGCTTTCCTTCCCGGACGGCGCGGGCTTCACAATTCGCAGTTGTGTCGCCCCAGACGTCCGTATTCCATCCGTCTGAACACGCGGCGCCGGTATAGGGATCCGGCCTCCGTGGTAAGCGCGTAGTCCTCACGCAGGCCCCGCGCTCGATAGAAGATTTTTCCAGGACCGTCCCGGCGAAGTTCGGTGATCCGAGGGGCAACCGCGGTAGGATCGATCACCCTGTCATTTCAGGGCCGCGAAGCGGAGCCCGGAAACTAGAACCCGAGGTCGAGCAAGACTTTGCGCCGTCGGCGGCTCTGGATTCCGGGCTCGCCTACGGCGCCCCGGAATGACAGGGAGGGTTTTACGCGGGGCGTGAAATTCCCAGGTTCCCGGACCGCACATCTCCTCGTCGAATCAACGGCCGAGTGCCCGACCTGCCGTCCGTAGGGCACGGCACGCCACAAGGCAAAACATCACGCCGGCGCCAGGACCGCCGTCTGGTCGAGCATCTCGCGGATCGTGCGGATCATGTCCTGGCGGGCCATGTCGTGGGCCAGGTCGATCGCCGCGGCGAAGCCTTGGGCGTTCTCCGAGCCGTGGCTCTTGATCACGATGCCCTCCAGGCCGAGGAACACGCCGCCATTGGCGCGGCTCGGATTCATCTTGTCCTTCAGAGCCTTGAACGCTTGACGAGCGAACAGCGCGCCGATCTTGGCCGAGAGCGTCCGGGTCATGGCCGAGCGCAGATAGCTGCCGATCTGCTTGGCTGTGCCCTCGGCGGTCTTAAGCGCGATGTTTCCCGTGAAACCTTCCGTGACGACCACGTCGACGGTGCCGCGCCCGAGATCCGTGCCCTCGACGAAGCCGTGATAGGTCAGCCCCGGACTGTCCATCTCGCGCAGGAGCCGCGCGGCTTCCTTGACGGCCTCGTTCCCCTTCATCTCCTCGGTGCCGACGTTGAGCAGGCCGACGGTCGGCTTGTCGAGGTCGAACACGATGCGGGCCATGGCCGAGCCCATCACGGCCATCTCGACGAGGTGCTCCGCGTCGGTGCCGATGGTGGCGCCGACATCGAGCACGACGCTCTCGCCGCGCACGGTCGGCCACAGGCAGGCGATGGCCGGGCGCTCGATGCCCGACATGGTCTTCAGGCAGATCTTCGACATCGCCATGAGCGCGCCGGTGTTGCCGGCCGAGACGCAGGCATCGGCCTGGCCGTCGCGCACCGCCTGGATCGCCTGCCACATCGAGGACTTGCCCCGGCCCTGGCGCACCGCCTGGCTGGGCTTGTCGTCCATGGCCACGGCCACATTGGTGTGGCGGATCTCGACGCAATCCTTCAGCCGCGGCTCCTTGGCCACCAGCGGGGCGATCACCGCCTCGTCGCCGAACAGCAGGAAGGTCATGCCGGGATGGCGCTCACGGGCCAGCGCGGCGCCGGGCACGACGGTCGAGGGCCCGTGGTCGCCGCCCATGGCGTCGAGCGAGATGCACACGCGTTGGGACATGTCTTTGCGGGTCGCGGTCTCGGCAGGGGGAACGGCGGCGGGACGGACGAGGGCCGCCCGCCAAGCGCGGCGGACCATAGCGATACCGGCCCGCCGGGCAAATGAAATCGGGCCGGACGGGCCAGGCAATCGTCCCGGGGTGGGCGCGGGGGTTATGCAGGCGATCCCTTTCACTCCCTCATCCTGAGGTGCGAGCGCAGCGAGCCTCGAAGGAGTCTTCCAGGGGTCGCTCGGCCGGCTGGAGGGCTCCTTCGAGGCCTCCGCTGCAATCCGGCACCTCAGGATGAGGGGGTGGGTTGATATTTTTCGGCACGAACCCGCCGACCAATTCCCCCATCTCGCACAGCCTCCCGACTTCGGCAGCGCCAGACCGACCTCACCCCTCCCCGTCGCGGAGCCGCCGGAGCGCGTCGAAAGGGCCGGCATCCTCGCCGACCACCACGGGCTCGAAGGCGATGCCGGGCTTGCGCGGATAGGGGTCGAGGCCGAGCGCCAGGAACTCGGCCGTGAGCGCGCCGAAATCGATCCGGCCGCCGATCAGCGGATCGGGCACCTCGACATCCTCGGCATCCGTGCCGGCGAGCTGATCGGTATCGGTGAACACTACCTCCACCGGCTCGCGGACCGGCCCCTCGAACGGCTCGAGGCTGACCGTGCAGATCTGCGTCACCACGGCCTCGACCGTGCCGGTCACGGTCATCCGGTTGGTCGAGCCCGAGATCTCGAATCGCCCGACGAGGTCGCGAATGGCGGGAATCTTGAAGTCGGCGGCGAGCGCCGTGCATTCGGCCGGGCTCGCCTCGACGGTGACGGCGCCCCGGCCCTGCGGCAGGCGCTCGACATTGACCCAGCGCGAGAGCGGCCCGCTTTCCGGGCCCGTACGGTGTCTCATATCCTGTCTCCGGTCGGGGCCGGCGCGAAGGCGTCCGGCTCCGGGAAGAGCGGCCCGGCAGCGAGCAGCCCGTCGAGGTGCTCCGTCGCCAGCGCCGCGTCGGCCGCCAGCACGTAGGCGGCGAGGCCCGCCGCGTCACCCTCCCCGCCGAGGACGTTGCGGGCGAGCACGACGGCGAGGGCGGCGGCGTCGCCGGAATCCAGCGCCGCGTCGTAGCCCGTGGCCCGTCCGTAGAAGGCGGCGCCGAGCTTCTTCATCCGCTTGCCGACGCCCATATCGCCGACGCCGAGCTCGCGCAAAGACGCGTCGAGCTGGGTGAAGACCGAATTCACCAGATCCTGCGCCACGTCGGCGGCCGGGGCCGGCAGCCGGTTGAGCCGGCGCAGGACCAGGATCACGTGCAGGCACAGGGCCTCGAACCGGCCCTCGACCGTGTCGGGCACGGCGAGCCGCGTGTACAGGCCCGGCTGCCGCGCTGCCGCGCTGATGGCCGTGTGCAGCCCCTCGACGGCCCGGCGCCGGGCGTTGTCGCGACGGAACAGCCCGGCGATCATCGGTGCCTCGCAGAGGGGAAAACCCGGCCGCGGCCGCGGTGGGTAGGCCGGCCCTGTGGCCAAGCTTGCCTTGTCAAAGCCATATCCCCGCGGTACGGCAACCTACGCCCAAGGCGCAAGCGCCGTCGGAGACATGGACCGGCGGCGGCCTGCGTCGCTCGTCCGTCAACACGCTCTCTGGGGGCCCGATGCGGCGCCGTCTCGTCCAGTCCTTTGCGCGCCTCGCGCTGCTCGGCCTCACGGGCGCCGGCCTCGCCGGCTGCGTCGGCGAAGAGCTGCGCCATGGCTACCAGATCGACCAGGCGGCGCTCGCCACGATCAAGCCCGGCATGAGCCCCGAACAGGTTCTGCAGATCCTCGGCACGCCGTCGACGGTCTCCACGGTGGGCAACAAGTCCTGGTACTACATCTCCCAGAACACCAGCCGGACGATCATGTTCCTGGGCGAGCAGGTCGAGGACCAGAAGGTCACGGCAGTCTACTTCACCCCCGGCTTCAAGGTCGAGCGCGTGGCGCTCTACGGCCTGCAGGATGGCCGGGTGTTCGACTTCATCGAGCGCACCACGCCGACCAGCGGCGCCGATCGGGCCTTCCTCAGCCAGCTGTTCCGCGGCCTGACCCGCTACGAGCCGTTCGGCACCGGCAAGGGCACCAGCGTCGTCCCGGGCGCCAACCGCGGCCTCTGAACACAAGCCGGGGGTTTCCAAAGCGCTCAGCCCTTTGGCGGGGTTCAGGGGCGGAGCCATCGAGGTTCGCAGGGCTCTACCCTGCACCCGCAAAAGGTCCCAAACCTATTGAAACCCCGACTCGTCTCAGGCCTGTTCGCGCACGCGCAGCAGGCCCGTGATCTCGGCCGGCTCAGTAAAGAGATGGTCCGGGCCGAGCGCCGCCAGCGCGCCGGCATCGGTGTAGCCCCACGCCACCGCCCCGAACGGGCAGCCGAGCGCCCGCGCGGCCTCGAAATCCCGCACCTCGTCGCCGATGCACAGGGCCCGCTCTGGAGGAACGCCGCGGCGCGCCAGGAGGGCTCGGAGCCGCCGCGCCTTGCCGAACAGCGAGGCGCCGCAGGCATAGGCGTCGATCCGGCCCGCATTCTCGGATCCGAGCACCCGGCGGACCGTATCGGCGCGGTTCGAGGACAGGATCGCCAGCGGCACCCCAGCCCCCTGCACGCCGGCCAGCATCGCCGGCACTCCGGGGAACAGCGTGATCTGCTCCGCGTCGCGGGCGGCGAGGGCGTGCATGTGGCGGGCGATGAAGGGCAGCTTCCAGCGCGGGATGCCGAGATGGGCCACGATCGCCCGGGCGCCCTGCAGGCGCAGCGCGTCGACCTCGTGGGCCTCGACTCGGCGGAAGCGATAGCGGTCGGCGACCCCGTTCAGGACCGAGCAGAACCAGGCGAAGCTGTCGGCGAGCGTGCCGTCGAAATCGAGCACGACGAGAGAAGGCCCGGCCTCACTGGGTCGGCGCGCCATGTCAGTGGCGGAGATTCGCCAGCGGCATGCTGAGCCGCATCAGCAGGCCCTCCGGGGCCCAATCGTGCTCCAGCACGCCGTCGAGTTGGCCGGCGACGCTGCGCTCGGCCAGCACGGTGCCGAACCCCTGGCGGGAGGGTCTTCCCGTCACCGGGGGCCCGCCGGCCTCGGCCCAGGTGAGGGTGTAGCGCTCGCCGTCGCGCAGCCCGCTCAGGGTGACGCCGCCCTCCTTGGTGGAGAGTCCGCCATACTTCATCGCGTTGGTGGCCTGCTCATGCATGATCAGCGCGAGCGCGGTGGCGGTGCGCTCGCCGATCTCGGCATCGTCGCCGGAGATCGCCACCCGCGCCCGGCCGCCCTCCTCGTAGGCGGCCATGATCAGGCGCATCAGCCCGAGCACAGTCTGGCCCGCGACCTCGGGGGCGCTGTCGGGGGAATGCGGGCGGACATATTCGTGGGCCCGGGCCAGGGCGCCGAGCCGCTCGCGGAACGCGGAGGCGAACGGCTTGGCCGCCGGATCGCTGCGGGCGGTGAGCGCCGCCAGGCCGCCGACCACGGCGAAGATGTTCTTGATCCGGTGCGACAGTTCGCGAATCAGCAGGTCGCGGGCCTCCTCGGCGCGCTTGGCCTCGCGCAGGTCCCGGGTGACGGTGGCGTAGCCGATCTCGGTGCCGGTCGGGTCGCGCACCGGGAAGATGTTGTACAGGACCGCGACCGCCTCGCCCGTGCCGAAATGCCGGAAGGCGAGCTCGCCCTCCCAGTAGCCTTTCTGCTGCACCGCCGGCAGCACGGTCTCGGCCAGGACCCGGCGGCTGTCCGCGCAGAAGAAATCCTCCATCTGGTGCCGACGGGCGGCAGCGAGGTCAGGCAGCCCGACCAGCGCCAGGGCGGCCTCGTTGAGATGCGTGACCGCGCCGCCCAGCGTGTAGAGGCCGATGAAATCCTTGGAGGCCTCCACGATGGCGGCGAGCTTGCGCGCCTCGGCCTCGGCCCGCTTCAGGTCGTCGATATCGGTGCAGGTGCCGAACCAGCGCTCGATCCGCCCCTCCGCGTCGCGGATCGGCATGGCCCGGCCCAGCGTCCACCGGTAGGCGCCGTCGCGATGGCGCAGGCGGTACTCGATCTCGTAGGGCTCGCCGGTCTCCAGCGAGCGGCGCCAGCGCGTCCAGGCCCGCTCCTGGTCGTCCGGGTGGAACACGTCGTTCCAGCCCTCGCCGTCGGTCGAGCCGTAGGGGACGCCGGTGAATTCGTACCAGCGGTCGTTGTAATAGTCGTGGAACCCGTCCGGTAGGGTCGTCCAGACCATCTGGGGCATCGCCGCGGTCATGACCCGGAAGCGGCGCTCGCTGGCGGCGAGCTCGGCCTCCCGGGCGGCGACCTGGGCGTGAGTCCGCCGGTATTCCAGCAGGGTCGAGATCTGGCGGGCCAGGGCGGTCAGGGTCGCGGTCTGGGCGGCATCGAGCCCCCCCGGCCGGGGCGACCTGTCGAGGACGCACAGCGCCCCGAGCGGGATGCCCTGCGTGCCCCGGATCACCGCCCCGGCGTAGAAGCGGAAGCCCGGGCCGCCGGTCACCAGCGGGTTGTCGATGGTCCGCGGGTCGTCGGCGAGATCCGGGATGATCAGGCTTTCGCCGGCCTCGATCGTGTGGGCGCAGACCGAGCAGTCGATCGGCAGCTCTCGCTTGCCCAGGCCAAATTCGGACTTGAACCATTGCCGCTCGGCATCGACCAGGCTGACCAGGGCCACCGGCGCCCGGCAGACATGGGCGGCGATCCGGACGAGGTCGTCGTAGAGCGGCTCCGGCTCGCTATCGAGGATGGCGAGGTCATGCAGTTCCGCGAGCCGGTCCGCTCTGCTCCAGCGGCGGTCGGTCGGTTCGAAATCCGCGCGTGTATTGGGGGGCGGCGCATCCATGGTCTCGCGCTCAAATAGGCGCGTGACAGGCGGCTGCATAGGCATCGCCGCAGATTAAGGTTTTCACGGTCCCGTTTCCGGGCCGCCAAGCAGCGTAATCCGGCCGTCGAGACCGGCATCTCGGACCGGATCGGGCCGGATCGGGCCGGGGCCCGCAACGCTGCGAGCGCCAGCGCGCCGGGACATATGTGGCGGCCGCCCCGGCCCTTGCGCGCCGGCGAGGCGGCGGTCGCGCAGGACGGGTCCTGGGAAACCGTCGCTCCGCGATCACCGCGGCACCGGGACCCCTCGCGCGGGCTCCGGTATCGCGTCGACCCGGATCAGGCCGCCCGGGCTTCGTCCAGGGTCGGATAGTCGATGTAGCCCTTCGGTCCCTGGCTGTACCAGGTCGCGGCCTCGTCCTTGGCGAGCGCCGCGCCCTTGGCGATGCGCTCGACCAGGTCCGGGTTGGCGATGTAGGTCCGGCCGAACGCGATCGCGTCGGCCTCGCCGGCATCCAGCACCTTCTGGCCGCTGATCCCGTCGTAATCGGCGTTGAGGATCATCGGGTTGCGGAACACCTTGCGCATCGCCGGGGCGATCGGCGGGCGGTCGGCCTTGCCGAAGGTCCCGTCCGGGCCGGGCTCGCGCATCTCCAGGAAGGCGATGCCGCTGTCGGCCAGCGCCTGGGCGGCGGCCACGAACAGGGGCTCCGGATCCGAATCGTTGGTGCCCTGGATCGCGCCGTTGGGCGACAGGCGCACGCCGGTGCGCTCGGGCCCGGCGACGCCGGCAACCGCGTCGGTCACCTCGCGCAGCAGCCGCACGCGGTTGGCGATCGAGCCGCCATACTGGTCGGTGCGGTGGTTGGTGCCGTCGCGCAGGAACTCGTCGATCAGGTAGCCGTTCGCGGCGTGGATCTGCACCCCGTCGAACCCGGCCGCAATGGCATTGGCGGTGGCGCGCTCGTAATCGGAGAGCAGCCGCGGGATCTCGGCCACCTCCAGGGGCCGCGCCTCGGCATAGGGCTTCTTGCCGGAATAGGTGTGGGCCTGGTCCGGGGCCGTGGTGACCGAGGCCGAGACCGGCTTGGCGCCGCCCAGAAAGTCCGGATGGACCAGCCGGCCCATATGCCAGATCTGGCAGACGATCTTGCCGCCGCGATCGTGCACGGCCTTCACGATCGGCCGCCAGGCATCGACCTGTTGGTCGGACCAGATGCCCGGCGCGAAGGGCCAGCCCAGGCCCTCCTGGGAGATGCCGGTGGCCTCGGTGAGGATCAGGCCGGCGCCGGCGCGCTGGGCGTAATACTCCACCATGAGCGGGGTCGGCACATGCTCACGGGTGGCGCGGCCGCGGGTGAGCGGGGCCATGAAGATCCGGTTCTTCGCCTCGATGGCGCCGATGCGGATCGGCTCTAGCAGGGACGGCATGGAAACCTCGTGCTGGTGCGGCGGCGGCGCCGCCCGTCAGTCAGACGCCGAGGTGGCGTCGCGGCGCGGTGATGCCAGGGTGCAGCGCAGCACCGGGGCTCGGTCCGTGCGCGAGCGCACGTCTCAGGAGGGTGGGATCATCCCGGGAGATTTGGGGCGGCCAGCGTCATTCCCGAATGAGCGATCTCAGGCCGCATTCGGCCGCGAGCCACGCGAGCCGCCGCATCATCTCGTGCCTTTCAGGGACACGGTCGGGCATGCGGACAAGCGGGGCGGCCATCGTCTCGAGCGAGAAGAGTTTCGCTCGGATCCCCGATCTCAGCCAATCCCTGTCCTTGTCTCGCCAGGCAACGACCTTGGACAAGGCAAGGTCATCGGGATCGGGGACGATCGTCGTCACGCCCGGGCACCCGGCACTCAGGCGCCTCAGGATGAGGACGCGGGTGGGATGCTCGCCCAGACCTCGTCGTGGCCCCACCGTCATTGCGAGCGCAGCGAAGCAACCCAGGGACACACGACCTTCACGGAGCGCGCGCTGCGCGCGAGCCCGGCGCGGATCGGCGCCGGGCCCCGCCCCTCAATAATGCGCCAGCACCGCCAGCAGCAGCAGGGCGATGATGTTGGTGATCTTGATCGCCGGGTTCACCGCGGGGCCGGCCGTGTCCTTGTAGGGGTCGCCGACCGTGTCGCCGGTCACCGCGGCCTTGTGGGCGTCGGAACCCTTGCCGCCGTGGTGGCCGTCCTCGATGTACTTCTTGGCGTTGTCCCAGGCGCCCCCGCCCGAAGTCATCGAGACCGCGACATAGAGGCCGGTGAGGATCACGCCGAGCAGGCTCGCACCCACCGTGGCGAAGGCCTGGCTCTTGCCGGCGATGAGCTGGATCACGAAGAACAGCACGATCGGCGACAGGACCGGCAGCAGCGAGGGGACGATCATCTCCTTGATCGCCGCCCGGGTCAGCATGTCGACCGCGCGGCCATAATCCGGCCGGTCGGTGCCCTGCATGATCCCGGGCTTCTCCCGGAACTGGCGCCGGACCTCCTCGACCACCGCGCTCGCCGCCCGGCCGACCGCCGTCATGGCGATGCCCGCGAACAGGAACGGGATCAGGCCGCCGAGCAGCAGCCCGACCACCACGTAGGGGTTGGACAGGGAGAAATCGACGCTGACGCCCTGGAAGAACCGGTACTGCGTCGGGCTCGCATTGGCGATGAAGTAGTTCAGGTCCGACGTGTAGGCGGCAAACAGCACCAGGGCGCCGAGGCCGGCCGAGCCGATCGCGTAGCCCTTGGTCACCGCCTTGGTGGTGTTGCCGACGGCGTCGAGCGCGTCCGTGGACTTGCGGACATCCGGGGGCAGGCCGGCCATCTCGGCGATGCCGCCGGCATTGTCGGTGACCGGCCCGAAGGCGTCGAGCGCCACGATGAAGCCGGCCAGCGCCAGCATCGCGGTGACCGCGATGGCGATGCCGAACAGGCCGGCCAGCGCATGGGTCGCGATGATGCCCGCCACGATCACGATGGCCGGAAGCGCGGTCGATTCGAGCGAGATCGCCAGACCCTGGATCACGTTGGTGCCGTGGCCCGTCACCGAGGCGTCGGCGATGGATTTCACCGGGCGGAAATTGGTCCCGGTGTAGTACTCCGTGATCACCACGATCAGCGCCGTGATGGCGAGCCCGATCACCGCGCAGCCGAACAACCCGCCCGAGGTGAAGGTCACGCCTGTCGAGGTGGTGAAGGCGGTGGAGAAGCCGCCCAGCAGAGTCAGGTTGACGATGGCGATCGCCGCCACCGAGAGCACGCCCGCGGTGATCAGCCCCTTGTACAGGGCGCCCATGATCGACTGGTTGGCGGAAAGCCGCACCGCGTAGGTGCCGGCGATCGAGGTGACGATGCAGGCCGCCCCGATGGCCAGCGGATAGAGCATCATCGGCTCGAGCACCGCCCGGCCGCTGCCGGTGGGGCCGGAGAAGAAGATCGCGGCCAGCACCATGGTGGCCACGATGGTCACCGCGTAGGTCTCGAACAGGTCGGCGGCCATGCCGGCGCAGTCGCCGACATTGTCACCGACATTGTCCGCGATGGTGGCCGGGTTGCGGGGATCGTCCTCCGGGATCCCGGCCTCGACCTTGCCGACGAGGTCGCCGCCGACATCCGCGCCCTTGGTGAAGATGCCGCCGCCGAGCCGGGCGAAGATCGAGATCAGCGAGGCGCCGAAGCCGAGCGCCACCAGCGCGTCGATCACCTCGCGGCTCGACGGGTCGAGCCCGGCGCCGCGGGTGAGGAAGAGGTAGTAGAAGGCCACCCCCAGCAGGGCGAGGCCGGCCACCAGCATGCCGGTCACGGCGCCGGACTTGAACGCCATGTCGAGGCCGGCGCCCAGCGAGGTCGAGGAGGCCTGGGCGGTGCGGACATTGGCGCGCACCGAGACGTTCATGCCGATGAAGCCGGCCGCCCCCGACAGGACCGCGCCGATCAGGAAGCCGACCGCGACCTTGATCCCGAGGAACACCGCCAGCAGCACGAACAGCACCACGCCGACCAGGCCGATGGTGAGGTATTGCCGCTTCAGATAGGCCTGCGCGCCCTCCGCGATGGCGGCGGCTATCTCCTGCATGCGCTGGGTGCCGGCATCCCGCCGCATCACGTCGAGGATCGTGACGATGCCGTAGGCGACGGCACAGAGCCCGCCCACGATGATCAAGGTCAAAGGGATCATGCTCTCTACCGTCCTTGTTTTTATCGTGCCTGGCGGGGGCTTGTGATTCTTGTCGAGCTTGACCGTCCGGAGACGGTCATGGGACGTGGCGCTCGATTCGGGGCATTCCTTCCCAAAGGTTCGTCTTGGCGCGACCATTGCCGACAGGGTGACCAGTTCGGCGACGTGGGCGCGTCTCGGCAGAGGATTAGAATCGGACCGATCATGGCGTGATCGATCCGACTCTAGTTGCCAAACTTCGCCGGTGAGCGCAAACGCCGCATCCGACGTTGTTGGCACTGCGGCATGCGAATGCTGCACTGCATTGATGAACGGCGCGGCTTTGCTGCGAATGCTCTGCGACGGGACGCGGATCGCGCAGCATCATCTCTTCGAAGGGATGGCTGCCGATGGGACCGGATCCGTCGCCTGATTGCGGGGCTTAACCCGCGGTTAACCATACGGCATTCTACTTTCGGTTGTATAACCGGATGGGGCTGGAAATGAGCAGCGACCAGGTCGCCAAGCTGGCGGCGACGATCGAGGTGTTGACTGGAGCGGTGCATTTCCTGATCGCCGAGCGGGTCGCGGCCCAGCCGGAGGCGATCCAGGGCGAGCTGCTGCACATCCTGCAGCGGGCCCTCTCAACGCCGCCCCGCCCGGAGGAGGCGCTGACCGGCCGCTCCGCGCTGACGCCCGGCGACCTGGCCCTCTGGATGCCGATCGTGGCCGCCGGGATGATGGACGAAGTCCGCCGCCAGATCGGCCGCCAGCCCGAGGGCGTGACCCACATCGTCCTCGGCCGGACCAGCCCGGGCCCCGCCTCAGAAGTGGCTGAACGCCCCAGCCGCGAACACGCGCGCGGTGCCGTCGCCCATTTCGAAGCCGGGCGGGCCGTCGCCTGAGGTGACGGTGCCGATGGCAGTGAGCGGGATCCCGGCCTGCGCGGCCTCGGCGAGGAGCGCGTCGAGGGTCTCCGGGGCGACCGTGCAGAGAATTTCGTAATCGTCGCCGCCGGTCAGGATCGGCTCGATCAGGCCGGGCTCCGCGTCCCGCGCCCGGGCGGCGGCCTCCGAGAGCGGCACGGCCCCGATCCGGGCGGTCCGGCCGGCGCCCAGCATCTTGGCGAGGTCGCCGGCGAGCCCGTCCGACACGTCCATCGCGGCCGAGGCGTGACGGCGGATCGCGCCCGCCAAGGCGAGGCGCGGGCGCGGATGCAGGTAGCGGTCGGCCAGCAGCGCCTGCTGCGCCGGATCGAGGGAGGTTGCCCAGGCTGCCTCCGGCTCCAGGCGCAGCCGCAGCCCGAGCGCGGCGTCGCCGATCGTGCCGCTGACGCAGATCCGGTCGCCGACCCGCGCGGTGCCGCGCCGGACGATGCCGCCTTCCGGCACCTCGCCGAACGCGGTGACCCCGATCAAGGCCGGCCCGCCGGAGCGCACCGTGTCGCCGCCGAGCAGCGGGCAGCCGGCCTCGGCCGCCGCCGCCCCGAGCCCCTCGGAGAAGCCGGCGAGCCAGGCCTCCGTCCAATCGTTGGGCAGCGCCAGGGTCAGAAGGAAGCCGCGCGGCACCGCGCCCTTGGCGGCGATGTCGGACAGGTTCACCCCGAGCGCCTTGCGGGCGATCGAGGCCGGGGGATCGTCGGAGAAATAGTGGATCCCGGCCACCACCGCGTCGGCAGTGACCACGAGATCGTGCCCGGGGGTCGGGGTCAGGGTCGCGGCATCGTCCCGCAGCCCGTCCGCCCCCGGCCCCGCCAGGGGGGCGAAGTAGCGAGCGATCAGCCCCTCCTCGGAGGCGCGATCCGGCCCGGCCACGGCTCAGGCCTTCTTGGGGGCGGGCTTTCCGGGGCCAGGCTTGCCGGCGCCGGCCTTACCGCCGCCTTTGGGCGCGCTGACCTCGCCCGGACGGACCTCCCGGGCGACCCGGTCGAGCACGGCGTTGACGAGACCCGGCTCGTCGGCGGTGTAGAAGCTGTGGGCCACGTCGACATATTCCGAGATTGCCGCCGGGGCCGGCACGTCGGGCCGGAACAGGAGCTCGTAGGCCCCCGCCCGCAGGATCGCCCGCAGCACGATCTCGATCCGCCGCAGCGGCCAGCCCTGGGCCAAAGCCTGGTCGAGCTTCTGGTCGATCGCCCGCTGCTCCTCGACCGTGCCGCGCAGCAGGTCGCGGAAGAAGGCGGTCTCGGCCTTGGGATGCACGATCCCGTCCACCTCCTGACCGATCCAGAAGGCCTCGAACTCGGCGAGCGCGTCGAGGACGCCCTTGCCAGAAATGTCCATCTCGTAGAGCGCCTGCACCACGGCGAGGCGCGCGCCGCTGCGCGGGCTGATGGCGCGGGCGGTCTCCTGGGCGGCGCTGTCGGCGCTGTCCGGGGTGGCGTCGTCCGGCCTGGTTTCGGTGGTCCCGGTCATGTCGGTTCTCGTTATCGCGGGCGCGCCGCCTCGGCCGCGCGCTTGAGGGCGAGCACCCCGAGCGCCGCCTCGGCCGCGCCGCCGCCCTTGTTCATCTCGGCGACCCGGGCGCGTTCTAGCGCCTGCGCCTCGGTCTCGACCGTGAGGATGCCGTTGCCGAGCGGCAGCCGGCGCTGGACCGAGAGGTCCATCAGGGCGCGGGCGCTCTCGCCGGCCACGATGTCGTAATGCCCGGTCTCGCCGCGGATCACGCAGCCCAGCGCCACCACGGCGTCGTAGTCGTCCGCCAGGATCGCCACGGCGGCGGGGATCTCCAGGGCGCCCGGCACCGTCACCACGGTGGCGTGCGCGGCGAACGCCTCGATCACCGCGAGCGCGCCGGCCAGCAACTCGTCGGCGAGCGCCTCGTAGTAGCGCGCCTCGACGACGAGGATGCGGGCGCCGGCAAGCGCCGGATCCGCGGGCATCGGCGCCGTGGCGGCGCGGGTATGGGCGACCATGGCTTCGTCCGGTCGGTTTTTCGGGGGTTGGCGGGGCGCCGCGCGTCGGGCGCCCACGGGATAGAGGGACGGTTAGACCGAAGCGGCCGGCGCGACAAGCGCCGCGGCCGCTACCGCACCAGAGGCGGCAGCGGCGGTGGCCCGTCCTCGGGCAGCGCCGTGCGGGCGACGTTCATGGTCATGGCGAGCAGCGCGTAGTAGCCATTGATGCCGGTGAGATCGATCGCCCCCTGCTCGCCGAACTGCGCGACCACAGCGGCGTAGGTGGCATCGCTCACCGCGCGGTTGTGCTGCAGCTCGGTCGAGAACGCGTAGGCGAGCGCCTCCTCGGCGCTCATCGTGTCGGGGCGCCGCCCCTCGGCCAGGGCCTGTGCGGCCTCGGGCGCGACCCCGGCCTTGAGGGCGATCGGGTGGTGGATCTGCCACTCGACCTGCTGGCTCCACAGCCGGGCGACGATCAGGATCACGAACTCGCTGATGCGCAGCGGCAGGGCGCTGCCGTAGCGCAGGTACAGCCCCATGCGGCTGGCGCATAGCATCAGATCGGGACTGCGCAGCAGCGGGACGAACGGCCCGAACACCGGGACCCCGCGCTCGGCCCGGAACGCCGCCGCGGCCGCGGCCTGCGCCGCCGAGAGGGTCTCGGCGGGTATCTCCGGCAGGCGGTCCGTATCCGTCATGGCTTGCCCCATCTCCCTTAACCGTACGCGCGTGACGCACTCTGGATTTTCGAGGCCTGTCAGCCTAGACCCGTCAGGCTCACCGGGACGACGAGCGCCCGATCCGGACGCGATCCGAAACCCCGCCAGCGAGGCTTACGGCTTTGGCCCTCCCCGTCAACGAACGCCGGCGCATCATGCTGCTCACGGGCGCGAGCCGGGGCATCGGCCACGCCACGGTCAAGCGCTTCTCGGCGGCCGGTTGGCGGGTCATCACCTGCTCGCGTCACGCCTTCCCCGAGAACTGCCCCTGGGAGATGGGTCCCGAGGACCACCTCCAGGTCGATCTCGCGGACGCACAGGACACGATGCGCGCCATCGAGGAGGTCCGGGGCCGGCTCGACGCCGAGGGCGGCGTGCTGCACGCGCTGGTCAACAATGCCGGCATCTCGCCCAAGGGCCCCGGCGGCGAGCGCCTGGGGGCCCTGGCCACCGAGTTCGACGGCTGGCAGCGGGTGTTCCAGGTCAATGTCTTCGCCACGATCCTGCTCGCCCGGGGCCTGCGCGATGAGCTCGCCCGCGCCCGGGGCTCGATCGTCAACGTCACCTCGATCGCCGGCTCCCGGGTCCACCCCTTCGCGGGCGCGGCCTACGGCACCTCCAAGGCGGCCCTGGCCGGCCTGACCCGCGAGATGGCCGCCGATTTCGGCCCCCTCGGCGTGCGAGTGAACGCGATCTCCCCCGGCGAGATCGACACCTCGATCCTGTCGCCCGGCACGGAAAAGCTCGTCGAGCAGATCCCGCAGCGGCGGCTCGGCACCCCGGACGAGGTCGCCAAGGCGATCTACTTCCTGTGCACCGACGCCTCGTCCTACGTGAACGGGGCCGAGCTGCACATCAACGGCGGCCAGCACGTTTGACCCGCCGATCCGGGCGACTGACCGCCATGCGCCACACTCCGGCCGTCGGGCGCCGGAGCTTCGCGATCCTCCTCGGCCTGAGTCTGTGCGCGCCGCTCGCCTCTGCCCGCGCGGAGGCGCCGGGCGTCCGGATCCTGGACCTGCCCTTCACGGTGCGGGCCCTGCGCGGGCCGCGCAGCGAGGCCGCGGTCTCGGTGGCGACCTCCGGCCTGCTGCCGATCGCCGGCGCGAAATCCAGCCCGTCGGCGGGTGACGAGGAGAGCGCCCCGATCGCCGTGGTCTGGGGCGACGACGGCGGCGCGGTGCTCAACGTGGTCGACGGCACGGTCACGGTCCGGCCGATCGGCCGCGACGCCGTCGAGGGACTGACCGCCGCCGAGACGCCGCGGGGCGCCCTGCCGGGCTCGCGCCGGGTCCTGGCCGGGGCGCTGAGCGCCTATCTCACCGGCCGCACCCGGGCGCCCGACGGGAGCGAAGCCGCCGCGGTCCTCACGATCCGCGAACGCCAGCCGATGGCGGTCAGCACCGACCCGAAGCCCGTCCCGGTCGCCACCGTCACGGTACCGGCGGGGGGCGAGGCGGTGTTCGCGCCGCTCCGGCCGCGCCTGCTGCGCCTCGCCGGCCGCCCGGCCCTCCTGGCCGCGACCCTCGCGGGAGCGGATGCGGGCGGGCTCGTGCTGATCGGGCACCCGGACGGTCAGGCGGGCTGGGCCGTCACGGCGCGCACGCCGCCGCAGCCCGGGCCACCCCTCAAGATCGCCGGCATCGCGGATTTCGCCGGTTCCGGCGGCGTCCAGGCCGCGTCGGTGAGCGCCCGGGGGCTGCTGCAGCTCTGGACGCTGTCCACCGACGCGATCGAACCGGCCGGCGAGGCCCCGGGCTACGCGGCCGGCGAGGGCGATGCCGACCTCGCCGTCACGATCCCGGCCGCCGGGCCGCCCGAGCTCGTCCTGCCGGTGGCGGGCCGTCCCGAAATCGCCCTCATCCAGGCCAAGGGGTCGCTGCACGAGCGCCTGCGCATCCCGCTGCCGGCGCCGGCGACCACCGGCATCGTGGCGTTGGGCGAGGGCGCGGCGACGCGACTGCTCGTCGGCCTCGCCGACGGGCGCGTCGCCGTCATCGCCCCGGACGGAGGCAAGCCATGAGTGAGGGCGTGGCCGATGGTGGCAGCCGCCTGTTCCCGACCCGGCCGTTCGTGGGCGCGTCGATCGCGGTGATCCGCGACGGGCGCGTCCTGCTGGCAGCCCGGGCGAACGAGCCGATGCGCGGCGTCTGGACCCTGCCGGGCGGCCTCGTCGAAGCGGGCGAGGCGCTGGCCGAGGCGGCGTTGCGGGAGTTGTCCGAGGAGGTCGGCCTGACGGCCGAGGTGGTCGGCGTTCTCTCGCCCACGGAGATCATCGTCCGGGACGAGGCGGGCCGCGCCCGCCACCATTACGTCGTCCATCCGCATGCCGCCCTGTGGCGGGGCGGCGAGCCCGTGGCCGGGCCGGAAGCCCTCGGGGTCCGCTGGGCGACGCTTGAGGAGGTCGCCGGCCTCGCGACGACCCCGGGCCTGATCGACACCCTGGACGAGGCGTTCGCGCGGGTGCGCGACAGAGGGGCGCGCGCGTGAGGTTTCCGGTCATCCTGTGCCTGGCCGCGACCCTGGCCGGCCCGGCCCTGGCGCAGCAGCGCGGCACCCGCGCGGCGCCGGCTCCCGCGAAGGAGGCGCCCAAGGAATCCGCCAAGGAGACGACCCCGCAGGCGGACGCGCCCGCTCCCTACGACCGCGACCTGATGCGGATGTCCGAGATCATCGGGGCGCTCGCCTTCCTGCGCAGCCTCTGCGCGGCGCCCGACGCTGCGGAATGGCCCTCCCGCATGAAGGCGCTGATCGACTCCGAGGGCGTGACCCCGGCCCGCCGCGACCGGCTGGCGGGCGCCTACAATCGCGGTTATCGCAGCTACGCGCTGACCTACCGGGTCTGCACCCCGGCCGCGCACGAGGCGGCCGCCCGCTACGTCGCCGAGGGCGACAGGCTGTCGCACGCCTTGGCTGGGCGTTTCGGCGGGTGATGCAGAGGCAACACACCTTTCCGGCATCCCCGAAAAGCATCAACTTCGAGCGCCCGCGTTAACCGATCTGAAATTCCCGGCTGGCCGAGGCGCGGGGAGCCGCCTATCATTCTCTCGTCCGCCGGGTCCCGTGCCCGGCGCAACGGAAGTATCGGGCCCATGCAGCACATCTCTCAGACCGCCCCCATCGAGGTCGATGTCGAGGAGAAACGCGTCGCTCTGAGTTACGTCTCGGAAGCGTTCGCGGAAGGCTGCCTCGACGGGCTCGACGGTGATTGCATGGCGCAGGCCGCCCTGTTCGCCGCCTTCCAGGAACTGGTGATGACCTACGGCGAGGAGGCCACCGCGCGCTACGCCGAGGGCTTTCCGGAGCGCATCCGCGGCGGTGCCTTCACCACGACCCTCCAGCATTGAGGAGAGCGGCGTCGGGCGATCCGGACGGTTGAGGCGGGCACCCGCAGCACCTACCTCCCGGCCACGCGATCCGGACCGCCGGATCGCCCCCGTCGCGTGAGGATCTGCCTGCCATGCCCGTCGCCCTGCTGCCCGACCGTGCCCTCGTCACCGTTACCGGGCCGGAGGCCGCCGCGCTGCTCCAGGGCGTGCTGACCTGCAACGTCGAGACCCTTGAGGATGCCGAGGCCCGCCTCGGCGCCCTGCTGGCGCCGCAGGGCAAGATCCTGTTCGACTTCCTGATCTCGCGGATCCCGGACGGGTTCCGGCTCGACACGGCCATCGACCGCGCCGCCGACCTGGCCAAGCGCCTGACCCTCTACCGGCTGCGCGCGCAGGTCGCGATCGCGGTCGACCCGACCGTGGCGGTGGCGGCCTCCTGGGCGGGGGCCTCCCCGGCGGTCGAGACCGACATGGTCGCGGATACCCGCCACATCGATCTCGGCGCCCGGCTCTACGCGGCCGAAGGCGCCTTCTCGGCCGATGCCGCGGAGGCCGACTATCACCGGCACCGCATCGCACTCGCTGTGCCCGAGGGCGGGCGCGACTACGCCTACGGGGATGCGTTCCCACACGAGGCGCTGATGGATCAGCTCGGCGGCGTCGACTTCAAGAAGGGCTGCTATGTGGGCCAGGAGGTGGTCTCGCGGATGCAGCACCGCGGCACCGCCCGCACCCGGATGCTGGCGGCCCGCTACGCCGGGGAGGCCCCGCCCCCCGGCACCGAGATCACCGCGGGCGGCAAGGCGCTCGGCACCACCGGCAGCGCCGCGGGCGCGCGCGGCCTCGCCCTCGTCCGGCTCGACCGCCTGGCCGACGCGCTCGCGGCCGGTGCGACGCCGCTGGCCGGCGATCGTCCGGTGACGCTCGAGAAGCCGGCCTACGCGACCTTCGCGCTGCCGGAGACGGCCGGATCGCCGGCGGCCTGACCGCGCATCGGACCGCGGAGCGGCGATGGCGTTCCGCTCCTGTTCTCGCTAAACCGGCGGGATGTCCGAGACCGGCCTGATCGATCATCCCGACGGTTGCCCCCGCTGCTGGTGGGCCGGCCACGACCCGCTCTACGTCGCCTATCACGACACGGAATGGGGCGTGCCCGAGCGCGACGGCCGCGCGCTCTACGAGAAGCTGATCCTCGACGGCTTCCAGGCCGGCCTGTCCTGGATCACGATCCTGCGCCGCCGCGACGGGTTCCGCGACGCGTTCTCCGGCTTCGATCCGGAGGCCATCGCCCGCTACGGCGAGGCCGAGGTCGCCCGGCTGATGAACGACCCCCGCATCATCCGCAACCGCGCCAAGATCCTGGGCACGATCGCGGGCGCCCGGGCCTGGCTGCGCATCGAGGGGAGCGGCCCCGGCTTTGCGCCGTTCCTGTGGGATTTCGTGGACGGGCAGCCGATCCAGGGTACCGCACGGACCCGCGCCGAGATCCAGACCGAGACGCCGGTCTCCCGGGCGATCGGCAAGGCTCTCAAGGCGGAAGGGTTTTCCTTCTGCGGGCCGACCATCGTGCACGCCTTCATGCAGGCCGTCGGCATGGTCAACGACCACCTCGTCGGCTGCCACCGGCACGCCCCCTGCGCCGAACTGGGACGCCCGGCATGACCGAGACGCACGATCCGGCGCCCCGGGCTTGGCAGCGGATGCTGTCCGGCCGCCGCCTCGACCTGCTCGACCCTGCGCCTCGGGACATCGAGATCGCCGACATCGCCCACGGGCTCGCCCGGGTCGCCCGCTGGAACGGCCAGACCCGCGGGCCGCACGTCTTCTCGGTGGCCCAGCACAGCCTGCTGGTGGAGGCGGTCGGCCGTCACATCGCCCCCGGCTGCACCGATCGCGAGGGGCTGGAACTGCTGCTGCACGATGCCCCGGAATACGTGGTCGGCGACATCATCTCGCCGCTCAAGGCCGCGATCGGCGACGCCTATCGCGGGGTCGAGCTGCGCCTGCTCGCCGCCGTGCGCGGCCGATTCGGCCTGGCCGAGCCCGCGCCCGCCCTCGGCCGCCTGGTCAAGCGCGCCGACCGGATCGCCGCCCATATCGAGGCCGTGGAGCTCGCGGGCTTCGCGCCCGACGAAGCGGAACTCCATTTCGGCGCAGCCCCGGAGCTGCCAGAGTCCGTCCGGGCCCTGGCCGAACCGTGGCCGACCGCCCAGGCCGAAGCGCAGTTCCTCGACCGTTTCCAGACCCTGTGCCGGACCTGAGCCCGGCGACCTCCGCCCTCGATCCGTCACGATCCCGCGCCATGGGCCGCCGCATGCCGAGTCTTCACGTCTGCCCCCTCTCGCGCCTCCCCGAGACCGTCGCCGCCACCGGGGCGAGCCACGTGCTCACGCTCGTCAATGTCGGCACGCCGCTCGAGCGGCCGGCGCTGATCAATGCTGAGAATCATACCGTCATCGGGGTCAGCGACATCGCGGAGCCCCGGGACGGACACGTTTTGCCGGCTGACGAGCACGTCGCCGGCATCCTGGCCTTCGCGCGGGCCTGGCCCCGGGACAAGCCGCTGGTGATCCATTGCTATGCCGGGATCAGCCGCTCCACCGCGGCGGCCTATATCGCGGCCTGCGCGCTGGCGCCGGAGCGCGACGAGGGCGCGATCGCCGACGCCCTGCGGGCGGCCTCCCCGTCGGCCACCCCCAATCCCCTGTTCGTGGCGATCGCCGACCGGATGCTCGACCGGGACGGCCGCATGGTCGCGGCGATCGCCCGGATCGGCCGCGGCGCCGAGGCGTTCGAGGGGACGCCCTTCTGTCTCACGCTTCCGTGACGGCCGCTCCCGAAACTTCCGGTTGTTGGCCCCTGCCGCCCTGTGCGCGGTCGTCCGGGGGCATTCCGCAAGGCGCGCCGAGTGTGGCGCAAAGGCCGCCGCGTCACGCCAAAACGGTGCGGATCGCCCCGGTGCCGCCCTCGCGTGGGTTGTGGCCGCACCGGCTGCCGCCTTAGAACCGACCCAAAGGATGTGTGTGGGATGAACGCGAGCAGACCCGAGGTGGCCCAGGCCGCCGGCGACCTGCCCTTCGAGAAGGCGCTGGAGCAACTCGAGGAAATCGTGCGCAGGCTCGAGCGGGGCGATGTCCCGCTGGACGAGTCCGTGGCGATCTATGAGCGCGGCGAGGTGCTGAAGAAGCACTGCGAGGCGCTGCTGAAGCGGGCCGAGGCGCGGATCCAGCGGATCACCCTCGGTGCCGACGGGCGGCCCGAGGGCGTGGCGCCGCTCGATATATCCTGAGGCTCGGCGGTCAGACCGATCCCGTCCGATAGAGGTTGATGCCGTGGCGATTTCCCCCGAGCTGAGCGCGCTTCTCGACCGTGTCCCGGAGCCGGCTGCGTTGCGCCAGCTTCCCGAATCGGAGCTGCAGGCGGTGGCGGACGCGGTTCGGGCCGAGATGATCGACGCGGTCTCGATCACCGGCGGCCATCTCGGCTCCGGGCTCGGCGTGGTCGAGCTCACCGTCGCCCTGCACCACGTGTTCGACACCCCCGACGACCGCATCGTCTGGGATGTCGGCCATCAGTGCTACCCGCACAAGATCCTCACCGGGCGCCGCGACCGTATCCGGACGCTGCGCCAGGGCGGCGGCCTGTCCGGCTTCACCAAGCGCTCCGAGAGCGTCTACGACCCGTTCGGCGCCGCTCATTCCTCCACCTCGATCTCCGCCGCGCTCGGCATGGCGGTCGCCCGCGACCTCGATGCCGACGCCGCCAAGGCCAAGGGCCGCGGTGTGAAGCGCCGCAACGCCATCGCGGTGATCGGCGACGGCTCGATGTCGGCCGGCATGGCCTACGAGGCCATGAACAATGCCGGCGCGCTGCATTCGCGCCTGATCGTCATCCTCAACGACAACGACATGTCGATCGCGCCCCCGGTCGGCGCCATGTCGGGCTACCTCGCCCGGCTGGCCTCGGGGGGCACCTACCAGTCGCTGCGCGAGACCGCCAAGCAGCTCGGCAAGCTCCTGCCCAAGGCGCTCTACCAGCGCGCCGCTGCGGCCGAGGAGTATGCCCGCTCGCTCGTGGTGGGCGGCGGCACGATGTTCGAGGAGATGGGCTTCCACTATGTCGGCCCCGTGGACGGGCACAACCTCGACCAGCTGCTGCCGGTGCTCAAGAACGTCCGCGACGCCGAGCACGGCCCGATCCTGCTCCACGTCGTCACCCGCAAGGGCAAGGGCTACGCCCCGGCCGAGGCCTCGGCCGACCGGTATCACGGCGTGGTCAAGTTCGACGTGGTCTCGGGCGTCCAGGCCAAGGCCAAGCCGAACGCCCCGGCCTATACGCGCGTGTTCGGCGAGAGCCTGATCAAGGCGGCGGATGCCGACGACAAGGTCGTGGCGATCACCGCGGCGATGCCGGGCGGCACCGGCATCGACCTGTTCGGCAAGGCGCATCCGGACAAGACCTTCGACGTGGGCATCGCCGAGCAGCACGCGGTGACGTTTGCCGGCGGCCTGGCGACGGAGGGCTACCGGCCGTTCGTGGCGATCTACTCGACCTTCCTGCAGCGGGCCTACGATCAGGTCGTGCACGACGTGGCGCTGCAGAACCTGCCCGTGCGGTTCTGCCTGGACCGGGCCGGGCTGGTCGGCGCCGACGGGGCGACCCATGCCGGAGCCTTCGACCTGGCGTATCTGTGCTGCCTGCCGAACATGACCGTGATGGCGGCTTCCGACGAGGCCGAGCTGGTGCACATGGTGGCGACGGCGCACGCGCATGACACGGGCCCGATCGCGCTGCGCTATCCGCGCGGCGAGGGCGTCGGCGTCGAGCTTCCGGAGCGGGGCGCGGTTCTGGC
>NZ_LHCD01000015.1:0-228082 GCF_001262595.1 Methylobacterium sp. ARG-1
CCGCCGGCCCGCCGGGACTGAAAGGCGACACGGGTGCCACAGGAGCAACCGGCGCGACCGGCACCAAGGGTGCGCAAGGCGATGTCGGCCCTGCAGGCCCTGCTGGATCCGCAGGAGCAACCGGTCCGAAAGGCGAAACCGGCGCCCAAGGCGCGACCGGCCCGGCCGGGGCCGTCGGCGCGACCGGTCCGCAAGGGCCGCAAGGCGTAGCCGGCCTAACCGGACCTCAGGGCGCCACCGGAGCGACGGGCCCCGCCGGTCCGAAGGCCTCCACCTTCGTCTGCAACGCCACGATCGGCGAGACGATGCTGATCGCGGTCTCATCCGGAATCCGCTCGAAGACCGGCATCGCGTGCTTGGGCGTGCTGACCACGGACGTGCTCGAGGTCTACCCGACGGCGCCCGGCACCTTCCCGGATGGCTACGCGGTGCATCACGCGCTGCCCACGGCCGCCAACACCTTCAAGGCGGTGCTGAGCGTCCCCCAGCTCGGGATCGGCGCCACCTACTCCATCCCCGTGGCCGTCTATTCGGTGAATCGATGAGCCTGATCGTGGAAGACGGCACCGGCCTGCCCGAGGCCGAGAGCTATGCCAGCGTCGAGACCGCCGACGCCTACCACCAGGCGCGCGGTAACGCGGCCTGGACGGGCGACGACGCGGCCAAGGAAGCCGCCCTGCGCCGCGGCACCGAATACCTCGATGGCCTCTACCGCACCCGCTGGCTGGGCCAGATGTCCACCTTCGACCAGGGCTTGGCCTGGCCCAGGGCCTATGCGCGGGTCCCGGGCGGCTACCTGCCCTCCGACACGCTCCCGAAGGCGCTGGTGCGGGCCTGCTGCGAGGTGGCGCTGCGCGAGTTGCAGACCCCGGGCGGCCTGACCCCCGACATCTTCCCGGGCGAGCGCGTCGTGTCCGAGACCGTGGACGTGCTGGAGGTCGAATACGCCGATGGCGGTGCGCCGACCGACGTGCTGCCGGTCATCGTGGCCGTCGAGCGCATCGTGGCGCCGCTGCTGCGGTCGGCCTCGGGCTCGCTGGTGATGAGGGCGTGATATGACGACGATCGCCTACAGGAACGGCTGCATCGCCGCCGACAGCGCCTCCTTCGCGGGATGGTCGCGCAATGGGACTTGCCGCAAGATCGCCCGCAACGCCGCCGGAGATCTGGCTGGCGTGTGCGGCTCGGCCACGTACATGGGCGAGTTCCTACGGTGGTTCGAGGGTAACGAAGACGGACCGCCGCCCGAGGCGCGCGTCGACGACGGGTGCACCGACTGTGCTCTGATCATCCGTCGTGATGGTCGAGCGACGCAGTTCGAGAAGGGTGGCAGCTTCAGCTTGTCGGGTGATTGGTTCGCGCTTGGCTCCGGAGGTCCGGAGGCGCGAGGCGCGATGCACGCGGGCGCCGACGCCCCCCGCGCCGTGATGGCAGGGATCGATCTCGACGCATTTAGCGCTGGCCCGATCGCGTTCCTGTTCGCGTCCGACGCGCCTTGATGCCCGGCGCCTTCGACTACGCCCGGGCCGTCCGCACGGCGAACCGCCTGATCGCCAAATTCGGCCAGCCCGGCGCGATCCGGCGCGGCTCGAATACCTCCGGCGGCGACAGCACGAACAGCCAGGCCTCGACGCCCGGCGGCGCGGCCGAGCCCACCGACCACCCCTGCACCCTCGTCGTGCTCGACTACAGCGAGCAGGAGCGGGCGAGCAGCCTGATCGAGCAGACCGACCGCAAGGTGCTGATCGCCCGGGCCGGCCTCGACATCGAGCCCACCAACGACGACGCGCTCGTCATCGGCGGCGAGGAGTTTCAGATCATCACCGTGATGCCGCTGGCCCCCGGGCCGGTCACCGTCCTCTGGACCGCCCAGGCAAGGCGCTGATGGCCGGCCAAGAATTCAGCCTGAACATCGCCGCCTGGTGCGAGAAGGCCAAGGACCGGGCCGACCTCGTCGTGCGAAAGGTGGCGCTCGACATCGGCTCGCGCGTCGTGCTGCGCTCGCCGGTGGACACCGGCCGGTTCCGGGCGAACTGGCAGTACGGCGTCGGCCAGCCGAACACGGCCACCCTGGAGACCATCGACAAGAGCGGGCAGTCGAGCATCCAGCGCATCGCCTCCGGCGCCGCCACGGCCCGCCTCGGCGATGTGATCTACGTCTCGAACTCGCTGCCCTACGCCCTTCGGCTCGAAGCCGGGTCCTCAAAGCAGGCCCCGGCCGGCATGGTCGGCCTGGCGGTCGCCGATTTCCAGGCCGCGGTCGACCGGTCCGCCGCCGCAGCCCGCGCCGAGGTGCCGTGATGGCGATCGAAGTCGCGATCCAGGCCGCGCTCTACGACCACCTGAAGGGCACGACCCTGCCGACGGCGCTGCCGATCGCGCCGGAGGGCAAGAATTTCGACCCCAAGGGCAAGGCCTACCTGCGGCCGACCTTCATGCCGGCCGACACCACCTCCGATCAGCTCGCCGACGACGGGTGCAACCTCTACACCGGCCTGTTCCAGATCGACGTGTTCTGGCCGGTCGACAAAGGCCTGCCGGAGCCCCTGGCGGTCGCCGCCGCGCTCACGGCACGCTTCCGTCGCGGTCAGCGCATCGGCGCCTCCGACCTCGACCTGCGCATCCAGCGGCCGCCGTCGGTGATGCCTGCCCTCCAGGAGGCGAGCTGGCTTCAGGTCCCGGTCCGGGTCACCTGGGAAGCCATCGCCGACAACCCGGTCACCTGACACCCCGATCGGGCAGCCCGCCCGTACCTGCCGCCCCTGTGCGGTTTCCAGCCATGCCCGAGAGGAGACCCCCATGGGCTTCACGAAATCCAACGGCAGCAAGCTCTTCATCGGCCCGGCCGTGGCCGACGCCGACCTGATCGACGACGTGGCGGACCTGTCGAGCCTCACCTTCGTCGAGGTGCGTGGGCTCAAGGACCTCGGCCAGTTCGGCGACGAGTCGACCGCGGTCACCTCGAACCAGCTGGATCGCAACCGCACCCTGAAGCAGAAGGGCACGCGCGACGCCGGCACGCCCGCCTTCATCATGGACGTGAAGGACGGCGACGCCGGGCAGCAGGCGATCTTGGACGCCGAGACGACCGAGAGCGACTACGCCTTCTACATCGAGTTCCCGAACAAGAAGACGAACTCCGGGACCGGGACGCGCCGCTACTTCGCCGGGCAGGTCATGTCGGTGCGCGAGAGCGTCGGCTCGGCCAACAACGCCATCACCATGACAGCGAACGTGGGCATCAACACGCCCATCTTCCGGCAGGCGGCCACCTGAGCGAGGCGCTGATCCATGGTCGCCAAGAAGACAGAGGCCGGTGAAAAGCCGGCCGAGCGGGCGCCCGTGCCCGCCCTCGACCTCTCCGCGTTCGACCTCCAGGCCGAGGCCGAGCGCGGCGCGACGATGCCGGTGCTGAACCCCAAGACCGGGGCGCCCACCGGCGCGACGATCTCGGTCTACGGCCAGGACGCGCGCGGCTACCGCGTGACGGCCCGCCGGATCGCCGACGAGATCGCCGCGAACTTCGACCGGGAGCCGACCGACCCCGACGATGCCCTGCTGCTCGGCCGGGCCCGTGAGGCGGCGGCGGCGATCACCGGCTGGGACGGCATCGCGGTCGACGGCGAGCTCGTCGACTGCACCACCGAAAACGCCGTGGAGGCGCTCCGCCGGTATCCCTGGCTCGCCGACCAGGTGCTCACCTTCATCCGCTCCCGGGGAAACTTCTCGGCGGCCTGACGCGGCAACTCTGCGCCGCCGTGCGCAGGGTCACGCTGGATCAGGCCGCGAAACGTCCGCCGGCGATCGACCTGCGGCTCCCGGCGACGGGCGCCCGGGTCTGGTCGGCGTTCTGGGAAATCGAGCGGAGTCGGCAGGGCGGGTACGGGCCGCAGGCCTTCACCTATGTGGAAATCGAGGCCTGGACCCGGCTCACCGCCGCCGATCTCGCCCCCTGGCAGGTCCGGGCTTTGATGGAGATGGACACGGCCCGCCGGGGCGCGTGGAGCGAGGTGCAGGAGGAGGAGCGCGGCCGGCCAGATGGCCTCAGCCGCGTCGTCTCGTTCAGCAACACCGCGGCGGTTGAGCGAATGTTCGACCGGTTCGGGGATGTGCGGGACGTTTAAACGGTGGTCTCGCCGACGTTCTTTGGACTGGCCCGCTTCCGCTGGTCACGCGAGATCGCGGCGACGCCACCGCTGACGATGGCCCCCAAGAAGAAAATGCCAGCCGTCGCCTCGTGGATGCCGCCCTTGGCGACCGCCAAGAATATCGCACCGCTCAGCGTAAAGACGACAGACACAATGATCATTCCGATCACTGTAGAGAACAGGGTGATCGTCAAGAGCATTATTCCGAACCCGCCAAATATTATGAAAGCGCCAAGAGCCTGATCCTGCATTGTTGATGCTCGCCGATTGAATGAATGCGTGTCTACGGTTGATTATAAAACCTATCTGAGCGTCAGCCGGTCCTCGATATCTCTGTAGGCTTTGAGGACGCCAGGGCATTGCACGCGCGGTGCCTTACGCTGGCGCTGGTACGCCGTCTCGTAAGCCTGGACGTGGAGTTCGGCGAGTTCCCGCTCGCTCCGGCCCGGCTGCATCTGACGCGCCACGGCTAATGCCCGCTCGCCAAGAACGAGCGCCCGATCCTTCGGTATGCCGCAAGCCATACCCGCTCCGACCAGGCTGCCCGAGAGCTTCGCGAAACCAGTGCCGTCACCGTCCTCGAATTGAGCGCGCGCAGGTCCGAGAACGCTCAAGGCGACGCCAAGCCCTAGGAGAAACTGCCGCATGGCCGACCTCGCTACCCTCTCGCTCGCAATCGACAGCACGCCCGCAGAGCGCGCTGCGACTGCGCTCGACAAGATGGGAGAGGCGGCAACCCGTGGTGAGGGCCGCGTTCGGCAGATCGTCTCGGCGGCTGACACGCTCGTCGCCGCGCTAAACCGGAACACGCAGGCGACGCAAGCGCTGACCGAGCGCCTGAACGCCACGCAGGCGTCCGGCGAGCGAGTTGCGGGAGCACTGCGCAGCGTCGACGCCGCCGCGTCCACGGCCCAGGCCTCAGTAACTGCGCTGTCGAGTGGCCTGGCCAAGGTGTCCGATACGGCGGCCGGCGCCGCGAAGGCGACCGATGGCGTGGTCCAGTCCACGCAGCGTCACGTCGCGACGACTGCGCAGGCCACGACCACCATCGTGAAGGGCACGGCGGCCGCGAACGAGAACGCGAAGGCGATCGGCCTCTCGTCGAACGAGCTTCGGAACCTGGGCTTCCAGATCAACGACGTCGCCACCATGGCCTTGTCGGGCGCGTCGGCTTTTCAGATCGCAGCGACCCAGGGAGGCCAGCTGGTCCAGATTGCCACCATGGCGAACGGCGGCATCCGCGGGATGCTGACCCAGGCGGGCGAGTTCGCCAGTTCGGCGGCATCCCGCATTGGTCTGGTCGGTGGCGCGCTCGGAGCTGTTGGTGCCGCTCTGGCCACCGTCACGGTCGCGAGCATCGCTTACAACGCCCAGCAGAAGGAACTCGAACGCACCACGTTCGGGATCGGGCGCGCCTCGGGCGCCTCGCTCCAGAACTTGAACGACGCGGCGTCGGCGGGCGCGGCCAACGGCACAATCTCGACGTCGGCTTCGCGCGATATCGTGGCTTCGTTGAACTCGACGGGCAAGATCGACCCACGAGTCTATGCCGATGTCGCCGGGACCATGCGCGACCTGTCCAAGGTCATGGGCACGGACATCCCGACCGCGACCGATGCGGTGACGGGGGCACTGTCGGGCGGCATCCGCGGCTTTGATCAGCTGAACGCGTCGCTGGGGTTGGGGGGCGCGGCCCTGCGGGAGCAGATCAAGGATCTTTACGAGAGCGGCCGGGCCTACGAGGCGCAGCGCCTGATCGTCGACGCCTACGGCAAGCGCGTGTCCGAGGTGACCCAGAAGCCCGGCGTCGTTCAATCCTTCCTCAATCGCTTCAACGATTTCGGACGCAACACCTCGGACGAGCTGTCTGGCATCGGGAGCATTTTCCGGAAGAATACCAACGAAGAGTCGCTGACCAACGCTCGTCGCGCACTGGCGAATGGGCAGGCGCAGGTGGACGCAGGGCTGGCCCCGGCAAGCTCGCTCGACGCCGCGCGGGCGAACGTCGAGAAGCTTGAGGCATCGATTAAGTCGGCGGCCGATAAGGGCAAAGAGGCGAAGACTGCGCTCACCAGTCTGACCGTGCAGCCCCTGATCGACAGCCTCAACCCGGCCAACAAGCGCATCGACGACCTGAAAGCCCAGGCCCAGTCGATCGGTAAATACCTGTCCGAGGGCGGGATCGATAAGGACGGGGCGGCCCGCCGGACGATGGACGCGCTCAACGCGCAGGCCAAGCAGCTATCGGACGATCTGGCCAGCGGCGGAACGCGGTTCGCTTCGGCCATCCGTGAAGCACAGTTCAATCTGAAGACGGTTGGCTTCACTCCGCAGGGGCAGCGCGCGGCGGACATCAACCGCAGGTCCGAGGAAGAAATCAGGGGGATCGCCGCCAACAATCGCGATGACCCGCTGTACCGGGACTTCCAGGTCAACGCGGTCCGCGAGCGTGCGCGGCTCGAGATAGAGGCGCTGAACAAGCAGTCGACGCTCGACATGAATGCGGTCGGCGGCGCCTTCGCACGAATGAACCAGAGCGTGCAGCAGCAGATCGTGACGGCGGCAAATGCCTCTGGACGCATCCCGGCCGGCATCATCGCTGGCATCGCGGCGGTCGAGTCCGGCGGCAACCCGAACATCGGCGGCACGAAGGTGCTGAACGCGCAGGGGCAGCCGAGCACCTCGGCCTACGGGCTCGGGCAGATCACGACCGGCACCGCGCGTGACGCGATCCGTGGGGGCTACCTGCCACCCACTTTCGACCGCACGGACCCGAACCAGGGGGCGGCCGGCATCGCCGGCGTGCTGTCCATGAAGCTCGACCAAGCCGGCGGCGACATCAACAAGGCGATCGCGAACTACTACGGCAGCAAGGACCCCTCAGCGAACCAGGCCTACGCGGCGAAGGTGCTGCGGAACGCCGGGCAGCTGGGCGACGCATCGACGCTTGGCCAGATCCGGGACCAAGACGAGCGCAGCCGAGCGCTGGAGGGCGAGCAGAAGCGGGTGGCCATCTCCACGCAGCTTCTCGGCGTGAATGGCGAGGCCTACGACGCCGCCGCTCGCAAGGCGCAATACCTCGCAGATGCCCAGTCCCGCGGGATCGAGATCACGGCCGACGTCGTCGCTCAGGCGGACAAATACAGCACCGGGATGGCCGCCGCTGCCCGCTCTCTGGCGTCGGTCCAAGCCAACGACAACCTCCGCTTCGATCGCGATCAGCTCGGCCGGGATCGGTACGACCAGGCGGCGTTCGCCAGGGCGCGCTCGACCTTCGGTGATGTGACGACACCGCAGGCCACCGCCTACATCGCCGAGAGCCGGCAGAACGCCATGCTCTCCGATGCTCGCTCGACCGCGACGGACGCCTTCACCGGCTTCGCCACCGCGCTCGCGCACGGCACCAGCGCCGCCTCGGCGTTCGGGAACGCCCTGTCCCGCATCGGCGACAAGCTCCTCGGCGGCGTGATCGATTCCCTAATCGGCTCGGCCTTCAAGGGCGGGGGCGGCGGCCTGCTCAGCATGTTCGGCTTCGCCGACGGCGGTTTCACCGGCTATGGCGGCCGCAACCAGCCGGCCGGCATCGTGCATGCGGGCGAGGTGGTGTTCAGCCAGAGCGATGTCGCCCGCTTCGGCGGTCCGCACGTCGTGAACGCGATGCGGCTGGGCTACCCGGGCTATGCCGACGGCGGCCCGGTCCTGCCGATGATGCCGAACCTCGCGACACTGCCGACCATGCCGGCGGCGCCCGCCAACATGAACGGCGCCGGAGCGCCGGTGACGGTGGCTGGCGACACCATCAACATCACGCCTGCTCAAGGGGTGACGCCGCAGCAGATGCTGTCCGCGCTCGCTCAGCGTGATCAGCAGTTCCAGCGTAACATCAACGGCATCGTCGCCCAGGGGCAGCGGCGCTACCCGCGGGCTGGCTGATGGGCATCTTCGACGCCGCCGGTGCCGCGGCGCTCCGCGGCGATACGATCACGGCCGAGATCCTGGCGTTCTTCGACTTCAGGAGCAGCCCTCAGCGGGTGCACGCCGGCTTCGGAACGCTCCGGGCCGGCGGCTTCGACTGGCAGGGCATGGGCGGCCTCGGCTCGGTCTCGGACATCGAGAGCGCGGTCGGCGGCATCGCCCCGCTGGTGACCTTTACCCTGGCTGGTGTCGGGCCCGAGATCGCCAACGACGTCGTCAACGCCAAGACCGAGGTGAAGGGCCGCGACTGCTACGTCTACCTGCAGCTCTACGGCTCCGACCTGTCCCCGCTCGGCGGGCTCTACACCCTCTACCGCGGCTTGATGGATCGCCTGGTCCACACCGCCAACGGCCCCGACACCTGGACCGCGCAGCTCACGGCCGAGACCAAGTTCTCCCGCCGCGGCCTGCCCCCCTTCGGCAACCTCACGAACGCCGACCAGCAGCGTCGCTACCCCGGCGACAACGGCTTGTTCGACATCGCCCAGATGATCAACCGGAGACGGCCTTGGAATCCCGAGATCCCGGAAAAGAGCAGCACTTGAGCGCGTTCCTGCGCGCCGGCGCCCGCTCCACCTTCGTGTGGGGCGAGATCGATTGCTCGCTGTTCATGGCGGACTGGTGCCGGGCGATGCGCGGCGTCGATCCAGCGGCGAGCCTGCGCGGGCGCTACCGCACGGCGCTCGGCGCGATGCGGCATGTCCGACGCCTCGGTGGATTCGAGACCATGGCCCGTTCGCTCATGGCGGGCTGCGGCTTCGTCACGACCGAGGCGCCGCGGCCGGGCGATGTTGGTCTCGTCACGCATCCCGTGGTTGGCCCGGTCTTCGCGATCCGGTGCGCGCTCGGCTGGGCGGTGAAGAGCCCTGAGGGCGTCGCCGTGGGCGATTACCCCGCCGTGGCGGCCTGGAGCGTCTGATGCCGGCAGCGGTAGGCATCGCGGTCCTCGGCGAGGTCGGGCTCAGCTCGGTGATCGGCACGACGATCGCCGGCGTCGCGGCCGAGACGCTCGTCGGCTATGCCACGATTGTCGGCGGCGCGGCCGCGCTTCAGTACGGCGCGCAGCTGCTCCAGCCCGGGCAGAAGCGGGCCGACTCCCAGGTCACTGTGCGCCAGGCGATCGCTCCGCGCCGCCGGGTGCTCGGCCAGGGCATGATGGGCGGCGTGATCTTCGCCCTGGAGACGATGGATCTCGACGACCCGGACGACGACAAGGCCCGGATCCTCTACCGCGGGGCCGTCCACTGTGTCGGGCCGGTCCAGATCCTCCAGTATTGGCTCGGCGACGTGAAGACGAGCCTGGGCGCGGGTGGCGGTGGCATCGTCCCGGACAGCGCCTATCAGGGCAAGGTCGCGATCGAGGGGCACACAGGCGAGGACAGCCAGCCCGCGTCGGCCGCGCTGCTCAAGCTGCCCTACTGGAACGACAGCATGCAGCTCAACGGGCTGTGCTACTCGGTCGTCGTCGCCACGCCCCTCAAGAAGGGGAGCCAAGTCTTCCCGGAGGGCGCCCCCGACGTTCGGCTGCTGGTCGCGGGCGCCCCCTCCTATGACCCGCGCACCGGTGGCTACGCCTACACCGACAACGCCGCGATCCTGCTGCTCGACTACCTCACCCACGACAGCGGCTATGGACTGGCCCTATCGGAGATCAACCTGCAGACCTTCCGGGATCTCGCGAACGTCTGCGACCAGCCGGTGGCCCTGATCACCCCGGACCCGAACGGCGACACCATCGAGCTGCGCTATCGGTCCTGGGGCAGCTACGATTTCACCGAACAGCGGGCCGACGTGCTCGGGCGGCTGCTCGCAGCCTGCGACGGCGAGCTCTACCAAGATGCCGGAGGGCTTGTCGCGGTTCGCGGCGGCCGCTGGCAGCCACCGACCTTCACCATTGACGAGAGCATGATTCAGGGCTGGGAGCAGCTCGAGGAAGGCGACGAGGCGTACAACACCTTCACCAGGATCAAGCACACCTACACCTCGCCCTGGCACGACTATCAGCCGACCGAGGGTGACCCGTGGGACGACTCGTTTGCCCAGGCCGAGCAGGGGGTAATCGAGACGGAGAAGAGCTTCGTCCGGGCCCCCTCGCATAGCCAGTCGCGACGCCTCGCCAAGATCGCCATGGCGAAGGGCAACCCGCGGTTCCGGCTCACCGGTCTGCGGCTCTCGCCCGCTGGACTGCCGGCCTACGGTGAGCCGACCGTGATGCTGAACCTGCCGTCTTTCGGCATCAACACGACCTTCGCGATCATGCGCGGCACCCTGGCGATGGCCGGCAACGCGCTGACCAGCGTGAAGCTTGATCTTATCTCGCTCGACGCCTCAGCCTACGCCTGGAACCCGGCGGAGGAAGGCCAGCGACCGCCGCTGCCCGACACGTACAACTGAGGCCGGTATGGCAGATCCCCTACCTTGGCCGAGCATGCTTATGCCGTCCTCAGAAGACTGGTCCCTGCGCGGAGGTACTCGCTCGGGTGGCCAAACCTTCGGGGGGAACGAGCAAATTGTGGCATCGCCCACCGCCCGGTGGAAAGCCTCGATGTCGATCCCATGCTTCAAGCGGCAGCAGATCCTGGCGATGCGCCGGGTGATCGCCCTGGGCCGAACTCAACTCTGGTACGTCGGCCCTTACGAGCGCGGGCGTGCGCCCTGGCCGGTCGAGCCGATCCTCGGCGGCTTGCTCACGGACCGCGATGCCGGCGCGCCGCAACCGGTCATGGACTTCTCGCTCGCAGTGCCTGCAGCGATGAACGACACGGTCACGACCGTCCGCAGGAACGCGGGCAACTATCTCGCCGCCGGCATGATCTTCTCGATCGGCGGCCGCCTGCACGTCATAACCGCGATCACGGGCGCCGATCCCGGATCTCCGGGTAGCGGACTCGCGGTCCCCGGCGGGATCGACATCGAAATCCGCCCATGGTTCCGCGCCGACTACGCGGCCGGAACCCCGATCTACTTCGCCACGCCCGTCGGCGTGATGCGCCTCGCCAGCGACGACACCGCCTCGCTGGAGTTGCAACTGTCTCGGTACGGCACCGTGACGGTCGAGCTCGTCGAAGCCTTTTGATCCTTCCACATTCCCGCGAGACCATCCATGGCCCTTGCAAAGCCCTCTGTCGGCGTGTCCGCGACCGAGAACGCCAACCGCATCGGCGCGGCCTTCGATGTGATCGACACCCTCGGGGTCGGTCTCGGAACGCTTCAGCAGCAGATCGTCGACACGGGGAACGAGGTCAATGCGCTGGAGGCGCGTCGTGCGGCGGGAGATGCGGCTCTCAACGCCAGGATCAGTGGGCTCGCACCTATCGTATCCGGGAACAGCCAAGGCATTGTGGTCTTGCAGCAGCAGATCATCGATGCCGGCAAAGCCACCATCGACATCGATGCGCGACTGAGGGCGTTGACGGACAACGTGGTTGCGCCGAGCGACACGGATGCGGCGGCGCCCGCTGACCGGCCGGGCGAGGCGCTCGCCTACTTCACCACGTCACTGGCGGGCGGAGATGCGTCCAAGCTGGCCCGGCCCAACGTCGTTCTCGCGGCGTCGGGTGATAATGGTCGCGTGTTGCGCATGACGGGCAGCGGCTTGGTCGCGCGCCGCCGCTTGGAGCCCATCGAGGACGGACGCACGTACCGACCCCGGGTGGCTGTGCGACGCCGGGTGAACGCTTCCGATCCGTCCAACGATGGCGTCCGGGTCGCGATCGCTTGGTACGATCAGAACCGGATCCCGCTCGCGGGTGCGACGGGCACCACGGTTCTCGCCAACCTGACCACGCTGACGGTCGGCATCGGCCGGCGGCAGATTGGCGGCTTGGTCTCGACCTCCGGCGTGGCCCCGACGGTGAAGCCGCCCGCCGGGGCTCGCTACGCCCGCCTATTCGTCCAATGCTACGGCACCGATCACGTCACCGACGTGGAGGTTATGAGCTGGCGGGACGTGACCGATGCTTCGGTCTACTCGCCGGACCTCTCGGCCTTCACGGGCGACCTGGGCGCGCTGAAGAGCGCGCAGCTACCGGATCGCGTCGGCCTCCTGGAGCAGAATGCTGCCACGCCGCTCTCGACCGGCTTCGTCGCGGTGCTCGCCGCCAAGGCCGCCACTGTGCCGGCAGCGATCACCAACCTCGACGTGCTCGGCTACAGCGACCCCGGCGACGGGGCGGGCGGGCGCTACCGGCGCTCGACCTATGCCCCGACCCACCCGTGGGCCGTTCAGACGAAGGACGGTGCATGGTTCGAGATCCAGGGCCGGCGGAAGCTCGAGCAGATCGGCGGCAAGGGCGACGGCTCCACGGACAACCGGCCGATCCTGCTGAAGGCCCCGGCGGGTTCGATGGTCAACATCGATGCGCCGGGCACCTACAGGTTCGCTGCTGGTCTGCTCGGCGGCCCGGGCACCGTCATCTCAGCCGGCCCGGGCGTAAAGTTCAGCAGCCAGCAGGGCATCGGTGCTCTCAACTTCGCGCCCGGCACCCGGTTCGAAGCATATCACGAGGGGGCGGACGGCCAGGTAAGATACTGGGGCCATCGGCCGACCGGAAAGCGAGCCGTCGGCACCGGCGCTCTCGATGCGGGCTTCTCGGCCGCGTCGTGGATGTTCGACATCCGCACCGATGACAGTGACGTCGGCAGCTCGTTCCGGAACGGAATTCTGCTCCGGCACATCATCACCGGGGGCAGCGGTGGCGTTCAGGGGCTCTACGCGGCCACCTATCAGAACGCGCCCACCTCGGCGACCAGCGGCAACCGCAACTATACGCCCATTCAGGGGGCTCACTATCAGCAGAGCGGCGACGGCGGTTACCCAAACTCGGACCCGAATATCAATGGTGGGAAGCACATCTTTCAGGGTGCGGGTTTTGGTCTTGGCGCAGCCTGTTATACCGACGACACCGCTCAGTTCCTTCTAAATCAGACCGCAGTAGAGCTGAACGTTTTCGGCATGCCGTTCAACGGCAATACCGCAGGGCCGACCGTTTCGATCTGGACCAACGTTCAGGCTGTCAGCGCCCGGGCCACGCGCGGCTTCGACGTCGACATCGCCTACGCCCTGGGCTCCCAGGGTCAGAACCAGCAATACGGCCCCGAGGTGGGCTGGAAGATCGGCTGGGGCGTCACCGATGCCTTCGGCGGCATTCCCCTCGCAGCCGACAGCACCATCATCGGCGCCAAATGGATCCGGCGCACGGCGCCGGTTCTGGTTCAGTACGGCATCGACTGGTCCGCCTTCCAGTTCAGCGGCGGCGTGCTGAAGACGGGCAACCTGCTCATCACAGAAGGGTCGATTGCCTTCGGGGGCAAGCAGGTTCTTGCGCAGCGCCAGCCCGCAATCCCGGATCCGTCCGATGCCGCCACGACCACGGCGCGCCTCGTCGACGTCCTCAACGCCATGCGCACGCATGGTCTCATCGCGAACTAGGGAATTTCAAGATGCGGCAGTTCATCATCGGAGAAGACGTGCTCGGTGCGGTGGCGCAGTGCATCGGGGCGGCCACCCATCAGGTGCCCTACGGCCAGGTCGCGGCGCTCATCCGGCAGCTGGAGACGCTGCAGCAGGTTCAGCTGGGTCAGGACGGGAAGGCTCAGCCTGCTGCCGACCCTGCCGCTGAAGTCTCTGAGGCGGCCTGATCATGCAGCCGGCATCGGTCGACTTCCTGATCCGGCGCGGCGACAGCGAGGCGCCGCAGGTCGGCCTGCGCACTGAGGAGCCGGCCACCTTCCAGCGCGGCAACCTGCTCGCGAGTGGCGATATCGCGCGCTGGACCCTGACCGTGGGCTCCGAGGATCGCACGAAGACCTCGGAGCCGAACGGCGGCCTCGTGCAGGACACCGACGATCCGGGCCTGTTCTCGTATCCGCTCACCCCGGCGGAGACCGCGGCCCTGGCCGCCGGCTCCTACCCTTTCCGCATCCACGTGGTGCGCAGCGATGGCGGCGAGTTCACGCCGCTCGTCGGCAACTTCATCGTGAGCTGAGCCCATGGCGTCCTCGACAGCCCCCGCGCCGACGCTCGCCGCGGCGTCCGTTCGCGTGTCCAAGAGCGAGTGCCGCAACGTCGTCGAGGTAGTCGTACCGATTCAGCACGACACCCTGCGCGCCTGCATCGAGGCGGCGGACGCGCACATCACCGATCGGGTCAGCCACCTGCAGATCGAGGATATCCCGGCGCTGGCCTCCAAGCTCGCCAGCCAGGATGCCGAGATCGCGTCTGCCCGGTCCGACTCCTTCGTCTACGCCTTCCTGTTCGGCTGACGCGCCCGCGCGCACGGGGACCATCCATGAAGATCCTTCTCACGGCCGGCGTGGTGTTCACGCCCGGATCGCAGACGCTCGACTTCTCCGGAGTCAGCGGGTTCGATCTCAGCCGACTCTACGGCGTGATCAACGCGACGGCCGGCTCGAAGCTGTACGCGCCCGGCATCACCGGTTTCGGCTACCAGAGCTTCGCCAACGGCGTGATGACGCTGGAAGCGGACACCTCTCAGATGGCAGCCAGCGACGAGCTGCTGATCGCTTACGAGAGCCCGGACGCGCAGCCCGTCTCGGCCGTGAGCCTACCGCTGCCGGCGGGCGCGGCCAAGGACACCAGCCTCCAGGCGATCCTGGCCGCAATCCAGGCTCAGCGCGTCGAGACCATCTGGACGGACGACACGGGCACGCGGTTCATCCGCCTCGACAGCGCTGGCACGATCACGTGGACCGACGTCGCCGGCAACGCATCGTCCGCGCCCGGGGCGGGCGCCCGGCCGGACAGCGATAGCGGCACCGTCGTCTCGCGCTACACCTACCGCGCCACCGCGGCCGGGACCGGCTTTGCCTCCGGTGACTTCCTCGACCACTTGGTGGTCACGGACGGCGATGCCGGCGACCTGGTCTCGAACTTCTGGGTCAACGTCACCTCCGGCGCGAAGATCGCAGCGCCGAGCGCGGCCTCGATCACACCGCTGGCGCCCCTACCGGACGGCGCGGCTACCAGCACCAAGCAGGACACCGGCAACACTTCGCTTGCCTCGCTGCTGACTGGCCTCGGCGCGCCGGCCGACACGGCAGCAACGTCGGACACCGGGACGTTCAGCCTGCTCTCGCTTCTAAAGCGTGCTCTTGGCAAGCAAGGCACGGATCCCGCCTCTCCGACGGTCGCCAACGCGGGCACCGGCGGCCTCGGTTGGCTGGGGACCATCGCCGGTCTCCTGCGCCTTGGGACGGCGACTCAGGCCAACTCAGCGTCGGTCACTTTAGCCACCGATCTGGCCAACCTCGAGCCGGCAGGCGTGAAGATCACGGCCGCGGCGATGCCGGCCGGCGGCGTCGGTCTGACCGGGTGGCTCTCCGCGATCTGGGCCGCGCTGACAACGCGCTCGCAGTACGCCACGTCGTTTAGCGCGTTCGGGACAACAGCAGGCGGAGCACCTGCGACGGGCGCCGGAATGGCTGTTGGGGCCTCGCCAACCACGTGGAGCAGGATACGAGCCACGTGCCTAGCGACGGCAACTGGCGGGACGTTCTACCTACAGGGAGCCAACGACAGCGGCTTTCTGACGGGAACGCTATTCCTCGACAGCGCGCCAGTCACAACTGCGGGCGTGCCGCTAAAGCTGGAAGCCCCGGCGCAATATCCGTTTGTTCGCGTTGTCTATGTGCCCGGCGCTACAAATGCAGCGAACATCACTGCTGCCCTGTCGCTCCACACAGCTTAATCGCTGAGAACTGGGGTTTCGGCGGCACCGGGATAATCCTGACAGATCGGCGTAGTGCCTCCATCGCAGGTTCATCAGTTACCCATCCGACCATACGAGCAGCATGCTCAAGGGCCTGCGCCTCATTTTCTGCATATCCAGTCCATAGCAATGCTGTTCCGCCGCTGTGTATGGTTTGATACAAAATCAAAACTGATTCCGATCGACGTGCAAAAATTGATGTCGCCGGTTTGTGATTGAATTCACGGCCGCTATCAATCGTGCAGTGCAATATTGATATTTGTTGGCACTGATATCGGCCGCTGACCGGCCCAACTCCTGACATCGTGAGGATCACATGGCAGCCGCCAACTTCGAGCGGGCGCTGGCGCTCGTGCTCGTGCATGAGGGTGGGTACGTCGATCACCCGGCGGACCCGGGTGGTGCGACGAACCTTGGCGTCACCATTGGCACCCTGTCGGACTGGCTCGGGCGGCCCGCCACCAAAGCCGAGGTGAAGGCGCTCACCAAGGCGGCCGTGGCGCCGATCTACCGCCGTAATTACTGGAACGCCGTGCACGGCGACGAGCTGCCGTCCGGGGTCGACTACTGCGTCTTCGACTTTGCGGTGAACTCGGGCAAGGGCCGGGCGATCCCTTCGCTTCAGCGTGCGCTTAGCGTGGCGGACGATGGGAAGCTCGGTCCGCTGACGCTGGCGGCCGCTGCGTCCAAGGATGCCGGCCAGACCATCGAGCGGATCTGCGCCGACCGCATGGCCTTCCTGCGGCGGCTCTCGACCTGGTCAACGTTCGGCCGGGGGTGGAGCGCCCGTGTCGAGGGCGTCCGTGCCGAGGCGATGGCCCTCGCTGCCTTCGCGGTTCCGACTGTCTCCGTCGAGACGAAGCCCCTTGCGCCACCCGCACCGCGCAATAGCGGCTCGCCGGTCATTCCTGTGGTCCCGGCCGGCCCGACCGTTCAGGCCCAACCCGGCTTCTTCGGCCGGATCCTGGCCAACCTGCGCACCAATCTCCCGCCCACGAAGAAGAGCTGATCCATGGCCGCAGGTATCATCGGGGCCCTCACTGCCGCACCCGCGGTGATCGAGGGCATCACCAACATCATCGGGCGCTTCATCCCGGATCCGGGGCAGCAGGCGCAGGCGGCGATCGAGATGCAGAAGCTCGTCGCCGACCGCGAGGCTGCCGTCGCTCAGTCCGCCGCCGAGATCGCCAAGGCCCAGGCAGAGACCAACACAGCGGAGGCCCAGAACCCGTCGATGTTCGTGGGCGGTTGGCGGCCATTCGTCGGCTGGGGCTGCGGCGTAGGCCTGATCTACGTAGCCCTCGTGCAGCCGCTCCTGGCGTGGCTCACTGGCATCGTGAATGCGGCGCTCTCGATCGGCATCCCCATGCCGCCGGTGCCGCCGTCCGAGGTGCTGATGACGGTGCTCACCGGCATGCTCGGGATCGCCGGTCTGCGCTCCTACGATAAGCAGAAGGGCACGGCTGCGCCCGCCATCGCACCGAAGCGCTGATTGCTCGTGTTCATCACCGAAGCGCACGCGCAGGCTGCCGAGGCTATCAAGGCAGCGTCCGATGCCGGCGATCTTCTGCTGCAATACAAGGTGCTCGGCGCGGTGTGCGTCATCCTTGGGCTGGCAGTCGCCTTCCTGTTCTGGAAGCTGGATCGGCTCAGCACCTCGATCATGCGCGAGGTAGTCGCGGCCCTCCACGCCAACACGGCCGCGACGGTCGCCGGCAACCTCACGATCACCGCCCTAACGACCACGCTCGAGGCGACGGACGACGGTGTCGAGAAGCTGTCGCACCAGACCGAGCTCGCCGCTCAAGCGGCAGCCTCGCGCGGCGTCGAGATCCTGAAGAACCAGGAAGAGATCAAGCGACGGCTGGAGGGGCGGCCCTCATGACGTGGAAGTCGGTTCTCGGGCTCGTGCTGCCGGCGGCGCTCCGAAAGGACGTGCACGCGGAATTCACGCGCGCCGTGGCGGCCAGCGTCCACGCCAACAAGACCCGGCGCCGGGCCCTCGTGCAAGTCACGATGGCCGCCGACAGCCGGGCCACCTCCATGGAAGCCACCATCCACCGCATCGAAGGGCGATCCGGCGATCGTCTGACGGACCGTCCGAAGGTTGGCGAGGCTGCCTTCAAAGTTGCCGAGGCCACGCGAGAGCTGCTGAGAAAATCGCGATGAAGGCGGTCACCGAAATCCTCCGCAGCCGCACGCTGTGGGTTGGGCTGGTCCTGATGTTTGGGTTCTGGGCGGTTGTCCCGTGGGTGCCGATCAAACCTCAGAACGAGTTTTTGCGCATTGGTCGGACACTTGTCGCGATAGCCGTCTCCATCGCGTTCCTGCCCGGCATCGTGAAGGCGCTGCGCACGCCTTGGCCGTCCTACAGCGGGCAGCTCATCCTCGGCATCGTCCTGTCCTGGTTCGGCGTCGCCGGCTCGGCCGGGTGGGTGCTGATCTGGGCATCAGGTGGTCAGCCACAGTGGATGCTCGACTCGAACATCAACGGCTGGTTCCTGTGGCTGCAGATCCTCGGGGGCACTCTGCATCTGACGGCCAAGCACAGTGTCGAGGAAGACATCCCGCGGCCGAACTGGATCCGGCTCGGGATTGCCGTCGCGATCGGGGTGCTCGTCGGCATCGGGTTCATGGCGAGTGCGCCGGACATGCACAGCCTCGCTGGAGCGCTGAAGCCTTGGTTCGCTGAGCATCCGAACGTGCCGGACTGACCGGGAACCACCACCCCGCCCACCGCGTCTCCCGTCTCTCTGGCGAGAGACCTACCGAGCCCCGGCCAGCCCAGCGCTGCGTCCGGGGCTTTCTTTTGGCTTCGGTCGCGGTATGGTCCCCGCGATTTCCGATTCCCCCTTGGATTCGAGATCACAACCTTCAGCCCCGCCGGCAGCCGCCGCGCGGGGCTTTTTCAGGTTGATGGCCCATTTAGAAAGTTTGGATCATTCAGGTGTTCGGCCACACCCGTGATCAGATCAAGCGCGGCCGAGCCGGCGATCACCGGAGCGTTCCCGTGATTTGGATTGCCACCAGCGCGCTGCCTTCAGCCGAGGCGCTCTTCTTGGTTCGAAACATGATTGGCAATGGATGCAGCTGCCAACGAGGGCAACACGCATTTGTCCAAAGTTCGATTTTTTGATTCCATTTACCATTATGACGTCGATAATGAACAATATCATCACCAGAAACGTATGCTTACACATATATCTCCAGTTCGTAGAGATTTGAAATGGCAGCCTATTCAATCTTTCTCCGAAAAATAAATCGAATATCGCCTCGAAGACCTCAGATGTTGGTGTACGATGTTCACAACAAAAGGGAGGCACAGTCCATCGTTTCAAGCATCGCCGAGGCCTATCCGGAGCACGGAGTGAGATCTGCCACGGGCGCGCACTGGTTTTGCTTTGAAGGAGATATGCACGAGATTTATGCTTGGACGCATCGGTAAGTCACGGCATTTTGAGAGCTTTGCGCCTCGGTGTGTTCTCGCTATACTATAAGCCGAGCATGTCTGACCCAGCGTCAGGCATGCTTATTTCAAAAATGAGTTGGTGAAGCACTTTTTGTATCGCATTAGCGACCGAAACGCCGCCAAAAGCGTTTGCGGGCATGTCTGATATCGAGTCCCCGCACCATCGACGGCTCGCGACGCTGAAGCAGCTGGCGCTGGAGCTTCAAATGCCCGTGGAGGCGTTCCTGAACGACCAACCCGAGGGCGAGGTGGGTGATCTGCTCACGCTGATGCGCCTCTGGGTGGCAATCAAGGATAGCCCGGGACGGCGTCGGGTTATCAGCGTAGCTCGGCAGGAGGTTGCGCGAACTGGAGACAAAGGCGCCCGCTGAACTCGTTGGCGGCGGGGCCCAGTCAAGAATGCGTCATTCAACTGGCGACTAAGGTATTACTCGACGCCTGAAAACAATTCAGCGCGTCCCTGCTCAGCCCGCCTGGTCCACCAGAGCAGGATTTTTGTGGGTGATCGGTCTGCAAACGGACGGAAACAGACCGTTCGGTCAGAAGTTTCTGTGATGAGATCAGGACGGAGGCGCGGGTGCCGCGTTACTTCTTCGATACTTTCGACGGTGTCTTCGTGAGCGACGAGGAGGGGTTCGACCTCCCCGATACGAAAGCCGCAGCGGAGGAGGCGACCGCATCGCTTCCGGATTTGGCCAGATCCCTGATCAACCGTTCGGGAAGCGGGGCAGTCAGCGTCACAGTCCGCGATGAGTACGGACGGCGCATCTTCTGCACGGGCATGGCGATCGAACAGCAGTGGCTCTAGCTCGGATGCTCCCCCGCCCCGTGAGCAGATCGGGGCGGGGCCGAGCGGATCACTCGATGCGAGAAGGTTACTCCGACTTCCGGTGGCCGCGCCCGTGCTGCTCCTTTTCGGCGCCGGCCGCAGCTGCAGCCTCCTTCTCAGCCTTGCCCACTGTCGCCGAGCTCGTAGCCGCGTCGCTGGTCCCGCCTGCCGGTGCATTCGATGCCGCCGACTTGGGATGCCCCTTGCCCTCGGTCGTCGACTCCGCTTTCCCACCTTCGAGGACCTCGGGGTGGCCTGCGTCGGCCTTTGCACTCCCGGCCTCTTGGACCTCGGCGGCCTTCTGTTCCTTGGCGCTCATCGTGCTGTGGCGCTGGCCATCGCCGCGCTGTCCCTTGGCTGGGTTCGACATCGTTCTCCCCTCCATCGTCGTCAGGCGGCAACTGCGTGTGCCGCTGACGGTTCGGAGGAAAAGCCAGCGTGCGACGAAAGGCCGAGCGCTCACCGTCGGGGGAGCGGCGCACACCGCGAATGACATCGGCCCGCCCGGCCCAGCGCCGCGGCGGGTTTTTCGTGCTCTGACGCTTTCATTCACGCACGCCTTCGGAAGCGCAAACAGCTTCTGCAGCGCCAGCCACTTTTGAATGAGATTTTTGTTTGCGGCTGGTTAGAAGGAACCGACTATAGCCTCTGGACAGGGGACAACGCATCGCCGCTCTTGGCAGCGCCGCTTTGACAGTCCCCGGGCAAGCTGCCAACTTCTTGACAAGCGTAAAGTTAGTTGCATAGACTGGAGAATATAAGTGGATAATGTTTTCTGGTACGGCATTGCTATTGGCGCGATTCTCAGTCTGATAGCATCGATCGCCGCTAATTTGCTCAACAATAAAATACAAATCGCCTTCGACCGGGGACGGCGAACTATCTCACAGAGAAGATTAAATAAATTAAAGTCAAATTATAGACTTATTAGGGGATTGAAATCTGGCAGGATAGACAAAACCTCTTTCTTCGTCATTGGCTCCACAATATCGATATTGAGCTTTCAGATTTCCATTTTCGCGGTATCCTTTGCTTTGTATCTGGCAAATAAATATTCGATGAAAGACTTAGATGGATTTTCCGGACTCGATCTCAAAGAGTTGGCGCGCGAACTTCCGGCCCTGGCTTTGTTGACGGGAGGCATTGTACTATCTGCTATGGGATCGGTCATATTCACCAAAATTATCCTTGTCGCGTCTTACTTAGATAGATTTGATGTATATGAGACCGATCTGAAACGTACTTATCCGCAGATATTCGCAGACGAATAATTCAAGTATATCATAGGATCGCATCCGCCCCGCGAGCAGATCGGGGCGGGGCCGAGCGGGTCGAGGCCACACACCGTTAAGTATCTGTCTTAGCGCATAATCCGTAGCGAATACTGATATTATGAAATAGCAGCGCTTGTTGCTGAGACCTCTCGAAAAATAACCAACGGCGTTACGCCGAAGAAATTTTGCGACCTACCTGCTAAACTGCGAGCTACGGAATTTATCCTAGCTGCTACTGATCCAATCATTGTTCCGGAATGCTCGGCTACTACATCGCTTAATGTTTGCGGCTCGGGATTATCGGGAGTGGGCTCTTGATCTGGATCTGGGAAGGCATCCAAAATTCCTATTAAAGTCCAGTCGCCGCGTACTATGGGCCCGTGCTTCAACGCCAATTCAGCGCTGGGATTAGATAAGAAATTATCCGCAAGGGTGCACCATGCAGTGAAGTTGCTTCCAACCAGATGAGCTTGAACAGTATCTGGTAGAAACCCTACAACTTCGCTGAATGCATCAAATACCTTGTTGCGTTCAGCTTGGGAACCCGCTAGGTGCTGGATTGCCCCTTGACGCATAAGGTTCTTGATATAATTGACCTTCAACGCAGGCTTGGCCAAACTTACATCAATAACCGCAAGTTGTCCCTCTAACTGAATAAACGATCCTAGTCGTGTATTCCAGATATCTTTGTGCAATAAATTATGTTGAGTGAGATAATCTAGCAAACGACGAGCGTTCGACCAAAGCGGGTCGAAAGTGAACTCAGCGGAGTCCCTAGCATCAGTCCCTATTGAGCTATCGTAGGTTCCGGCGCCAGTCATGACATGAGGAATGGATACGCTGCCCGTTGCAGCTCCTCGCGTGCTTTCGTTCCGACCTGTTGATTGCGTGGCCTTAACTGATTGCCTAACGCCGTACTCGTCAAATTGGGCCAGAAATGATCCTATCCTTCGGACATCTTGGTAGATGAAGTCATAGACGGAATCTCGCGGTTGGTCCTCGTAGGGCTCCTCTGAGCCGCTCTCTTCGTTCTGCGGCATCTCGCTTGATGGCATCCGCTTCCTCGAGGTTCTTGGCGAAAACGTGCGACAGCTCCGGCGTTTTCGGCAGCGGACGCTGGGGAATGTGGTCGGGGCGAGGTGGCGCTTTACGGTCGGTCATAGGGTTCGGCCATTCCACTTGGTTGCTCACGTCCGAGCGGTTTCGGCTGATCTCCATGCGCATGTGTATGGTGAGGTGCGTTCGCTTGACAACAGGTGAAAGATGAAGCTTCCGGCTGGCATGTCAGCCAGTCCCACCCCCGTCGACCTTCCGCCCGCCGTTGCCACCTGGCGCGATCAGCTCGAGCGCTTTGAAGCCGTCATCTACCCATGGCATGTGATGCCATGACCTACCGTGTTGAATTCCGCAGAGACGGCGCTGTCATCGGCGAGGCTGAGGGCTTCGAGGATCGAGTCGCCGCCAAACGGCTCGCGGAAGCGGAGATCGTCCAACGTGACGCCGAGATCGCGCTCGTGATCGACGTGGACGGCACTGGAATCGAGGTCGCGTCCATCAGGCTGGATGCCATGAGGTGGGACGACGAGTAAGCGCTGCACAAGGTCGCTTCTCCTGCCACCGGACGAAGTCTGGGCAAACCTAAGAGCCGCCGATCTGGGAGTTCGCGGCGACGGTCGATCGAAGCGCCTGATCGGGCTGGCGTTCTCCGGCGCGATCCACAGCCCTCCACCGGCATCGCGCGAGCCAGAGCCGCGCTCCGCTGAACCAGGCGCCCGGATCTGGCATGTTCCGCCTTCGTTCCAGAACGGAGGGAAGTGGTGCCGGGGCTCCTGCGCGATATTCAGCCCGGTCGGGTCTATGTGGATTGCTCGTCCTGCAAGCGGTCCGGCCGGTACACCGTCGCCAGCCTGCGCGAGCGGTTCGGTCCGGACATGTCGACCCTCGATGTGCTGCGCACCCTGACGGCCTCGTGCCGCTATCAGCGCCCGCCCGGGTCTCCGCCGGCCCGGAAATACGAGCACCTGTGCCTGGCCGCGATCACGCTGCCGCCGCCCGTGCGTCCTACCATCCCGGTCCCGCCCGGCGTGCCCTACACGATCGAGGTCTGGACCGAGACCGGCGGCCGCATCGAGGCGCAGCTCGCGGTGATCTACCCCATCGCCATGGCGCGGGTCGCGTTTGAGACGGCCTGCGACCTGTGGCCCAAGCACGAGGTCACCCTTCGGGATCGCTGCCGGATTGTAGCGCGGCGAGAGCGGCCGGAAGCGCTCGCCACCGCGGAAACTGCCGCCGCCCCTCCTCCCTGATCGTCAAGCCGTCAGCTTCAAGGCGGGTCAGCACCAGGGCCGCTTCGCGTCCCCGCTCCCGGCCTGGAATGCCGGCGCGCTCGGCGATCTGCACGGCGGTCAAAGGCTCAGGTGCCAGAACTGCCAGGATCCGTGCCCGAGTGTCCTTGCGCGGCCGGGCGCCGGTTCGTTCGATCCGCATCGCGCTACTGCAGCCGTCCCACGCCGCCGTTCAGGCCGAGCACGATGGCCCAGGCCAGCAGGTCGCCAGCGGTGATAGGCTCGCCTCCATCGACGCGCCAGTTCTCAAAATCGTCGTCGGGCTCGACGGTGTGGCCGCGGGACGTGAGGACGGTCACGGCCTCGGCGATCGGATCCTCCTCGAGCATGCGGCTATGCGGACGCTACGATCATTCGGTTCCGCGCCTCCATCATGCGCTCCTCGTCCGGCTGATCGACCATGTCCGCGGCGACCTTCTCGACGATCTGCCGCGTGGCCGCCTCGTCCAAGCCGAGGCCGCGGGCGAACCCATCGAGCCGCCGCATCATATGCTGGACAGCGATTCGGTCCGCCGGCTCGGTCACCCCTTCACCGGATGCGCCAGCAGGATCGCGGTGCGGACCATGTTGCGCTTGTAGGCCTCGCGATCGGTGAGGAGCGCATCCTGGGAGGCTTTGTGATTCGCGACCGCCGCGACCAAATCGAGCACCCACCCTTTTGCGAGCGGGTAGGCCTCACTCGCGAGGTCAGCGAGCACCGCGTCGACCGCGGCGGTAATTTCGTCGTCGGTGACGTCGGAGGTCTTGCGCAGCTCAGAGACGGTGGGGTTCGCAGCCATCAAGTCCGGTTCGCTGGTGGGGCAGATGGTGGGGTAAACCGACGTCCGACGCCAATTTACCTGTGCCATCAACGCCGGCTGGCGGAAGGGGTGGGATTCGAACCCACGGTGGAGTTGCCCCCACGGCGGTTTTCAAGACCGCTGCCTTAAACCACTCGGCCACCCTTCCTAGCCGCAGAGGCGGCGTCCCGGTTATGGACGCCCCGGGCGCCGCGTCAACCGCAGAACGCACGGTTGACCTGTCGCGGCATTCCGCATATCTCACCGCCCACGCCCGGGGCCACCAAGCCGGCACGGGCGCTGTCCGGTCGCGTGGGTTATGGATCGACCGGCCTGTTGGGGGATAGTTTAACGGTAGAACGGTGGACTCTGACTCCTCTAGTCCTGGTTCGAATCCAGGTCCCCCAGCCACCTCACGTCAATCACATCGATAGCGAGACCGCCGGACGCAGCTGAGCGTCAGGCGTGGGATGCGTACGCACCTCGCTTGGCTGTGCGGTGCCGCCTCACACCCGCGCAGCATCACCGAATCGTTCGGATCGCGTTTCGGCAGAGCGGCGGCGCCCGTCACCTTTCCTGGCAATCAACCTCGTGGCCCGGCCTCATGAATACGCCTGCGCCCCGTTGACGGTGGGCGGCGGCGATGCCTAACAGAAGACCCATGCGCCGGTGCCTGCCCCAGACGGTTGAAGGCCGCGCGATCATCGGGATGGTCGCGCTCTACGCGCTGCTGCTCCAGGCCTTCCTCGGCTTCGCCACACCGGCCCACGCCTTCGGATCTCCCGGGGCGGTTCTGTGCGCCGAGCACACGTCCGGCGCGCCGGAGGATGGTCCAGCCCCGCTCCACGCCCATCCATGCTGTACCCTGGTGCAGGTCACCGGCGTGGCGCTGCCGGCATCGGCACCGGTTACCGTCGCCTGGCCGTTCGCACCGTCCCTGCGCCTCGTCTGGCGCGCGGAAGCGGCGCATCCGAAGACCGGGCCGCCACTCACAGCTACCAGCGCCCGAGGTCCGCCGTCCGCCTGACGATCCCGCTTTCCGATCGTTCAGGCCCGGACCAATCCCATGTCGATTCTACTGCACGGCAGCGCCCCCGCGTTTGGGGCCGTCACGGCTCTGCGCGCCTCCCGCGAGGCGGTTTATCGCGCCGTGTGGCGCTGGCACTTCTACGCCGGGCTGCTGTGCCTGCCGTTCCTAATCACCCTCTCGGCGACCGGCGCGGTCTACCTATTCAAGAATGAGATTAACGGCAGCCTGTTCGCCTACCGGACCCGCGTGGCGATTCAGGCCACGCCGCCGCTCGGGCCGGACCGGCTGATCTTCAACGCCCTCCAAGCCGAGCCGGACGGGGTGCCGCTCTCCTACACGGACCCGTCCGCACCCGACGCCTCGGCCCTGGTTACCCTCTCGGAAGGCGGTCGCAAGCGTCTCGTCTACCTGGACCCCTATACCGGATCGGTGCTCGACCGCGTCGACCGCGACGGCGAGTTCATGATGGTCGTGCGCGGCCTGCACAGCCTCAGCTATGTCGGCGCCTTCGCGAACGCGGTGATCGAGGTGGTGGCGGGCTTCGCCATCATCCTTGTGATCACGGGCGTGTATCTGTGGTGGCCGCGCGGCCAAGTGGGTGGCGTCGTGAGCCTGCGCGGAACCCCGCGTCGCCGGGTCTGGTGGCGCGACCTGCACGCCGTGACCGGGTTCGTCGCCGGCGGCGGTTTGCTGTTCCTGGCGATCACCGGACTGCCTTGGTCGCTCTGGTGGGGGCAGCAGCTGCGCAGCTGGTCGAACGCCGCGGGCCTCGGCCAGCCCGCGATTCTGTGGGCCGGCCGGCCGGTCTCCACGGTGCCGATACGCGCGCGGCTGCCGGATGCCGGCTGGACCCTGCAGGATGCGCCCGTGCCGCGCTCGCAGCCGTCCGGGCGGGCGGCGGAGCCCCTCGGGATCGATCAGGCGGCCGCGATCCTGGCGCGGCTCGGCATGCCGCGGGGCTACGAACTGGCGCTGCCGGTCGGCGCGGACGGCGTCTACGCCGCGGCATCCTATCCCCACGACGTCGCCCAGCAGCGGATGATCTCCCTCGATCAATATACCGGGGCGCCCCTCGTCGACGTGCATTTCGCCGATCTCGGGCCGGTCGGTCGCGCGATCCAGTACGGGATCGGCATCCACAAGGGCGAGCATTGGGGCCGGGCCAACCAGTTCGCCATGCTGGCCTTCTGCCTCGCCACGATCCTGCTCGCCGTCACCGCCGCCACGATTTGGTGGAAGCGCCGGCCGGTCGGCGGACTCGGCGTCCCGCCCTGGCCGCGGGATCGGCGCGTGGTCGTCACCGTCACCCTGGTGATCGCGGGCCTCGGTGCGCTGTTTCCCCTGACCGGCTTGGCGATCCTCGGCATGATCGGCCTCGACCTCGCCGTGCAGGCCGCACGCGGTCGCTGGGCGGTCTGATCCCCGGCCGACGGGCTCGAGGCCCGTGTCGACCGACGTCGATCCCCCGTGCAGGCGGTCGGGTCCCCTCGGGGCCGGACTGATCCTGCTCGCCCTCTGGATGCAGCTGCTCGCGCCGATGGCAGCCCTCCGGATGGCGCTGGCGGCCCCCGACATGCCCGGCGCGATCCTGTGCGGTCACGCGCCCGGGGGTGACGCGATTGCCGCCTCCGCGGATCGGCCGGTGGCGCCCCACGACTGCGACGTCTGCCGGCTGTGCCGCGCCGGCATGGTCCCGCCGCCCCTTCCGGCGGTCCCGGCCGCGGCGCGCCTGCTGCGCTGGACCGCGCCGGCCTGGCCAATCCCCCCACTGTCGGATCCGAGGCCGGCGCCGCGCGTCGTCGGCCAGCCCCGCGCGCCGCCCCTTGCCGCCTGATCCCGGCTCCTCCCCGTGCGGCCGCCGCGCCGTCCGGCCCGTAGATTGATCAGACGAGAAATTGGGATGTCGATTCACCAAGCCGCCGCGCGGTTCGGAAGATTGGCGCTGTTGGTGGCCGGCGGCACGCTGCCCGCCTCGGCGCAGCAGGCCGTCACGCTGGACGAGCTGTCCGTGGAGGGCGAAGCCGCGCCCGGCGCGGGCTGGACCGCCATTGCCGTCCCGTTCGGCGTGGGTGCCCCCCAAGGCTCCGCGCCCTCGGTCATCGAGAACCCGGTCGGCCAGGTCGTCACCGGGATCGGGCGCGAGAACACCATCGCCAATCGGCCGGCGACCAGCATCGGCTCGGTGCTCGCAAACAGCCCCGGCGTCACCGTCCGCCAGGGCAATGGCGGCCGCGACGTGATTATCTCGATCCGCGGCAACAACGCCCGCTCCACCGGCGTCATCAAGAACACCGTCGTGCTGGAGGACGGGTTCATCCTGACCCAGGCCGACGGGGCGTCGCGCTTCGACCTGACCGACTCGCGGGCCTATAGCCGCATCGATGTGTTCCGCGGCCCGCAATCGCCCCTGTTCGGCAACTACGCCACGGGCGGCGCCATCGCGTTCCGCACCCGCACCGGCCGGGAGATCGACGGCTACGAGATCGGGACCGACGCGGGCAGCTTCGGCTACATCAGCAATTACTTCACGGTGGGCAAGGCCAGCGGGCCGTTCGAGATCAGCCTGTTCGCCAGCGACGTCCGGGCCAACGGCTACCAGGACCATTCAAGCTACGATACGCAGACCATCAACCTGCTGGCGAGTTACACGCCGACGCCGGACAACCGCTTCACTCTGAAGGTGATCAACAACAATCTCGACGCCAATCTCGCGGCCCGCTCCTCGCTGGCGCAGTATCGGATCAACCCCTACCAGCGGAGCTGCGCCGCGGCCGCGAGCGCGGCGCCCGGCTGCACCACCTTCGCCCTGTTCGGCAACGGCGCGTTCGGTGCGACCGTGCCGGTGACCGCCGACGAGGGCGGGTTCGGGCGCAAGGACCGGCGAACCATCGTGGCGGCGCGGTGGGAGCACGATATCGACGCGTTCACGACCTGGCGCACGCAGCTCGGCTTCGACGAGCGGAACTTCAACCAGCCGTTCTACACGACCTCGTCACAAGGCTCCTTTCCGTCATGGAATTTCCTGAGCGACGTGACACGCCGCGGCGACCTGTTCGGCCTCCCGGCCGTGGGCTACGTCGCGCTCGCCTACAGCACGATCGACACCCACATCGCCACCTACAACCGCGCCCCCTATGGCGGGCCGCGTCTCGGGGCGCTGATCGGTATCCAGGACGCGGTCCAATCCAATCTTGGCGGCCGGGCCCGCCTCGAACTCGCCCTGTCCGATCAGTGGACCGGCGTGCTGGGCATCAGCGCCGAGAGCACGGCCATCACCGGTCGCAACCTGGCCTATAGTTACAGCGCCAGCGGCACGACCCGCACGGTGGCGGATGCCGACCGGACCTTCCTCAACGTCGCCCCCGAACTCGCCCTGGTCTACCGGCCGGACGAGGCCTGGGCGTTCCGCGGCCGGGTCGCCACCGGCTACACCACCCCGGCGGCGAGCAACCTATTCGTCACCCCGGCGGGGCTGCCCGGCAACAACACCCAGCTCGAGACCCAGGAGAATCTCGGCTTCGATCTCGGCGCAGACTGGAACCCGACCGAGACCCTGCGCCTCAGCGTGACCGGCTTCTACGAGTTCTTCCGCAACGAGCTGGTCTCGCAATCGCCGGGCGCAGGGCTCCAGACCTACTTCTTCAACGCGCCGGCCTCCGAGCATCGGGGCCTCGAGGTCGGGGGTGACTGGGCCTTCGCGCCGGGCTGGCGCGGAACGCTGGCCTACACGTTCGATGATCAGATCTACACGCGCTACACGGAGCAGCTGAGCGCCGGCAGCCTGACCCGCCGGTTCGACCGGGCGGGCAACCAGATCCCGGGCGTCCCGGCCCATCAGCTCCTGGCGCGCGTGGGCTACGACGTTCCCGCCGGGCCGCTCGCCGGTCTCGGAGCCTTCGTCGAGACCGTGGTGCAGGGCGATTTCTACATCGACAACGCCAACCTGCTGAAGGCGCCGGGCTACGCGATCGTCAACGCCAACGTCCACTACGCCACCGAGCTGACCGGCGGCTACGCCAAGCGGCTGAGTCTCTATCTTGAAGTCCGCAACCTGTTCGACACGACCTTCGCGGCCTCGGCGCAGAACTTGGCCAACTCGATCAGCGGCGCAACCGGCCTCCAGAACGGCGCCGGGGTGCTGGCCACCACCACCGGCTCGGTATTCGCGGGTGCGCCACGCAACATCGTCGGGGGGATGCGTCTGGCATTCTGATAACCGCGTCCACGGGTTCGCCGTGGTGCGGTGGCCGGGCCTGCACTAAGCTGCCCGTCCGAGCGGCGGGGGTGTCCGGGTTTGAGTCGTGATGACGGAAAAGCCGGCGCGGTGATCGGATGAGGCGGCGGACCATCATCGCCGGCTTGTCCTGGGCCGCGGCCGGCTGGCCGCTGGCTCCGTGGGCGCAGGAGCAGCCGCGCGTGGCGACGCTCTGGCCGTTCGTGGATGGAGGCGCCGAGGGCCGCTCGCTCGCGCACACGTTCCGGTCGGCCCTGCGCGATCACGGACGGACGATGCTGCAGATCGATGATCGCTGGGGCGGCGCGAATGTCGAGCGCACCCGCGCGCTGGCGGCCGAGATCGTGCAGTCGAACCCGCAGGTGATCTTCGCCTTCCTCAACGCGCAGCTGTCCGCATTGTCCGCCCTGACGAAGACGATCCCCATCGTCTTTGTCGGCGCCTCCGATCCGGTCGCGTCCGGCTACGTCGCCAGCCTGCAGCGGCCCGGCGGAAACATCACCGGCTTCACCCTGTACGAGGCGTCGCTGGCGGGGAAATGGCTGGCCGCACTCCGGGAGGCGGCGCCGACGATCCGCCACGTCACGCTGCTGTCCAACCCGAACACGGAGGTCCGGCGCGGCGCCTTCTACTCGGAAGCGCTGACGACCACCGGGGCGGCCATCGGCGTCGAGATCGAGGTGGTCTTGGTGACCACCGCCGACGCAATCGATCCGGTCGTCGCAGGCCTCGGCCGGCGGGGGGATGCCGGGCTGATCGTGGCGCCCGGCACCTTCAGCGAAGCCAACGGCGACCGCATCGTCGCCCTGACGGCCCAGCATCGCGTCCCGACGGTCTTCGCGATCCGGCGCTTCGCCCACCGCGGCGGCCTGATGTCGTACGGCCCTGACCCGGCCGACGCGGTGCGCCGGGCGGCATCCTACGTGGATCGCATCCTCCACGGCGAGAAACCCGCGACGCTCCCGGTTCAAGCGCCGACGAAGTTCGATTTCATCGTGAACCTCAAGACCGCGCGCACTCTGGGGCTGACCATCTCGTCGGCGCTGCTCGCCCAGGCGGACGAGATCGTCGAATGACGGCGCGTGATGCGGCTCCGTCCCAGGGGAGCACAGCCGCCGAGCGCTTCCGCCTGCCACTCGCGGCGAAGTTCGCGGTTGCCTTCGTCGGGCTGGTGACCCTCGTCCTGCTGATCAACGGTGCCGTCGACCTGTTCCTGAATTACGGCGACGCCAAGCGGAACGCGATCGAGGTCCAGCGGGAGAAGGCGCACGCCGCGGCGGAGCGGGTCGAGGCCTTCATCTCCGAGATCGAGAGCCAGATCGGCTGGACCACCCGGGCCGAGTGGCGCCGGATCTCCCCCGAGCAGCAGCGCTACGACTTCATCCGGCTGCTGCGGCAGGCCCCCGCCATCACGGAGGTCGCCTATCTCGATCCGGGCGGTAAGGAGCAGCTGCGGGTCTCGCGGCTGGAACCGGACGCGGTCGGCAGCGGCAAGGATTTTTCCGCGGCGCCGGCCTTCACCCAGGCGATCGCCGGAAAGGTCTGGTTCGGTCCGGTCTACTTCCGGCGGGGCTCCGAGCCGTACATGACCGTGTCGGTGGCCCATGCCGGACGCGACCCCGGCGTGACGATGGCCGAGGTCAACCTGAAGCTGATCTGGGACGTCGTCAGCAGCATTCACAACGGCTCGGGCGGCTACGCCTTCGTGGTCACCGCCACGGGCCGGTTGATCGCCCACCCGGATCTGAGCCTGGTTCTGCGCGACACCGACCTGTCGAGCCTGCCGGAAGTGGCGGCCGCCCTGTCCGCACGCGGCTCCGCGGGCAACGCGGACGCGGCCGATTACGAGATTGCCACCGCGTTGGACGGCGGTTCAGTGCTGGCGGCCCATGCCACCATCCCGCGCGTCGACTGGATCGTCTTCGTCCAGCTGCCGCTTGGCGAGGCCATGGCGCCGCTCTATGCCTCGATCGTTCAGACCCTGTCGCTGATGGGGCTCGGAGTGATGCTCGCGACGGTGGCCGGGACCTTCCTGGCCCACCGCATGGTTGTGCCGATACGGCAGCTCGAGGACGGCGCGGAACGCTTCGGATCCGGGGACCTCTCGGAGCGCATCGTGATCCGCACCGGCGACGAGATCGAGACCTTGGCCGACCGCTTCAACCTTATGGCAAGCCGGGTCCAGGAATCCTACGAGACCCTGGAGGCCAAAGTCGAGGAGCGGACCCGCGACCTCAACACCTCGCTCGAGGATCTCCACAAGGCCCAGAACCGGCTGATCCAGTCCGAGAAGCTCGCCTCCCTGGGACAGCTCACGGCGGGCATCGCGCACGAGATCAAGAACCCGCTGAATTTCGTGAACAACTTCGCGTCGTTATCGTCCGAGCTGGTCGACGAGCTTCAGGAGGTGTTGCAACCTGCAAACCTGGACGCGAAGACCCGCGCGGAGGTCGACGAGATCGCCGATCTGCTCAAGGGCAACCTCGGCAAGGTCGTGCAGCACGGCAAGCGCGCCGACTCAATCATCAAGAACATGCTGCTGCATTCCCGCTCCGGATCCGGCGAGCACCGCCCTGTCGAGATCAACGCCCTGGTCGAGGAGAGCCTGAACCTCGCCTATCACGGTGCCCGGGCGGCGCAGCCGAGCTTCAACATCACCCTCGTGCGCGATTATGATCCGGTGGCCGGCTCTGCCGATGTCTACCCGCAGGAGCTGACCCGCGTTCTCCTGAACCTGATGTCGAACGGGTTCTACGCCACCGAGAAGCGCAAGGCGGCCGGAGCCGAGCCGGGCTACGAGCCGACCCTGTCGGTGACCACCCGCGATCTCGGCGACAGGGTCGAGATCCGGGTCCGGGACAACGGCACCGGGATCCCGGACAGCGTGAAGGCCAAGATGTTCGACCCGTTCTTCACCACCAAGCCGGCCGGCGAGGGCACGGGCCTTGGCCTGTCGCTCAGCCACGACATCCTGGTGAAGCAGCATGGCGGGTCGATCGATGTCGGCACCGAGCCCGGGCAGTTCACCGAATTCACGATCACGCTGCCCCGCGATGGCGCGACGCATGCGCGCCCCAACATCGCCCCAGCCAAGAGCGAGCCATGAACGTCCTCATCCTCGTCGTGGACGATGAGCCCGACGTCACCGACCTGTTCCGGCAGCAATTCCGCCGCGAGCTCCGCGCCGGGCGCTTCGCGATGCAATTCGCGCATTCGGCCCCCGAGGCGCTGGCCTGCGTCAAAGCTTCGGACGGTGCAAGCCTCATCCTCATGTTCTCGGACATCAACATGCCGGGCATGACCGGGCTCGAACTCCTGCCGCTGGTGCGCGAAGCGCGCCCCGATGTCCCGGTGATCATGATCACGGCCTACGGCGATGCCGAGACCCGCCAGAAGGTCCTGGCCAGCGGTGCTGTGGACTTGATCACCAAGCCGATCGATTTCGACCTGCTGCGGACCGAGATCGAGAGCCGCCTCGCCTCCGTCGCGGGGCCGGCATGACCTCCGACCTGCCGCCCGCCAAGATCCTGGTCGTCGACGACGAGCCGGATCTCGAGGCGCTGATCACCCAGAAATTCCGGCGCCAGATCCGCGGCGGCCAAGTCACCTTCCTGTTCGCCCATGACGGGCACGAGGCCCTGGAGCTGCTCGGCGCGAACCGCGATGTCGACCTGGTCGTGTCGGACATCAACATGCCCGGCATGGACGGGCTGACACTGCTCGCCAAGCTGCAGGAATCCGACGACAAGCCCTCGACCATCATCGTCTCGGCCTATGGCGACATGGCCAACATCCGTACCGCCATGAATCGCGGGGCTTTCGACTTCCTCACCAAGCCGATCGACTTCACCGATCTCGAGACGACGATCGAGCGGACGCTCCGGCACGTCGGGAGCCTGCGCGAGGGGCGCCGACGGCAGATGATGGCCGAGCGCGCACACGCTTCGCTGGCGCGGTACTTCTCGCCCAATCTCGCCGAGCGCCTGGCGGGGGACACGTCGGGGCTGGAGCTCGGGGGCGTTCGGCGCGAAGTGGCCTCGCTTTTCACCGACATCGCCGGCTTCACCGGGCTCGTGGAGAGCCTGGACCCGGCCCAGCTCGCCGAGATCCTGAACGGCTACTTCGCCGAGATGACCGATCTCGTGTTCGCCCACGAGGGCACCGTCGCCAAGATCGTCGGTGACGCGCTCCACGTCCTGTTCGGGGCACCGGGCGACCAGCCGGACCACGCGGCCCGAGCGGTCGCCTGCGCGCTATCCCTCGATACGGCCTCAGAGGCGTTCCGGGCCCGCTGGCGGGATCGGGGGATCGAGATCGGCGCGACGCGGATCGGCGTGCATGCCGGGCCGGCCATCGTCGGGAATTTCGGCGGCGGCCGCTATTTCGACTACACGGCCTACGGCGACACCATCAACACCTCCGCCCGCCTGGAGAACGCCAACAAGGCCTTCGGCACACGGATCTGCGTCAGCCAGAGCGTGGTGATCCGGGCCGAGCAGTTTCGCGGCCGACCGGTCGGCGACCTCCTCCTGCGCGGGAAGCAGGGGGCGCTGCGCGCCTTCGAGCCGCTGACCGAAGAGGAATATGACGGCGAGACGCTGAGCCGCTACCTCGACGCCTTCGCCAAGCTGGAAGCCGGCGAGGCCGGTGCCATGCCGGCCTTCGCGGCGCTGGTCGGATTGCGGCCCGACGATGCGTTGTCGGCCTTCCATCTCAAGCGGCTGCTCAACGGAGCCTCCGGAACGCGCATCGAGGTGCGCTGAACACGATCGCACCCTCGACCCGCCGGCCGCGATGGCGGACACTCGAGGTCCCCTGCCCCATCCGCCGAGCGCCTTGCAGGATGCCCTGTCCTACGACCTGCCAAAAGCACGACCACCCAGGCCCCCGCGCACCGAGGGCAGCCGGATGAGACGCCGCGATGTCCTCGCGAGCCTCGGTGGCGCGGCCGCTTGGCCGGCAACCGGATGCGCGCAGACCCCGGCGCGTCGCCGGCTCGGTATCCTCCTGGTCTACGGGGAGAGCCATCCCGACGTGCCGATCATCGTCGATACGCTCAAGGACAGCCTGGGGCGGCTCAACTGGACTTGGGGCCAGAACCTGACGGTCGACCTGCGGCTGGGCGACGGCGATGCCGAGAAGATGCGCCGGCAAGCCAGCGAGCTGCTGGCGGCCAAACCGGACCTGATCTTCTCGCAGGGCGTCGTCGGCACGACCGCCGTCAAGCAGGCCACCACGACGACCCCGGTGGTGTTCATTCAGGTGCAGGATCCGGTCGGCGGCGGCTTCGTGACCAGCTTGGCGCGGCCGGGCGGCAACCTCACCGGCTTCAGCAACTTCGACTACACGTTCGTCGGCAAGTGGCTGCAGCTTCTGAAGGAACTCAGCCCGAGCGTGACGCGGGCGCGCGCCATCATCAACCCGGATTATCCGACGCGCTTTGCCGGTTACGCCGCCGAACTCGCACGGACCGGCCCGGGTCTCGGTATCCGGGCCGAGGCCAGCGGCGTGCACGATGCCGCCGAAATCGAGCAGGCGGTCACCCACCTCGCCGCGGAGCCCCAAGCCGGCCTGATCGTGCTGCCGGATGCGATCACGGGCGTCTACAGCCGCCAGATCATCGATCTGACCGCCAGGCTCCGGCTGCCCGCAGTCTATGCCTACGCGGCACAGGTCCAGCTCGGCGGTCTCGCCGCCTACACCACCAGCGTGGCCCGGGACGTGCAGCAGGCCGCCGGCTACATCGACCGGATCCTGAGAGGGGCCGCGGTCGGCGACCTGCCCGTGCAGGCGAGCGAACGCTTTCTGACCGTCATCAACCTCAAGACCGCGGCAGCCTTGGGCTTGACGATCTCGCCCTCGCTCCTGGCGAAGGCCGATGCGTTGATTGAGTAGGGCGCGCTGGAGCGCGCGAGCGCGGTTTCGCCGCGGCGCGCAGGGAAGATCGGCGTTCCCGAATGGATCGCGCCATCGGACGACGCCACCGACCTACACCGTGCAGGCACCGTAAACCGCGAAACGGTGTCCGTGCGTGGTGTGCCTCGGATATCCCGTGGCTTCGGCTCCCGCTCCCCGTCGACAGCGGGGGACGGCCGGGCAAGGGATCCGCCGTCCTTCGAGAATCCGGTCGCGCTCGATCAGCTCACGAACGCGTATCCGAGGTAGCGACGGACCTCGATCGGATCGAAGCTCAGCTTTTCACGGAGCTTCTTGCGAAGCTTGCTGATGTGGCTCTCCACGACGCTCTCATCGACGTCGCTCGTGAAAGCACCGTAGACGGCGTTGAAGACCTGTTCCTTCGTCAGCCTGCGGCCGCGATTGCGAATCAGAAGTTCGAGGATCTGCCGCTCGCGTCGCGGCAGGGCGATCTTCTCCCCGTCGATATCCGGGTCGCGGCCGTCGAAATACACTCTCAGCCGCTCGGTCCGATCCGCGGCTTCCCGGGCGGTCGCATGCTGTGAGCGCTGTGAGCGCCGCCAGACCGATTCAGTCCGGGCCATGATCTCGCGCACGTGGACCGGCTTGCGGACGACGTCGTCGATGCCGGCCGTGAACAGGTCCAGGGTCTCGGTCAGGCTGCGCGTCTCGATCATGGCAATGATCGGCGCCCGGGACCGTTTGTGGATGAGGTCGGGGAGGCTGGATCGCTGCGCGCAATCACCGAGGAGGAAGCCCTGGACGGCGTCCAGATCCGGTTCTTGAGCCGTCTGCAGCCAGCCCTTGAAATCGGATGCCAGTAGTCCGACCGCGGATACGCCTTCTCTGCTGAAGCTCGCAACGTAACCGTCGGTCACCATCGACCGCTCATCCATGACGACGTACACTACCTCGGCACTCCTCTACTAACCGATGCGGACCGAATGGCCTGATCACGCTGACGTGGTCGCTCCTTTACGTCCCGCTTCTGATCAAACCGCTAAGGACAAAGATTAAAAATTGATATGAAATAGATTTATGCTGCGTTTATGGCATTTTTCCGTCCGGTTATGGGTGCTTATGAGTCATGTTCCGGCCGAATTGGGATCTTCTGCATGGGTATCGAGTGTATTTTCGATCGATTTTCTATCGATTTGAATTTTTTAACTCTCGAAAGGCTCCGCTGAATCGATATTCGGACCCTGAATGAGATGGACCACGGCCCGTTCGGCGAAACATGTTGGCATCGGGGGAATGCCCTCTGGGCGCAGGGACAGGCCAAAGCTTACGCGGGCCGCCGATGACGGTAGTAACCTCGGCGGAGCCTGCGTAAGTGTACGCGATGCCTTCGCTCGATCCACCGCCTCCCAACTTTCCACGCGTCGTGATGGGCAACGCGGGGTGGCGCTTTCTGGGCGACGGTAACAATTTCTCCCTGTCGCAGATGGTGGGCCTGATCCGCGCTTCGGCCAGCGTCACCCACCAATGGTCGAACGTCCTGCGTTCGAGAACGGCCCGCTACGGTTCGCGGACCAAGACGTTCATCATGCCGGAGAAGACCTGCCTCTATCAGAGATATCTGCCCGACAATTTCCATGTAACGCCAAAGAGATTTGCGACGTTTCTCGCCAATGTCGGCTGGGCGCATTACATCTTTTACGACCACGTCAAGCAGCAGAATGCCGGTGACTTCTATCACCAGGGCGATAACCACACGACGGCGTATGGCGGCTATGAAGCGTCGCGCGAGATCGTTCGGACCTTGGGTTTGGATACGGACGCCTTCGAGCCGACCTGGTCGACGAGACCCGTTGCGAGCTTCGACCTCTTCGAACCGGGCGAGGACCATCCGACCCTGAGCGAACGCGTCATCGCGAACGGCCCGAGCTTGGCGGTCACGACCAACGGCCTCCAGAACCGGGGATGCGTGACGCGGATTGTCAATCCACAGGGCGCCGCTCATCGCCTGCTGATCTTCGGCGACTCGTTCGCGAACCTGTATCTCTGTTACGGCATCGCCCTGTACGTCCGGGACGTGACGTTCGTGCATTCCGTAGCCTTCGACTACGAGATGATCGAGCGCTATCGGCCGGACTTCATCGTCGGCGAGATCGCCGAGCGGTTCCTGATCGAAGCCCCGGCCGAAGGGGCGTCGCTCGCGGCGACCTGCAGAGCAAGCTCGTGGACGACGCGCTGAGCCCCGCGGAGGCCGCGCAGTTCATAACCAGCTACGAGCCGTTCAAGGATCTCTACGGGCCGGCGATGGTGCCGACGCTCCAGGAGATTCAGCGCAGGTTCGGCCCTGCGTGACCGCCGCGGCCAATGCCGGGAAGCCGCCGCGCAGATCGGCGGCGGCCATCCAGTAGCCGTACGGCCCGAACGCCCGGTTCACGCGCGCCATACGTCGTGCCCAGTTAGTCCAGGGCAGAGCCGCGTCGGCGTTCGGATCCACCTCAAGGACCAGCATGCGCTGCCGCTGGATCTGCACGGGCGTGATCGCGCGGATCGCCTCCCACGGGATCCAATCCGTCGACAGCCTGCGATCAAAGATCCCGCGCGACCCGACGGACACTACCGGGCCAGGCTGAAACAATTTCGGGAGGAGCAGGACCGCGCAAAGACCGAAGAGGGCGATGCTTCCGTATGCCACGACCTCGGTGAAACTGCCCGGTGCCGCGGCGCGCCGCCCGTTGCCGGGATGGGCATAGAGCATCCCGAGGCCGACGGCGACGAAGCCGCAGCTGGCCGCGAGCAGCCCAACGATGCGCAGGGGCGAGCGCCGGATGTCGATGCTGTTCACGGATGTCGCTCCGATCGACCTCGAGCCCCGATAGCAGATCCCGCGTGTGACGGGTCAGAAAGTAATCCCGCGTTTCCAAGCGCCCGCTCGAGAAGCCATATTCCGCAGATCTGGTGCCATGGCGGCGGTCATATTAATTTACGGAACCTGCTGCATGACCAGGTTCGCGCCGATACGATCCTACAGAGGGGCGGCGATGCCTGATCTCCGCTGGGTCACGGGCCCGGTCCACTGCACCGACCTCGTGGACGCGTTCGGCAAGGTGTTCGGCTATGTCGGACCGTGTTCCATCGGTGCCCGCGGCTACGTCGTTCAGGCAGGCTCGGAATGGCCGCCGAGGCCCGCAGCTTTCACGGACCACGCGCATGCCGATGCAGCGCGCCTCTGGGTGGAAACCGAGGTCGCCGCGCGATCCGTCCGTCCGATCCGCCTTATCCAAGACAGGGAAGCGGCGGAAGACACGTGAGCATCACGGTGACGCCGCGCAGCCGCGCCCCCCCCCGGATACAATCGGCGTGAAGTGCGGGGAGCACGCAAGCAGCCCAGTCGAGCATGCCGCCCAGATGTGGCGTGGTCCGACCGAGGACGCGGGTACAAATCCCACTCCCGGTCGATTGCTTTCAGAACTTGCTGAAAATGCGCCGGTGGCGCTCCCAAGGGGACCGCGCCGAGTCTAAGATATCAATACCTTAGACTAAGGTGGGACCCGGAAGTCTCGCACGGAATCATTGGGTTTTTTGCCTCTGGGGTCCCACCGATTCGACGCCCCCTACCCTATGGCGGTAGACGGGGTCAGGCCTCGAACCCGACCATCTCCGACCTTCGGAAAACCTCCGACGTCACGGACGACGAGATTACCGCCGCGGTCGATGCGGTGCTCGCCGATCTGACGACCGAATCATATCCGCTCGCGAAAGGCTGGACGCTCGACCTGGTCGCGGCGATCGCGAGCCACAAAGGCTCCCAGGATGCGCTCCTCACCGACCGGAACGCCTATAAGCGCAACATGGTCCATACCGCGATCCTCTTGGTCCCACACAACAACCAACGGCCGTAAATTTGACCCCAGAGTCCCAGGCAATTTGCAAGCGCAGAGTCGCGGCAGATGGGGTAAGGCCGTGTCGGCTACTTATTAGCCTCGTTTACACATCCTTAATGTTTCCATTTCTTTTCTGGGCGATCACGAACTGATTATTTGAAGCCTGGGACGATGGCGTCGACATACTCTAACCGCTTTTGCGCAACGCTGCTTGCGGGAGTAGCGTTCTCGATGTCGGCTGCAACCGGGCATGCACAGGGTTTGCCCTGGGGCCTTTATTCCGACCGCTCAACCAGCGTGACGGTCCCGTTCGCGCAGCCCATCGATTTCTCAAGCGGCGCCACCAGCGGTGCGGTGCTAAGCGTCGGCTTCGACAGCAAGGGGCCACACAATTTTATGGTCGATACCGGGTCCACCGGCATCGCTATTGGCAAAGACTCCACGGCTTGGCAGCCCGCCGCCGGCCAAGTTTCGGTCGGGCCAGGACAGATCACATATACAAGCAGCAATCGAGTTTTGACGGGAAATCTCTACGAAACAACCGTCAAATTCTATATGCCTGGCACAAACGATGTCATCGCTACCGCGGTCGTTCCAATATTGCAGGTGCTTTCCGAGACAAAGGATGGCGTCCCTGTGGCAGGCCGGATTACCACTCAGATGTTCGGTGTCGGCTTCGGTCGTGAAGCAGCCGGTTTTCCCAATGGGACGCCGGATGCGAACCCCTTGCTCAACATCAACACCATCTCAACTGGTGACGCCTCAAAGCTCGTGCGTGGTTATATCATAACCCAGAACGGGATCGAACTCGGCCTAACGGCAGCCAACACGCAAGGGACGACGTTCATCAGGTTGGCGGCCGGTCCGACGTCGGGAAACGCCATCGAGTGGCAAATGACGCCGGGCGATTTGCAGGCCGGGGGGGCGATCGGTTCCGGGACCGTCCTGCCTGATACCGGCCTCTACGATTCATATATCAAACTTCCGGACGGCAGCAGCATTAAGCCCGGTGCGAGGATCCCCAAGGGAACCCTCGTGACCGTCTACATGCCGGGGCGTATAGACCCGGCCGCGGCGCTCTACAGCTTTAGAGTCGGCGACACCGGCAATCCGCTCGCGCCGGTCGGCGAGGTCTATGCCGAGAGCAAGAAGCCGACCGATACAGGCGCGACCTATATCAACACGACGATCACTATCCTCCGCGGCTTCAATCTCGTTTATGACGCCGATAGCGGGTTCGCGGGCTATCAGCGCATCGCCCCCGAGAGCGCGGATCTAGTCGCGAAGCCGATGATCGCACTGCAAGGCAGCTTGAGCTTGGCCTCGCAATTTACGACGAGCCTTCCCGTATTTCTGATGAGCACGACGGCGCTGAACCCCCTCGATGTCGCGAGCCTCGGCGGCGACATCTCCGGGCCTGGGAGCCTGAACAAGACCGGGCTCGGCACGCTCGAACTCGCCGGCAACAACACCTACACCGGCGGCACCGCAATCCTCGGCGGCACCCTGGCCGTCTCCCGCGACGCCAATCTCGGCGCCACTGCTGCCGGCTTGACTCTGGGCGGCGGCACCCTCGAGGTCTTGGCCGACGGCTTCGCCACCGCACGCCCGGTTACCCTCAACGGCAGCGGCACCCTACAGATCGACTTCGGCACCGCGACCTTCGCGGGCTCGATCGCTGATGGCAGCCAGCCGGGCATGCTCATCAAGACTGGATCCGGCACCGCCGTCCTGTCAGCCGCTAACACCTTCACGGGAGGCGCGCTCGTAAATGCCGGTACGCTGGCGCTGACGACAACCGGCAGCCTTGCCGCACCCGTACTCGTCGGGGAGGGAGCGAGCTTCCTCAATGCTGGCGTGATCTCCGGCCGAATTGGCAACCTCGGTGCTCTCAATAACAGCGGAACTATCACTGGCGGCCTGATCAATACCGGTCTGGCCTTCAACTCCGGATTGATTGCTGGCGGCGTAGCTAACAGCGGCAGCCTGGGCAACAACGGCATCATTACCAACGGCCTGACCAATGCCGGGCTGACACTGAACGCTGGCATTATCAGCGGTGGCGTAATCAACAGTGGTGTCCTTCGCAACAGCGGCGCGATCGCCGGCGGTCTTGTCAATAGCAGCGCCGCGATCAGCAGCGGCACGATCGCGGGCGGGGCGATCAACGATGGTGTCCTGAGCAACACCGGCGCCATCGCGGGCGGTCTGACCAACGCTGGCACGGCCTATAACAGCGGCGCCATCGGCGGTGGCGTGACCAACAACGGCACGCTCGGCACCAGTGGCACGATCAGCGGTGGTCTGACCAATACCGGCACCGTGCTGGCCAGCACTGGCCAGATCGACGGACCCATCGTCAACAATGCTGGCCTACTCGCCATCTCTGGATCTGTGGCCAGCAACGGCATCCTGACCAACGCTGCTGGCGCGACCCTCGCCGTCACCGATGGCGGCGCCTACAGCTTAGCCGGATCGCTCAGTAACGCTGGCACCATCCTCATCGACCAGAATACCAGTCTCACCGCGGACGCGGGCCTGAACAATGCTGGGCTCATCACAAGCGACGGCACCCTCACCACCGACCTGACCAACGCTGGCATCGCCCGCCTGTCTGGCAAGTTCGATGGCACGCTGACCAATGCCGGCCTGCTACAGATCACCGGCTCGCTCGTCGGTCTCACTAGCCTGACCAATACCGGCGCCGTCGACCTCGGCGGCACCGCCTTCACGCTCAACAACTTCACGGGCCCGGCGAGTGCCGTCTTGGGCAACGGCGCCCTCACGGTTACGGGCGCGGCCTCCTCCACTTACGCTGGCGCCATCCTCGAGACCGCGAGCCCGACCAGTCTGACCAAGGCCGGCACCGGCACGCTCACGCTCACCGGCACGGGCCGCTTCTCCGGCCCGACCACGATCCAGGCTGGCACGCTCACGCTCAACGGGCTCTGGACCTCGCCGGTCGCGGTCGCGGCCGCTGGCACGCTGCGCGGCATCGGCACCATCGCGGCGCCGGTCGCAGTCGCCGGCGCCCTGCGGCCGGGCAACTCCCCCGGCACCCTCACCGTGCTCGGCCCGGTGGCGTTCGCCCCCGGCAGCAGCCTTGGGCTCGACATCGACGGCCCGGGCACCGGCACCGGCGCAGGCAGCTACGCGCGCCTCCTGGCGCTGGGCAGCACTGGCACGGTCGCGGCCAACGGCACCCTGGTGCCGGTCCTGCGCGGCATCACCGGCAATGCCACCAACAGCTTCGCCCCAGCGCTCGGTCAGCGCTTCGGCGTGCTCACAGCCCAAGGAGGGCTGTCGGGCTCGTTCACCGGGCTCGCCCAGCCAACGGCAGGCTTACCGGTCGGCACGCGCTTCGACGCACTCTATTCCGCCACCGGCCTCGACCTGGTGGTCACGCCAGCCGCCTACAGCAATCTCGCCGGGCTCGGCCTCGCCCAGACTGGCAACGCTCAGGCGGTGGGCGCCGCCCTCGACGTAGCCCGCCCGGCCGCCGCCACGCGGCCGGACGCGGCGCAGGCGCGGGTGTTCGACCCGCTCTATGCAGCCAATCCGGCAACCCTGCCGGGCGGCTTGGCAAGCCTGTCGGGCCAGAGCTACGGCGACGCGGTGATGACCGACCTCGCCGCACGCCGGCTAATCACCGATACGATCGACCGGCACCAGCGAGGGCTGGGAGGAGGCGCGACGGCGTTCAGCGCAGGCGATCCTGGCCTGGGCCCGAACGGCACAGCGCTGCAGGTGCGTGGCGGCGCTGGGGCGGCCGATCGGCCGCTGGCGGTGGGCGATGGCCGGGTCTGGGCCGACGCGCTGTACGGGTTCGGGGCGCGGGCCGGCGACCGGGTGGCGTCGGGTGCCGGGTTCGACACGGGCGGCCTGCTGCTCGGCGTCGACCAGCAGGTCGGGGCGGATACAGAGGTGGGCGGGGCGTTCAGCTACCTGCGCGAGGGCGGCACGTCGCGGGGCGCGGGGCTGGGTCGGTTCACCACCGACAGCTATGGCGGCACTCTCTACGCAAGCACCCGCCTGGGCGCGGTGGTGCTGCGCGGCACGGCGGGCGTGTCGTACGCGGACGGGCGGATCGACCGGACGGTAGCACTGGGCTCGGCGGTGTCGCAGGCGAGCGGCCTTTCGTCCGGCTGGAACGGCGGGGTGTCGGGCTTTGCAGGTTACGCGCTGGCCACGGGGCTGCCGGTCGAGGTCGTACCGGAGGTGGGCTTCAGTTACGATCGCTTGACGCGGGGCCCAGTGGCGGAGCGGGGCGGGTTGGTCAACCAGGGTTTCGGCGGTCAGGGCTTCGCGGTGGCGGATCTCGACGCAGCGCGCAGCCTCGTCGGCGGGCGCGTGACGAGCGTGGCGTTTGCGGGCGTTCCAGACCTGCGCCTGGAGGGCCGAGCGTACTGGGCGCACGAGCTGGCCGACACCTACACGGTCGTGCGCTCGGGACTGTTCGGGGCGGCGTTCGCGAGCCGGACGAGCGCGCTGGGCCGGGACGGTGCGGTCCTGGGGGTAAGCCTGATGGGCGCGGTCGCGGAGGGCGTTCAGCTGTCGCTGGGCTACACGGGCGATCTGCGCTCGGGCGCCACCGCACAAGTCGTCTCCGCAGGTCTCCGGGCTGCGTGGTGAAGCCAGCACCAACTTGCTCTTGGTTGAAGAGTACCGGGTCGCCATAGCTCGGCGTCGCCATGCCCACCGAACCGCACGCCCCGATCCGCGGCCGCGCGCTCCTGGCGCTTCGGGCCTGCGCCGCCCATCCGCAGGGGCTCCGGCATCAGGCCTCTCCGACCTACATGCCGATGCTGGCCGAGATGGGCTTGGTCGAGGTGCGGAACGTGCGCGGACCGGGCCGGCGGCAGGCTGAGTGGTTCTTGACCGCCGCCGGCCGAGCGCTCATCGCGGAGCTAGGGCCGAGCGAGGTGCGGGACTAACCCGCCTTCGCCGCGAATTCCCAGATCGGCGGGCCCCATTCCTGGCCCTGCCGGTCCCCATAGCTCGACGTGCGCTCGTACATGACGCGGTTTGCCTCGACGCCGAGCGCCTTGTCGCTGCCGGTAATCACCGCCCCGCAATAGTCGACTCGCAGGGTGCCGTGCTGCGCGTGAACACCGAACAGCTGCGGCGCTGTCCAGCCAAGGGCATGAGCGTCGGCCCCAAAGCGGTCGCAGAAATCGATCGCGGCCTCCCGAACAGCCGCCCAGCGCGCCGGCGGCATGTAGCGGCAGGGCGAGGCGTGCGGCGACAGGCGTTCGAGCTGGTCGCGCCAGGAGGCGACGGTGGGCGGGAGGTCGGACATGCCAGCGGGGTACGGCCGAATGGTTGCCGAAGAGAGAAGTTCGCTCCGGAATTGAGTAGCAAGCTCACCCGCCCATTTCCAGTCTGGTTGACAAAACTGTTCATATTTCTAATATGGTTGCGAACGCACTCTTGCTACTGTGACGCCCTATGGACGCTGTCAGCGCCGAGGAATTTCTCAAGGACCAAGTCCCCGCTGCCGTTCGGGCGCTTATCGTCCCGACGCTCAAGACGGCCTATGAAGCGGCGCAGCTCATGGCTAAGGGCGAGCCGATCCTGAACGTTCAGTCTGCTCGCGATAACCGCGGCCGGCTCATCAGCTGGGCGGTCGATTTTGGGATTGAGCAGCTGCTCAAGACACAGCGCTGGCCTTATGAATACCGTTGGCGGGATTTCGCCCAGCCGACCGGCCGCTACCTTGAGATCCGGCTGTCGCACGCGGTGCTGACGATCAGTCAGGTCGCCAACCCCGGCAAGCAGCCGAGGAACGTCGTCTTTCGTGAGAACGGGCGGCTCAGCAACGCGCCGTTCTTCGACCTCTCTGAGTTCGACGACACTCGCGCCGTTCAGGGAGTGCCGCACTTCCTTCTGATCCACGGCCATAAGAACCTCGAGTTCGCGCACTTGGCCGTGCCCCACGCCGTCTATCGGCGCGACTGGATCTACAAAACCCCCAACCTCTTGACGCTGCCGCACGTCGTGCCCGAGACGGTGCCGCCGACCGAGGCGACGGAATTCAACACGGCGCTGGCGCTCAAGGAAGAGATCGAAAAGTGGCGCAAGGACAATGACGTCTCCTAACGTTATCTCCTTTCCATCAAAGCCAAATGTCCGCGGTCTTGTGCCGTCTCGCCTGCGGGACGCACGGATCGCGCGCGGCCTGAACCAGACCGAGCTTGCCGACGCGGTTTCCGTGAGCCGGCAGGCAATCTCCGCGTATGAGGCTGGCGACAAGACTCCCGAACCCGAGACGATGGCTCGGATCGCTGACGCCGTGATGCAGCCGTTGGCCTACTTCACCGCTGAGGACCCAGCATCCTTCGGTGACTACAGCACGCGGTTCTTCCGTTCGTTCGGCGCGGACACCAAGCGGCGCAATCTGATGAGCGAAGTTCTAGGGAAGTGGTTCGTTCAGACCGCTTGCTACCTTTACAACTTCGTTGGTTTCCCCGCCATCAACCTTCCAACCGTCACGCCGCGTAGCGGTGATCGGTACGATGACGACGAGATTGAGGAGGCTGCGGAAGTGTGCCGCCGGCAATGGGGCCTAGGTTTGGGGCCGATTTCCAACGTCATCGGGCTTTTGGAAAACAACGGCGTTACGGTCTGTCGGTTTAAGATGGAAGGCCAGAAGATCGAGGCGTTCTCATTTTGGAACGGGCCTCGACCGTTCATCTTCTTGTCTTCCGAGAAGCAGTCCGCCGTGCGAGCGCGGTTCGATGCAGCGCATGAACTAGGCCACCTCATCTTGCATCGATTCATCGCGCCGGAAGATATAGAGGATCCCAAGGTTCTTAAGATCATCGAAGTCGAGGCACATCGTTTCGCGAGTGCGCTGCTGATGCCCCGGCAGTCGTTCCCAAATGAAGTTTACACGCCGCGTCTTGACGCCTTCCGCGACCTCAAGCCTCGGTGGAAGGTTGCCATTCAGGCGATGATCCTTCGTTGTCGCGATCTTGGCATCTTCGATGAGGCGCAAATTACGAGCCTTTATAAGCAGATTTCGTACAAGAAATGGCGCACATCCGAGCCGTTTGACGACACGATGCCGCTTGAGACCCCATCGCTCTTGAGGAAAGTGGTGGAGGTAGTCGTCGGCGCCGGCAAAAGGACTACCGACGCAATCGTCACAGAGTTACGGCTTTCCAGCGCGATGGTTGCGGCCTTCTGTGGCTTGCCGTTGTCCTACTTCGAACCGCAACGGCAGACAGAGTTCATCCCGCAGTTGAGGTAGGCGCCGCAACTGCAGGACGTAGGCTAGAGCCGATGCTGGTTCGGTGGCTGTGCGAAGATTCGGGCGCCGCGCCCGCTCGGCCCCGCCCCGATCTGCTCACGGGGCCGGGGAGCGTCCGATCTCACCAGCGGTCGAGCTGATACGCAACGCGGCTTGGGATGCAGGATGGGGCCCACCAATTACGACGACGGTTAGGTACATGGGCTCCGCCCGTCCCACGCCGGGATCGTCGACCTTGGTCGCTTCGAACGCACGTGGCATGCTCTGAAGATGAGCCAGACGGTCCAGATTAGGTTGATATGCCCGGTTTGCCACCGGGCAGGTACGGCGTACGTCGCAGAGGCCAGCGATCTTGCATGGATGAGGAGCGACCGGGATGTGTCCGTCGTCAGCATGCCAAGAGGGTTCGTAGCTGTCCGCCGCGAAGGAAGCTCATGGGGTGGCGCCTTCGATATCGACTACATCGAGGACGGCGTTTCAGCGATCGTCAGCGCCTGAAAGCGCACGCCACGAAAAAGCCCGCGCCGGCGAACCGGGCGGGCTTTCAGATCCAACGGGTCGGGGGCGAGCCAGCTGGATCTGGGCTGCTTCTATCGCGCTAGGATTAAAAAAATCTCAGCGCGACGGCTACCGGCGGGCTGAGGGGGTGGGGGGAACGTCTCGTAGCTCCGCCGGCGGGTCTGTGGCTCCCGATCATCCGGCCACCGGCAGTGGGCCATAACTACCGTCAAAGCATCGTATGCTCGCCCACCGCCCCTTCCTCGAAGGGCGCAAGGAAGGCCGCACCGATGCCGCCATCGATCCGGCGTGCGACTTTCGCCTGATGCCGCCCAATCACGATCGTTTGACCGATTTCCAACGAAGCATCCAATTGTAGCGCCACGCCCGAGGCCGAAAGGTTCAAGATCCGTGCAGGCACACCCGTGCCGTCCGCAAGTGCAACCTGCACGTTCCTGTGTTTGGGAACGACGCGCCGGTGAACGCGCACCTCGTCGGGAGGGGGAGCTTGCAACCGCGCCAAGCTCACCAGGCTGCGCACCACCTCTCCGGCGGTGGCCCCGCGGCCCACCACCCGCACGACGAAGTCGGCGGTTCCCGACCGCACGACGCGGATCTCCATTTCCCCAACGCCACGGATCGAGCAGCCGAGCTGCGCCGCTACCGGCGGGATCGTCGCCGATCGCATCCGAATACCCTCAGCCGAAATATCGACTGTGACGGCGTGAAACTCAGCTCCATCACCGCGCCAACACAAAGCCGGGAGGATGATGGCGTGCCGCAAAACCGACCGTTGCTCAGTCATATCGTGGTGTGTCTCATCTCCCCAGTGATTGTAGAAAAATGTTGCGCTCCGCTTGTAGCTAACGACAGCATTTTAATTGATGGAAGGGTTGTTCCTGTCCCACGAGCAATCGCTGGTGCGACCGACACGAAAAAGCCCGCCGCGGCGAACCGGGCGGGCTGAGGAGGTTCGTGGTCTCAGGAACGAACTAAGAGCTGCTCTGGCAAGGCTCGTTCCAGAGATGTGACGCGCAAGTTACTTGGAGCCACCGCTGCCGGTGGAGCCAACGCGAGAGGGCTGCCCCTCGTTGCCAGCTGCTGCGGAGTCCGTCGCGATGCCATCTGCCGCGCGGCCGGTCGGCGAATAGGTGACTGCAGGCGCCGAACCGGTCGACCCAGGCTGCTGGGTTACGACGCCCGGCACACCCGGCGGCGGCACCGCGACGACCGCACCCGCTGGAGCTTCCACGACGCCTTGTGCGAGTACCGGACCAGTGAGGGACATTGCGATGGCGGCAGCTAAAGCGATCTTGGTCATAGGGTTCTCCTGCCAGGATAACGCGACAGGAAACTCCTGAAGCGGCGGACAAACTCCGATTGGGCAAAAGGGATCCGTCAGCCGAGAGCGAAAAAGCCCCGCGCGGCGGCTGCCGGCGGGGCTGAAGATTTTGATCTCGAATCCAAGGGGAAGTCGAGAATCACCGGGACCATACCGCAAAAGCGAGCACAGGAAAGCCCGCCACGATGCTGGATCGGGCGGGCTTTCAGCCTCGGACAAAGGTGTCACCGCGGAGCCCGAGGCTCTGATGGCGCCAGCTGTTGAGACGGGCGCCAAGGCCAATTGTAGTGCTGCGGTGCAACAAGAAAACCCGCCGCGGCTTGTGAGCCGGGCGGGTTGAAGGTGGTTCGGGAGGAACCACGGGAGCATCGCAAGCCGCGGGCCAGCGGCTACCGATCTGGCGGCCGACGGTGCTGCAGCTCCTGCGCGATGCCGGCAGGGCCTTCGGGTCAGACCGGCGGTGCTACTTACGGGCGGCGACCTTCGACCAGGTGATGTCGTATTCCTCGCCGATCCTGAATTGGCCCTTCTCGGCTGGGACCGTGACCATCATGTTGAATTCGGCATCGGTCTGCCGGTTCTCGACGGACCAGGTCTCGTTCAGCTCCTTGTTCTCGGGCTTGTCGGACGGGCGCATACGCACCTCCTCCTCGCCGAGCCCGAGCTTGTTCACGGCCACGACGGTCATGCGCATCTTGATGGACATGGGGCTTTCCTCTTCAGGGGATGCCAGCGTGTGGGCGAGCTCGGCCCGCCGGGCGACGGAACAGCGAACGCCGGCGCTGGCTCCGGCGTGCTGGATGGCGAGGGTTGTGGACCGGATCACTCCCGGGGCGGCTCCTTCGCCGCGGTCCGGTTGCCGACGATGAGGCCGACCAGCAGGGCGATCAGGCAGTAGACACCGCTCAGATCCTGGCCGACGGGCGGACAGGTCACTTCGGCGCCGGCGAGCGCGGCACGATCTCGAACTCGAGCGGGGGCAGGATCGCAACGATCGACCAGCCCAGGGCGCGCTGAAGCGGGTTGCAGTCGTAGGCGACCACACCCTGGAGGCGCCCACGGCCCGGCACGGCATCGAGCGGGATGTAGGGGCCGATCACCTCTTCTTCGCGACCGAGCGGCCCATAGGCATCGAAGCGCTCGGTCTCGAAGTCGATACGACGGCCGGCGCCGTCGATGATCCACCACCGCCGCGCAATTTCGCAGGAGCGCTTTCGATCGCGGACACCGCGCACCAGCAGGCGTTCGCCGACGTGGACCTGCTTGTCCGGGTTTACGATTTCGCGGGAGATCTGCCGGACCGGGATCTCTCGATCGATGGTCATCGAGAAGACCCAACCGAACGCGACCGCGATCATCCCCCAGTACAGGAGGTTGGCCACGTGCATGTGCATGGGCGTCTTGCGCGACCCATGCGACAGCGACAGGGCGCGAGCGTACAGGTCGACGTCGGACGGGGTCGGCTTCATGGCTTCCGGAGTGGGGTTATGCCAGATCATCGGGGAACAGCTCCCCCTTTCACGATTACCAAGCCGAGTATGGCCACGACCACCACGCCGATGATGATCTTAACAAGCCATCCGATGTTAGCGTTGAGCTTGTCTACGTCGTCTTTGAGGTTTTTCAGGTCGCTCTTTGACGCATAGTTGGCTTTGACTTCATCGAAAAATCGGTCGAGCTTCTTGTCGAGCAACGACACTTGGAAGGCCAGCAGGCGCACGTCGCTCTTGAGGTCGCCTTGGCCGGACAGCAGCGGCACTTCAGTGGTCTCGTCGGGTAAGGCCATGTCGGGTCCATGCGGTAACGGTGCGAAGCCCTCCGCCTCGTTGCGGGTGGCTCTGTCCTGGAGTGGCGGAGCGCCAGCCCCAGGTTCGGGCGGAGCCAGCTCGGTCTCAGGAGCCGATCTGCCGGGCGATCTCTCGCGCCTTCGGCCGGCTCCAGCCGCAGACCCGGACGCCGGCCTCGACCTGGCCGGCGATCCAGCGCCGGTCGTCCTTATCGAGCCCGCGCACGGCCAGCTTGGGGGCCTCGAACGCATCGCACGCGCCCTGGATCGTGGCCGGCGTCGAATCCGTGACGCAGCCACCGAGCGCGGCGCCGAGGAGCGCCAACATCATCACCTGTCGCATTTGCCAGCCTCCTGGAGCCATTCGCCGTCGATGTTGAAGCAGCGGTCGATGTCGTCGCGCGCGCCGCGAGCGACCTTCGCCGCCTCGGCGTTGCGCTTGTTCACGGTCTCGACGATCGCAGCCTTCCCGGCCGCGTTGCCGGCGTGCCAGCCGACGAACTTGCCGACGAAGTAGCCACCGGTTGAGAGCGGCAGGGCGGCCACCATGGCGCCGAGCAGCGCCAGGGTGATGGGTGAGAGTGTCCCGATCAGGCGCAGCATCACGCGGCCTCCAGCGCATCATCCAGTCCCTCGGGCGGGATGTTGTCGTTGGTCGGGTGGGCCGGCCGCAGGTCGAGCGCTTCGTTGATCCGGGCGGAGCGCTTGCGGGCCCACAGGGAGTAGAGGCCGCCGCAGACGCCCAGCAGCACGCCGATCACCGTGACGATGGTCAGGAGGTGCGCGACGCGCTCGATGTTCTGAAGCGGCTCCAGGGTCGATGTGACCTGGGCGAGGACGCCCGAGGACGTGCCGGCGCTCCAGAGCGCGTCCAGCTTCGGCGGCGGCGCCTTGGCGCTCTCCAGCACGGCCTTGGCGCTCATGCCCGACATGAAGGCCACCGCCGGCGCCGGACCGGTCGAGCCGCGCGCGTAGTGCTGCCCAAGATCCTTCAGCTGCTGGGTCCGCCGTAGCCAGCCCTTGCCGAAGCGCTTGAAGGTCCGGAGCGCCTTGAGGAAGGCGTTGCGCAAGGCGATGATCTTGGCGATCAGCGCATCCACGTCGTTCACGGCCTCGGCCGCCATCAGCGTGGCATCGCCCATGACGCCGTCGACCCGGACGCCGAGGGCGCGCTGCAGCCACTTCACGGACTGCGAGACGCCGGAGTTGATCGCGCCGTCGCCCACGACGATGTCGAGGCCCTCGGGCAGGCGATCGCCCCAGACCTTGTCCCAATACCCGGTCTTGTAGATGTCGACGAGCTCGCTGACCTCGACCAGCCACACGTCGCGAATCGGCAGCTTCCGAGCCCGGCGCCAGCCATTGTAGACCCGCTGCGTCACGCCGTAGGCGGTCCGGCCTCCAGGGTCTGCCTTGTCGTCCACACGGCCGCCCTCGAAGGTCATTTCGACCTTGAACCACGGCTTCAGGTTGGCCTCGGCCATGTCAGGATCTCCAGGATTGTCGGGTTGGTGGTGAGGCGAGCGTCAGCGGCGCGCGGCGTTCGGGATGCCGCAGATGCGGACGAGGCCGACGCGCTCGGCGATCACCGGCGCGCAGAACGTCCCGGGGCGGTGCGGCCGTGGGCGGGCGGTTGCCGGCTCGCATGCGGCGATGGCCAGGATCCCAGCCACAGTCAGAAAGCGCGCAGCCGTCTGCGCCGCGGCGGATGCCATGGTCATGGTAGGCTCCAGATTTTCAGGGGTGGTGGAGGTCGGGCCGGCTCAGCGCTGGCTGGCGGCGCGGAAGAAGGCCTTCAGCTTCTCCGGGGTGTCCTTGCCGAACGAGGCGGCCAGCAGCGGCGTCAGCTCGTGCCCGATCGGGAACGACGTGGTGCCGGCCAAGAACAGCAGGACGCGCTTCTGCCGATCCGGATCCGTGACCTTCGCCTTCACGGCCTCGATCAGGGTGTCGGGCGTCTTGCCGGTGGCCACCCACGCCATCGCGGCATCGTCCGTGATGATCTGCTCGGCGGCAGCCTGGCCGGCGAACTGGTAATCGCGGACTGCCAGCACGATCGGCTCCGGCAGGTCGCCAATCGTCTTGGTCGCCGGGTCGTAGATCCGCTGCTCGTAGGCCTTCCACGGAGCGGCGTTGTCCGGATCGATGTCCTCGATCTCAAGCACGCGCATGCCGGTGGGCACCGGCGCGTTGCCGCGGTCTCGAACCGTCGCCTGGACGGTTTCACCCTGAGCTCCCGCATACGTCATCGCCAGGAGATAGCCGTCAGTGAATGAGCCCTCGGTCGCACGGAACACGTACCAGTCGAGGCCATCGCTATCCCGCCGAGCAAAATGGACGTTGTAGCCGGGTGGGACGTCGCCGACCCAATCCGGCACGGTGTCCGGAACGTACCGGCTCCACGTGCCGAGGTCTTTAATCTTCGCAACCATGTGTTGATCCCTCCAATACTAGGCGAAGCCGACCTGAATCCAGCCGCCAGCGTTCGGGACATAGATCTGAGGCTGACGGAACCGCATTGCTCGGATGATGATGTCGTTACCGTCGCCCGAGGTGATGCTCGACCGACCGGTGCAGACCGCCCCGCCGTAAGGCTCGACCATGCCGCCGTTGTAGCTGCCGGTGATGTCGAGATCGCCGACGTGGACGTACCGGGCAGAGATCACGACGGCGTTGTAGGCGGCGACGCGGGCGTTCTCGGCGAAGGCCGAGGCCCGGGCCTCAATGCGGCCGTTGAGGTCGCCGAGCTGAGCGGTCTGAACGGATCCATCCGAGCCGATGTTGAAGAGGCTGCCGTTCGAGCTCATGTTCATGAGGTGCGTGCGGCTATCCTCACGAACCATCCAGCCGGAATAGAACACGTTCGGGTAATTCATCCCGAGCACCGGATAGCCCTTGCTGACCAGAAGATCGCCCGACATGTCCTGGCGCGACGCTTGGTCTTTACGGACCGCCGATGCCTGCGCGACCTGCTGATAGGCGAGACCGCGGGCCTCGATGCGGGCGTTCAGATCACCGAACTGCTTGGTCCATACGGAGCCGTCACGGCTGAAATAATGGGTGTTGGCTACGATGGAGCTGCCAGTAAAGTCTTGAAGATATAAATTGCTGTCGCCCTCGTAGTGATAAAGTCTCCACTGCTTTCCGTCGTAAGTTCCACCGGACTGTTTAAGCCAGAGGGACGCTCCGCCCTTCGAGATGGTCAGATCGCCGCTCATCGTGTCGCCAGCGAGCGAGACGGACTCGCCTGCCGCTGCTGCCTGCGCAGCGTCGGCGAATGCCTTGGCGCGGGCCTCGATACGGGTGTTCAGATCTCCAAACTCGCGAGTGTTGATTGCACCGGTCGTTACGTTCAGATTGAACGGGGAATAGCCGGCCTTCTGATTGTAGATGCTATAAACGCCGCCCTGATTGACCGTCAGAACGTTGTCGTTGGAGTTGGTGCGAGAGTTGAGTTGATACCCGGAGTTTCCGTCCGTGCCATTGGCGACGAAAAATGGAGCGGCAAGAGAGCCCGTAAGCGCACCCCCGGTCAGCGGCAGACGCTGAGCGGCATACGCCAGCGCACGCGCTTCGATGCGCGTGTTGAGATCACCGATCTGAGCCGTGGAAATTCCACCATCTTCGCTCACGACCAGCGGATTGCTGAAATACGCCCCGGCCTTCTGCTTCTGAAAGTAGAGCTTGCCGTCGCCGCCGCTGATAAGGGCGGCCCAGGCCTCCTTGTCATAGGTGCCCCCGACCTGGGTGAAGTTGATCTGGGCGTAGTTCATCGCGATGTTGAGGACGCCCGTCATCGTTCCACCGGCCTTCGCCACGAACGACGTGAGCACGGCAGCGAGGCCGAGGTTGGCCTGGCCCTGCGCCTTTTCAGCGTCCGTGTAGCTCTGGGCGCCGTCGACCCGCACGGCCTTGGGCGACTGCGCCGAGTTGGTGGCCACCTCGACTGCGAGCGCCGCGGCGCCGGCGATGACGGTCGCGAGATCCTTCAGAGCCGGGACGAAGTTGTAGAGGTGACCGCCCTGGCGGAAGCCGCCCGGGTTGGTGACCGAGTTGTACGGGTTGTCGCCATCGTAGAACGACTTGAGGCGATCGAGCGCCGCCTGCTGGGCAGTGGTCAGGGGCATCAGAGCGATTCCTTCGCGACGAACTCGGTGGCGATGTTGGGCGTGCTCATCCGGCGGAGGCTCGGCATCTGCCCGAGCGTCCCGATGAAGGCCTCACGGAGGAAGGTGCTGGGGTCGCCGGGATTCGGCACGACCACGACCTGATTGTGGATCCCGGACCGCACGGCGATCTGGTAGATCTCCCGGAATTCGGTGTCCGGCAGGTACGAGAAGGCGAACTTGAAGATCCGCCGGATGGCGCGGGCGTTGTGGAAGAGGGTGCCGCTGCGGCCCATCTCCTCATCCGTGACCGCCTCGAAGTCGAGGGAGTTGCTGCCCTCTTCGTAGTTCTTGGGCGGGCGCCAGGTGCGGCTGGCGAAGAAGCGGCCGATATCGAAGTAGCCGTCGGGGTTACCTTTGTCGAAGATCTCGACTTCGATGTAACCGGCGACAAATCGGAACTTCGGGATGTAGATGAAGGTCGCGCCCTTCCCGATGCCGCGGCCGATGTCGTCGAACTCCTGCGTCACCCCTTCCCAGAAGCCGGCGTCCTCCCAGGCCAGGGTCAAGCTGTCGACCGCGTTGCTGGGCAGCGTCAGCAGGCCACTGTCGTCGACCAAGTTGGCCTTGCCCTGGTCGGTGTAGGCGCGGATCCGGATCTGCGCGGTCGCCCGCAGGTTGGTTGGCCCGAGCGCGATCCCGCCGATGCTGAAGGTCTTCGGCAGGGTGCAGTTGAACTTGGTGTCGGCCGGATCTGTGCTCGTCGTCCGGGCGACCTCGGGCAGGTACGGCGTCCGGAGGTTGTTCAGCCCCAGCGACCCGGTCTGCCAGGAGCCTCCGCCGAGCACCACGCCGTCGAGGTCGACGCGGTTCTCGTACATGAGGGCGAGGTTCTGTTGCGGCATCCGTCAGCCCCAGGCGCTGAATTCGATGGCGTCCGCCACCGCGTCATCGACGCGACCGATCAGGACGAGCGGCTTTGCGGTCTTCAGGAACCGGGTCATCTGCAAGGAGACGATGCTCCCCACCCGCAGGGTCGGAGCGAACGGATCCACGCCTCCCTGGCTGGGCATGTAGCCGGGGCCGAGCACGCTGACCCGGAACTGCCAGATGTCCCGGCGGACCCGGTAGATCGCGAGCCGGCGGGCGGCCTCGGCTGCCGCGTCCGCGGGCTCGGTCAGGCAGGTGTCGAAGGTCAGCTCCTTCGCCTGGAGGTGCATGACCTTCACCGAGGCATCCTCGGCCACCGATTCCTGCCACTCGAGCTGCAAGGCAGCGCGACGCGCTCCGGTCACGGCGCCGGCGAGCTGATCCTCCGTCATCGCGGTCGCCAGCTGCGCGTACCGGACCGTGCAGCGGTAGGCCGGGATGCCGCCGTTCTCGTCGTTCGGCGCCATGCGCTTGATGTCGCCGCGCAGCTGCCACTCGCGGAAAGCCGCAGCCGGAGCCTGACCGGCGGGCAGGTCCAGGCGGCCGACCACGAACACGCCCTGGGCGTTCGGGACCAACCATGCGCCCACCGACTGCAACATGCGCAGGATCGCCGTGAGCGCCGTGCGATCGTCGTTCACCCACAGGCCGCAGCTGGCGCCGTTGAGCGCGGTCAGGGCCGCGATGGACGCGCTGTCGAGGTCGGCCGAGACCATGTCGAGGTCGAACAGCATCTGCCGAACCAGGGACGCGCAGTCCCGGGGGCCGGCCGCGATCGCGTCCGCGGTGATGCCGAGCGCCGGGGTGCCGCCCAGGCGGATCAGCCCGAGCACCAGGCTGGTCGCGTACTGCCCCGGCGTCACGCTCGCCGACGTCAGAGCCGCCAGGTTCGCGTAGTCCCCATTCAGCGTCAGCGGCAGGCCGCCGTCGTAGACCTGGATCGAGGAGCACGGCCGGTCCGAGACCTGACGAATCAGGTTGAACGGGTTCACGTCGACCGGGGTCAGGTTCCGGACCAGGCCGTAGAGCCGAGGCTTCACGGTGTCCTTCAGCGTCACCGGGCCCTCCGCGGTCGCGCCGGCAGAGGTGGTCGTGCCGGCGTACCGGGTGGTGAGCAGGGGCTTGTCGAGGTCGGCCAGGCGGTCGTGGATCCGGAGCCGGATCGTCTTGAACACGTCGGTGATGTCGAGGCTCTCGATCGTGCCCCGGAGCATGATCGGCGCGTCCTTGTAGAGCCCCTTCGCCGCCCCGAAGATGTCCTGCTGGAGCACCCGGACGATCACCGGCCGGCCGTTGAAGCTGTAATCCGCCCAGTCGTCGTAGCGCCCGTGCGCGTTCGCTAGAACGATCTCGCCGAACGCGATGGTCGAGGCGCCCCCGGTGCTGCCCTCCGCGAAGAGGTGCCGCTCGAAGTTGGCCGGCGTCTCGAGCGACGGATGGAAGTGCTGGTGCGCCGGCAGATCGGCGGCACCGGTGTTGTAGGCGGCGCTGGCGGCATAGAACGTCTTGACGCCGCCAGCGCCGGTGTGGGCCTGCAGTTCGAGCGCGTAGATGGTCACTAGGCCACCTCACGCCGCGAGCTATCGCGGTTCCCCTTGGCCAGGGTCGATCCGACGTCCTTGACCGCCTGGATCGTCTGGAGGTGGCCCTCCTCGTCCACGCCTGTGTTCTCCTTGACGTCGTCGCGCAGGGCATCGAGGCGGGCACCGATCGCCTTCAGCTCGGCGAGCAAGGCCGCATCCTGGTTGACCGGAACCGCCACCCGCGGAGTGGCCGTCGGGGCGTCTGGGCCCACATCGTTCGCCGGGCTGACCGACGAGGCGTTCTGAGCCGCGATCATCGACGTCACGGTGTTCGACAGCGCGCTGCCGCCCGTCGCCGAGCCGATGTCGCCGAAGGCCTTCTGGCCGACCTGATCCGGCAGCTTCCCGAGCTGATCGTAGATCTGCTGAAAGATGTCCTGGAACGCCTGGCTCGAGGCATAGTAGACCTTGCCTGCGTCCAGCAGCGACTGCGCGTAGCCCGTGATGCCGCCGAGCGCGGTCTTGTCTCCGCCCTGGGCCAGCTTCAGCTGCTCGTCGTACTGGCTTTGGGCAGCCTTCAAGCGATCCTCGGGTGATAGTGGCGAGCTGCTGCCGGCCAGCATCTGCTCTAGGAACTTCTTGATGGTGTTGGCGAAGTCGTCGAAGGCGGCCTTCGCCTGCTTGTTGAAGTCCTCGATCACCTTCAGCCGCTCGGCCGCCTGTGCAGCCTCCAGCGACGTCATCGCCTCGCCGCCCGCCTTCGCCTCCTCGAGCCGCTCCTGGGCCGACCTCCGGTCGAAGGCAGCGAGCTGCCCGGCGAGCGTGTCGGTGTCGGTGTTCGCCGCGAAGAGCCGGTCCTCGTTGCTGGAGATCCGCGCCTTCACCGCGTCGCCGTAATCCTTCACGATCTTGGCGCGCTCGGCCTCCTGGGCGGCCGTCAGGTCGAGGATCGCCTCGCCGCCGGCCTTGATCTCCTCGGCCCGCTCCTTCTGGGCCTGCCGCTCGAACACGGCGAGCTGCCCCGACAGGCTGTTGTCGTTGGCCGCCGCGAACGTGCGATCCTGGTAGCCGGCGCGCCGCTCGGTGATCGCCTCGTTGTATTCGTCGACCAGCTTCTGCCGCTCGGCGTTCTGCGCGACCATCAACGCGGTCAGGGCCTCGCCGCCCGACTTGATCTCGGCGAGCCGCTCCGCCGCGGCGCTCCGATCGAACGCCGCCAGCTGCCCAGCCAGGTCCGTCGTGTTCGTGGCGGCGAACGTGCGGTCCTGGAACGACAGGATCCGCTGGTTCACGGCCTCGTAGTAGTCGCGGATGATCTTGGCCCGCTCCGCTTCCTGGGCCCGGGTGAGGTCGAGCATGGCCTCGCCGCCGACCTGTAGCTCGGCGAGCCGATCCTTCTCCGCCTGACGCTCGAAGGCGGCCAGCTGGCCGGCGAGCGTGGTCCCGTCGTTGCCCGCCGCGAACGCCCGGTCCTGGTATCCGGTCTGCCGGTCCCGCACCGCCTTGTAGTAGTCGTTGATGATCTTCTGCTGCTCAGCGCCCTGGGCCTGGAGGAGCGCCGCCATGGCCTCACCGCCGACCTTGGCCTCCTCGACCTGCTGCTGGGCAGCCGTGCGCTGGAACGCCGCCAGCTTGCCGCCGAGCGTGCTCTCGTCGTTCGTCGCGGCGAAGGCGCGATCGTTGAACGTCCGGATCCGGTCGTTGACCGCATCGTAGTAGGCCTTAACGATCTTCCAGCGCTCGGCCGCCTGCGCCGCTTCGAGCTGCACGAGCGCGTTGCCGCCAGCCTTCACCTCATCCTGGCGCTCTTTGACGGCGTTGCGATCGAAGATGCCGAGCTGGGACGACAAGCTGTTATCGCTCTGCGCGGTCAGCTGCCGGGTGCCGAAGTTCTGGCGCCGGTCGTTCACGGCCTGGTTGTAGTCGAAGATCAGCTTCTGCCGCTCGAGGTCCTGCGTCGCGATCAGGTCGTCGATCGCCTGGTTGCCCTTGGCGCCCTCGGTCCAGCGGTCCCATTCCGCGTTGCGCTCGAACAGCAGCATCTTGGACTGGAGGCTGTTGTCGCCGAAGTTGATCGCGACGGCTCGATCCTCGTAGCCGCGCTTCCGGTCCCGGATCTCGGAGAGCTTCTGCGCGGCCTCCTGGGCGGCCTGCACCGCCTCCTGCTGCGCCTGGATCGCGGTCTTGCTGGTCTCGGCGCTGTACGCATGGACCACGCCGGCCAGCTGCGGGAACGCGCTGATCAGCTCGTTGAAGGCGTCGCCGACCAGCTGCGAGTTGTCGACGATCTTCTGGGCCGCGGCCGAGAAGTAATCGCCGACCTTGCTGCCGTCCTGGCCGAGCCGTGCGGCATCGTCGTTGAGGCTGGCGACCTCCTTTAGCAGGTCGGAGGCGTCGTTGAGATAGTCCTTGCCCTTGGCCGCGTTGATCTTTCGGTCGAGGTCCGTGTCGAACTTCTCCGCGAGCGCGGCCAGCGCCTTGTTGGTGCCGTCGTTGATCGCCTGCGCGGCCTGATCGGCGGAGAGACCGAGATCCTTCAGCACCTGGCTCAGGCCGGCGGCCGTGCCCTGGATGCGGTCGAACTCGGTCTGCGTCTCGGACAGCTGCGGGGTCGGGTTCAGGGCCGACAGCGCGCCCTGCACCGCGGCACCGCGGGCCGCCTGCGTAGCGGCGGGCGAGATCCGGCCGGCATCCGCGACGAAGCCCTTCAGCGCCTCACCGAGGGACTGGACCGACGACAGCGCCTGCGAGAACGGGCCGCTGGTCCCGAAGCCGGCCTCGACCTCGGCGAGGATGCCGTTGAACCCGTCGGCGAACTGCGCCGTCATGCGGGCCACATATGTCTGGTAGTCCTTCACCAGCTTGTCGGCGAGCGCCCGGTCCCCGCCGTCGCTGGCGGTCTTGGCCGCCTGGCGCATCTGGGCCTCGGCGTCGACGATCTGCTTGCCGACGTTGCCGATCGAGCCGCCTTCAAACTGGATGGCCAGCGCCTCGATCTGCGGGCGCGCCTGGTCGAGGGCTTCTTTCCGGGCCTGCAACTCCTGCTGAAGCTTCTTCTTCGCCTCCTTCTTGGCCTGGCTCTCACCGAACAGGCCGCCAAGGATGCCCGCAGCGCCACCGATCAACCCGCCGATCGGGCCGGCAGTGGCAAATCCAGCGAGCGCCCCACCGGCGGCGCCGATCAGCGGCGACTGGCTGCTGTAGCCGAGGGATCCACCGACCGCTGCCGAGGTGAGTCCCTGACCAAGCTGCGACGACAGGATCCCGCCGCCAGCCTTCTGCGGCTTCAGGGCGTCTCCCAGAGCCTTCCCAATGCCGGACTCTGCGCCGAGGCCGAGCGCGTTGGAGATCTTGTCGCCGTCGAACAAGCCGCCGAACAGGCCGCTGCTGGGCAGCGAAGGGCCCTGCGCGCCGGGCAGCGGTGAGCCCGCTGCGTTCGACCCTCCGCCGAGCAGGCTGCTGAAGTTGAAGCCGCCACCAAGCAGACCGCCGATTTGGCCCTTCTCCGTGGAGGCGGTGCCGAGCAGACCAGCCAACGGCCCCTCGCCGGAGATGATCGCCTTCAGGGCGTTGCTGCTCAGCGTCTTGGCCAGGCCCGTGAAGGCCTCGCTCATCTTCTTGCCGCCGAGGATCAGATCGTCGGCGAACTCCCCGAACTCGCTGGCGAGCTCGCGCTGTCCCTCCTTCATCTGTTCGTAGGCGCGCTTCGTCTCCTCCAGGCGCTTGGTGCTGGCGGCCAGGGTGTCGCCGAGCCGGTCCCATTCGGCGCGCATCTCGGCCGTGACCTCGGTGCCGTCCTTCTGGGCGGCACGGGCCAGCTGGTTGGCCAGCTTCAGTTTGATCACCGCGTCGGCATCCTTGCCGACGTACTGCGCCTCGAGGTCGAGCTCGGTGATGTGATCCTTCGTCTTCTGGATCAGGTTGTCGTAGGAGGACGCCGCATCGGTGGCGGCCTGCTTTGCCTGCTTGGCGCCGGCAGCTGCCCGCTCAAGTTTGCGGCCATCGACGACCGTCGAAACGTACCCCAGATCGCGCCCGGTGATCTTCTGCGGGGCGGGACCGGCGGCTTCAGGAGGCCCCTGCACCTCAACAGCGGCCTGCTGCTTGGCGATGATGCCGAGAGTGGACAGCAACGCCGTCGCCTTGCTGTATGCAACATCGAAGGCGCCACCGATCGAGGACAGGACCGCGGCTCCGAAGGCGGTGACCGCGGAGATGGCATCGTTCAGCGTCTGGACGAGGAACAGCACCGTCTGAAGGATCTTCAACCAGATCTCGTTCAGCAGGGTGGCGGCCGCGCTGAAATCGACGTTCACCGCCCAGGCGTCGCTGATCGCCTGCTTGGTATCCGAGATGGCCCGGTTCAGGGCCACGGCACGGTCGACCTGGTCCTGGTTCAGCACCTCCTTCTGGCTGGCCGCCTCCAGGTCGGCGCTGAGCTGTGCGATGGTGGTCTGCCCGGTACGGAGCCGCTCCATGAAGTCGGCGCCGAACACCGCGTCGCCGACCTTCAGGCTGGCGAGATGGAGGCCGAGCTCGTCGAGCTCCTTCATGCCGGCGACAGCGGCCTTGATGCGCTCCTCTGTCGTCGTGGCGGTGTCGGCGAGCGCGGTGGATTTCAGACCGCCCGCCCCAGCCGCCCCCGTCGCGGTGATGTCGTTCAACATCTTGGATAGGTTGTTGTTGTCCTGCCCCCAGTTCATCTTCAGAAAGCTTGTCGCTTTCGATAGCGCGGCATCCATCTGATCGCCGGTCGCCTGGATCTTCGGCCCGAGCGACTCGAAGCTCTTCAGGAACGCCGCCCCGACATCGAGCCTCTGCGCCTTCTCGCCGAGGTCAATCAGCCGCTGGAGATCCGCATACGCCTTGCTGAAGACGGCCGAGCCGACCTCGAACGCCACGAAGGCGGCGGCGATCGGCAGGAACAGCGGCGGGATCAAGGTGAGGCCGCGCGACAGCAAGCTCGTGGCGGTGGTGAAGCCGGCGACCTTCTCGGCATAAAGGCCCAGCCCACCGGCCGCAGCAGTGGCGCCGGTCGACAAGCCTGCCAGCCCACGTGCAGCCAGCGTGGCTCCAGCAACAACGGCCGGTCCCATGCCCGCGGCACCTTCGGCGAACGCCGCCGTCGAGGCGGACGCCGCACCGAGGGACCCGGCAGCTGAAGTCGCGAGGCCGGACAGGGCGCGAGCTGCCGCGACGCTTGCCGCCAGCACGAGCACCGGATGCTCGGCGATGGTCTTGCCGGCCGCCTTGAACACCTCGCCCTGGCGGCCCACCGCCGCGGCGTTGTCGTTGCCGGCCCGGGTTGCCGCCGCATAAGCGTCGATCGCCCGCAGCTGCGAGGCAGTGAGCCCGCCCGTGGCGGCCGCCGCAGCATTCTGGGCAGCCTCGGAGGCTGCAAGCGCGCGGTTCTCCGCCTCGATCTGGCGCTGGAGCTTCGCGGCCGCGGCCTCCTGGCTCGCCTTTGCCCGGGCGGCCCGATCCGACGCAGCGATGCCCTTGTCGTTGCTGGCTGCGGACCGATCCTGCGCACCCGAGAGCTTGTCGAGGGAGCCGGTGAGCTGATCCGCGCTCGCGCGAGCCTTGGCGTCGCCCTCCGAGGTGTATCGGAAGACCCACTCTTCGACGTGCTGTTCTGCGGCAGCCATGGAGATCTCCAGGTGCGGCTACCCGCTCGTCGCGCTAAGAGGCGCGCCGGACACGGGAGGCTGGAATGGTGCGATGGGTCGTAGGTTCGCTGGCCTTGGCCTGCTTCGTGGCGGGCACAGCGCATGCTCAGACTGTCAGGATCGTCCGAGATCAGGCTGCCGTCGCGGGCTGCCAGCGCCTCGGCGAGGTGCGCGGGTCGTCGCTCGTTGGGGGTGCGCTAGGCGGTCTGGGCTACGACAACATGATCGCTGAGATGCAGGAGAAGGCCGCCGCCGTGAACGGCAACAGCCTCCTCCTGGTCGATACGCAAACAGGGATTATGGGCGCGAAGGGGATCGGAGAGGCCTACCGGTGCGAGGCGCCGGAAGAGGCATCGCCAAAGCGGCGCGGGCGCCGCGGCTAGCCCTTCCCGAACTTCGCCTTCGCCCGGGCCTTGAGATCGGACAGCACTGCCCGGACCCCGGCGATATCGTCCGCCGCGGCCTCGAACTCCGGCTCACCGTCACGATCGGCGGCGTTGCTGCGATGGTTGGCCAGCGTCACCATGTCGAGACGCTTCAGCAGGCTGATTTCCCAGGGCGTGGGCTCGACGCCGCTGAGCCGGGCCCACGCCTCGATCTCGCAAAACGATAGCGGATTGAGGCCGAAGCCGTTGCTGGTCCGGGCACTGCTCAACTCGCAGTACCAGCGCCAGACGTAGTCGAGGACGAACGGAGGCGTGCCCTGGTAGCCCTGGGACGCCGCGCTCCGTTCGCCGTGCTGGACCAGCTGCTCGGCTACGCCTTCAAGAAATTTGCCCGGTCCACGATGAAGGCATCGGCCTGCTCGCGCAGCCAGGGCAGTTTCTTGTAGGCCTCACGCGCGTTCTCGGGTGTGCATTCCTTCTCGCCACCGTCGAAGCCGATACCCTCCCAGGAGATCGTGCAGGCGACGAGCACCTCCAGGCGATCGGCCTCGATGCCCTCGGCGGTGGCGCGCACGCGGCGCCCGGTGGACGCAGTCGCGAGACGGCGGTTCGAGATGCGGCGGTCGGCCTTGCGATAGCGATCGCTGTCCTCACCGGCCAGCATCACCGAGATCGGCTTGCCGTCGCTTTGCACCAGGACGGCGCCGGTGGTCGGGTGCACGACCTCCATCTTCGCGCCGGCCTCGGCGCTCGCGGTGGTGTCGAGGGTCGAAAGATCCATGTCGAGATTCCTGTTCGTCGGGGATGCCGGGGTGCGGGTGGTGGACGTGGCGGCCCCGACAGCCGCCACGTCCGTCACTCACGCGCCGCCGAGGAGGGGGCGGCGGTCAGTGATCTGGATCAGGCGATGTTGCCGAGCTCGTCGAAGATCTCGGAGTTGATGCCAATGTTGAACGTGCGCTTGAGGACGTTGTCCGTCGTGCCCACGCTCTTCCGCTTGCTCATCACGAGGCCGGCGAAGTATTCGATGGTGTTCGGATCGCCATCGATCGGCGCGTCGGGTGTCTCGATGCGGAAGGCGAAGTTCGACTTCGACGCCTGCGCATCGACCATCGCCGCCTGACCGGCATCGCCCTGCACGACGCCGACGGTGACGGCCATGGTGCCGGCGTCGGCCTGGCCCTTCGCCTTCTCGACGCGGCCGCGGCCCACCTCGGAGAAGCTGACCGAGGAATTCTCGTCGCCGTAGTCGCCGAAGCTCTCGACCTTCTTGATCTCGACCCAGCCGGTGGTGATCGCCTTCAGGCTGACCAGCGTGACGTTGTCGGGATCGATGGCAGGGCCGATCCACATGCGAGTGCCGGAGGCGGTTTTGATCGCCATGACAGGTGTCCTTTGTAATTGTCACGGCTGCCCATGCCGCAGAGTTGTTCGGATCGACACGCGCTGGGCGGCGCGGCCATCACAATCCTTCGGGCGATCTATTCGGGATCGTCGAAGTGATAGGTGTACGGAACGATCACAGACGTCCGGAAATAGTTGCCGTCGTCATTGTCGTCGTTCATGAGCGGGGAAGTCGGCGTCAGGAACTCGACACCGTTGACCTTCCGCGATCGAAACAGCTTTGCGATCTCTTCGCCGCGTTCGAGCGGCCAGTCGGTGCCGTTCCCCCGCGCCGCGAGGATCACGACTCGCACCGCGCCCTCTTCGACGTAGGTTCGGCTGTGAGTGGTGCGGCTCTCGTTCGAGACCGGGAACTGCACCATGAGGTACGGCGCCGGCGCCGGCGGGGGCTTCTCCGGCCCGTTCGGGAAGACGATGACCGGTTTGCCTCCGGCCACAGGGGACCAGCCGGCGAGCACCTGCTTCACCGTCGCGACGACATGCTGCTTGGCCACGGGACCTCAGCGTAAGGTGACGGTGATGATCGGGACGCGCGTCGAGCGCTCCAGCTTCATGCCGGCGACGCGCACGGGCTGCTGGCGGAGCAGGGCGCGGGCCCCTCGGCCATGCGCGCCGGCGATGTAGTCGACGAGCGGCGACTCGTAGCCGAACCCGACGCTCACGCTGTTGCCGAACCGGCGCTCCCCCAGCACGGCCACCGCCTGGTAGACGCCGGTCGGCGCGCTGGAGGATTGCCCCTCCTCGATCTTCTTGGCGTAGGGCGCGAGGCTCATGAACACGTAGCGCGCAGCCGCGGGCGGGTTCTTCGGGTCGACCCGCTGCCCGTCGGCGAGCAGGATGTGCGAGGCAGCGAACCGGCCGGTCAGCCGAGGCGAGTGGGTGACGATCTGGTCGTAGATCCAGGCGAGCGCCTCGGTGACACGCGCGAACCGGAAGACGACCTCGCCCCGGTCCGGGTTGAGCCGGTCGAGCGAGGCATGGGCGCGCCCGTCCACCACCGTATCGTGCCCGGGCGGAAGGCCGGTTTCGGCGCGATAGGCCGCTTCCGCCCGCTGTGCAGCCTCGCGGGCCGCTGCGGTGACGATGAGGCGGCGCTTCTCGGGCGACAGCGCCTGCGCCACGGCGGCGCGGACCGACGCGCTGGATCCGGACGGCATCAGCCCCGCACCGTGCAGTCGTACGCGAGCAGCACGCCCGCGATCCGGTGCGTGTTGTCGTCCACGCTCTTGAAGGTGCGTTGCAGGCCGTTGATCCAGACGGTGTCCAACCCCCCCGTCTCGATCGGTGCCGGGAAGCCGCCGGCGGCCACGTCGGCAGCCAGCAGGATCACGCGGCTGTCGCCCTGGTTGATGCCGCCCACGAGCTCGCTGGGCGCGTAGCCGGTGACGATCGCCCGCACGTCGATTTCAGCGTCGTAGGAGGTGGGCGTGCTGTTCGGCGTGCTCCGCCGGAGCGACACGACCTCGCCGCGGCGCTCCATCTCGGCCGCATACAGGGCCGGCGTCGGCGCGGACTCGATCTCCAGGTGGACGTCGTCGACCGCGACCTCGGCAGCCTTGCGGATGGTGATCGCGAACTCCTCGCCATCCATGCGCAGCCGATCGCCGGTGGTGAGCCCCCGGGTGACGTCGCACGCGCGCACAGTCAGCTTGCCGCCGCGCCCCTGGAACGGCACGCCGACGACGCTGATGGTGACCGCGCGCTCGAACTGCAGGCGGGCCCACTGCACCGAGCCGAGCGGCTGATACGAGCCCGCGATGCGGCGCAGGAACTGCACCCGCTGATTCATGCTGCCGGCAGCGATGGGCATCGATCAGCCTGCCGCGCTACTGCGTTTGCTCGACGGAGAACGATCCGGTCGTGACCGTCTCGCGGAACCCGTCCGTGGTCCCATCCGGGAACGTGACGCGGCATTGGACCCAATAGGTCGCGAGGGCCTCGAGGGCCTCGGTCTCGGCCGGCCGCATCCGATAGACGATCTTCTTGCCGACCACCGTCAGATCGGCCTCGGTGATGGTCTTGATCGCTCGGCCGGCGCCCTTCCCATAGGTCAGGCGGACCTTGAGGCCGGTCGGATCAATCGCAGCGCCATCCGCATCGGCGACGTCGATCTCGATCAGGCGATCGTCACCGCGCCGGACCGAAAAAGGCGGGTTGTCGTAGGCCACCGAGCGAGCCTTACGCCGCGTCGGTCAGGGCAAGGTTCAGCGTCGCCGTGTAATCGCCGGCGCTCGTGTAGGCCTCATCCGGGCAGTCGAGCGGGCCGAGGAAGGTGCCGCCGGTCGCCGCCGACCACATGCCGAGCTGCACCACGGTCTTGCCGGCCGGAACAGTCTGCTTGGCGCCGACGCCCTGCTTGGCGCCGTTCGCCGTGGCGCCCCAGGTGACCGCGGCGCGAGCATAGCCGGTGCCAGTCATCTCGTTGGCGCCGGTGGTGCCCGGGTCGCCGGTGTGCAGCCCGACGAAGCCAGCCTGCGCGGCGAGCGCGTCCAGCATGGTGGCCTTCGCGGCATTGAGGAAGTTCGACATGGTGCTTTCCTTCTCCGTCTGTGCCTAAAGCCTGCCCTTGAGCACCGCCGGCCCTTGCCTGGCCCCGTGCAGAGAGGCTGACTGCTGCCGAGCGCCGAGCAGGGACGCCGGCGCGGCTCTCGTGCCCCGTAGCCGGATCGGCTCCGCGGCAATCGTCGTGTTCCCGTTGAGGCCGGTGACGCGGATCACAGCGGTCGCCGCGCCAGTCCCGAATGCACCCTTGCGGCCCCGCCCCATCGTCAGGGTCGCGGCGGTCGCCCGGCCTGGCCCGGTGATCGAGCGGCGGCCCGTGGCGGTGGTGGCCGCTGCGGCGCTCGCCGTGCCCACACCGCGGACCGACTTGCGCCCGGTGCCGGCGCCGGATGCGATGGCCGAGGCTGGACCGGCCCCGGCGGCCGAGTGAGCGCTGCTGGCTGACCCGGACCCGACGCCAACGGCCTGGCCAGCACCGGAGCTCGCCTTGCGCCCGCGTCCGGTGGCGGCAGCGGTGCCGGCGGCCGTGCCGGACCCGAAGGCCGACTTCCGGCCGGCTCCCGTAAGAGATCCCGTCGCCTGGGTCGCCCCGGATCCGGCACCGGCCTGCTGGGCGACTCCAGTCCCGGCGGTGGAGCCGGTCGCGGTTGCGTTGCCTGAGCCGCGGCGAGCCGTGTTGCCCGTTCCGACAGCGCCGGCGAAGGCATCGGCGGAGCCTGTCGCGCGGCGGGCGGTCGAGCCGCTGCCGGCAACCGCCGCTTGGGCCGAGGCCACGCCAGCGCCGGAGCGATGCGCGGTGCCGGTCCCGGTCGAGGTGCCAGTCGCGGTATTTGAGCCAGCGCCCGAGGTCGCGCGCCGCCCCGATCCCTGCGCTGCCGAGGCCGCGGAGGCCGTGCCGGCGCCGGTGACGCTCTTCCGGCCGGCGCCGAAGGTCGAGGCCTCAGCGCTGGCTTCACCCGTGCCGGCCCCAGGCTTATCCCCGACGCCGCTGGTCGACCCGGGCGACGTCGCTAGGCCGGAGCCGGAGCTCGCCTTGCGGCCCGACGCGGTCGAGGTGCCGGTGGCCGCGGCCAGGCCGCTGCCCTGCCCTGCCTTCCGGCCGGACCCGGTCGAGACCGCGGTGGCCGTGGCCAGCCCGTTGCCCTGGACCGATTTGACCGGGGCGACGGTGACGGTGGCCGCCGCGGTGCTTGAGGCGGAGCCCGCGCCGGCGGCGGCCTTGCGGCCCGCGCCCGTCTCCGCGGCGGTGGCCGTGGCGAGACCGCTACCAGGCGCGGCCTTCCGGCCCGAAGCGGTCGCCGCGGCAATGACCGTCTCGGTGGCCGATCCCTTACCGCCCTTCCGGCCTGTGCCGGTGCCAGCGCCGATCGCCGTCTCGGCGCCGGCGCCTCGAGCGGCCTTCTGTCCTGTGCCGGTAGCGTAGGCCGGCGCGGTCGAGGTGCCGGCGCCGGTGCGGGAATCCGTCGGCGTCGGCGTCGGCGTGCCGCCCCCGGTGTCCGCAACGGTCGGCGGAGCAGCGGCATACGGGTGGTTGGCCGGCAGCAGGGCCTGCAGCCCGTTGTTCCAGGCGCGGTAGCCCTGCCACTGCGCCAGTTCGGCGGCCGAGATCACGCCCGACCAGAGGATCGCTTCGGCGAATGCGCCCTTCGGCGAGTTGCCGCCCTGGCCGGTGCGCATGACGCCCAGCCGATCCATCTGGTACTTGCTCAGATTGGCGTGCGAGCTGCTGCCGCCGTCGACGCCGTTCAGAGCGGTCTTGTAATCCGTCAACGACGTCGGGACGCCGTCGATCATGGCCGGCGCCCCAACCGGGATCGTGGTCGAGGCCTGGTTGAACCCGTACCAGTAACTGAGCTTGCCGGGGCCGGAGATGAAGCACAGCGGGATGACGCCGGCGCTGTCGAAGGGGTCAGACCCGTTCGGCGTGATCAGCGAGATCAGCCGGCTGTCGTTGTCGTCCGCGTTCTGCCGGAAGACGGCGCCGGTGCCCAGCGGCAGGTTCGGCGGATAAGCCTGCCCCGCCGCGGTGCGCCAGCCGCCATTGCCGTTGCTCTCGATCCCGGGCTTGCCGGTCCCGAACGCATCCGGGTTCCACGTGAGGCCCGATCCCTCCAGGAAGAGGGTTCGCCCCTTGCCGGAACGGTCGACCCAGTTGCCCGGGACCCCGCCCGACAGGACGTCAGCACCGGGCGCGACAGCGCCAAACGGGTCCTTGGTCCGATACCACCCCTCGAGCGTGACGCTCTTGAGGTTGAGGGGAGTCCACAGGGCCATAGGCTACGCGAACGTCGCCAAGGCGCTGTCGATCAGCGCAGCGAGCGGCGCGAGGGTGTCGGCCGCGACGGTCAGCGGCACGATCTGGCCGTCGCCCTCGTGGATCCAGCCCACATAGCCGCCGGCGCCGTCGTTCGGCAGGTTCGCCAGAAGCCAGTCGGTGACGGCCTTGCACGCGATGATCGAGCGCATGAATTCCGCGTCGATGTCGTAGTCAGGGGCCAGCAGCGCCTCCTTGGCGTACTCTGCCAGCCCCTCCACGCCCTGGATCGAACGGCCGACGCCCTGAGAACCGTTGAGCGCCTGGTACAGGCCGACCAGCGCGACGAGCGGGACGCGCGCTCCTGCATCGATCAGCCCCTTCAGGCCCCGCAGGTTGACGGAGCAGGTCTGGGCCGTGGCGATGACCAGCCGATAGGCGGTCTCTGCGGTCTGGGGCGCGCTGGTCGGCAGCGGCATGGCGAGGCCTCCTCGATCCAGATGAAGCTAGCGGGCCGGCCCAAGGCCGACCGAGACGGTCAGGCTGCCAGCCTCACGAATGGTTCGGGCTCACGCGGTAGCGGCCAGCGAGACTTCGCAGACCATATTCGATCTCGCGTGGGACGGTCCCGGCCGCGACCTCCCGGTTCACGTACCAGTGGCCGACAAGCAGCAGGATCGACTGCTTGAGCGGCATCGGCACCGCATCCGGATCCACGTGCCCTGCGGAGAAGCCGAGGCGGTAACTCCGCGGGCCGGCAGCGGTTGTCGGAGCTGCGCCGGGGGCGGCCAGGCGCGCAACCACCGCGAAGTTGTCCTGGGTCGCGGCCACGAAAGTGCCGGCGGGAGCCGGCTCATAGGTGCCGTTGACCAGGCGGGCGACCACAATCGCGTCGATGTCGCTGACGGGGCGCAAGGGCAGCTCGGCCGTCGTATCGATCGCCGGCAGGAAGCTCTCGAACTCCTCCGCCAGAAGGCAGTAGCCGTTCAGCCAGCCGTCGGGGCCGTGCAGGAAATCGAAGGCGGCGCCGATGAGGTCCTGGATCAGGTCGTCCTCATCGGCGTGGCGCACGCGCATATGCGCCTTCGCCTTCTCCCGCGTGACGACCTGCAGCTTCGCCGCAAGCGTCAGCGGATCGGAGATACGGCGCACGTCCACGTCGTCGCCTCACTTCGTCTCGTAGCCGCGGAGCGTGCCAGGCCGGGCCATCTTGTCGGCGCCCGGCCGCGTCACGGCCTTCGGCCGCTGGCGGTCTGCCCGGTAGCGGTCGAGCTCCGCATCGGACGAGCGGGTCGGGCGCGGGGTCTCCGCGCCGTCCTTGTGCTCGTCGGCCATCAGAGGGTGACGGTCCGCTGCGTGGTCAGGGCGTTCGCACCCGCGTCGGTGGCGGCCGACGTGGCGGTGCGCCGGGCGAGCTCGTCCTGGATCACCTTGTCCGCCTGCTCGGTGCTCAGGCCCGCATCGCTGCCGGAGATCTTCTTGGCCAGGGCGATGCGCTGGAGACGGTGGCTCTCACCCCAGGCGGCCGGGATCTCGATGGCGGACCTGCGCTCGGCCTCGGTGTCCAGCTGCGCCTGGCGCTGCTGCGCCGGCGCGGCGTTCAGCTGCACGATCGGCTCGGCCAGCCCGTCGTTGTACCAGCGCAGCGCCGTATAGGGCTCGGCCCCGCGGATATCCCCGACGCGCTCGGTGATCGTCGGGATCAGGAACGACATCGGCACGAGGCCGGTGTCCCCGTTCTTGATCCTCTGGAAATCCTCGACCGTGGCCACGTTCTTCGCCATGTCCGTCGTCCTCGTGATGCTGAAAGGGTCGGCGAAGACGTCGCCGCGGCGTGCCGCGCGCCAACTGATGCCAGCGCGCGGCTATGCGGACGGCGATCAGCCGGCGGTGGTGGAGGGCGAGCCCGCGCGGACGTGGGTCAGCCGGACCGCGGCCTTGGGCTGATCCAGGGCGACGTCGTGCTGCATCTCGCAGAGGATCGCGCTCATGTTCTGCTGCCAGAGCAGGACGAGCGTGCCGCCGTCGTCGATGGTCGCCTCGGTGGAGGTCTTCATGGTCATGCCCTCCTCCTCGGCGAAGAGCACATGGCCGAAGTCGACGAGGCCGAGGTCGCCCTCGTCGGTGTTGGCGCCACCGTTCTCGGCGAACTGGTTGGACACCAGGATGCGGATGCCCTTCCAGCGCGGGTTCACCGGATCGTCCACGCCCGGGTAGATCAGGTTGTTGTTGCCATCACGCAGATCCGCGAGGAACTGCATGAACCGGTAGCCCATGGTCCACTTCCAGGTGTCGGAGCGGACGATGTTGGCGCCGGTCATCGCCAGCATCATGCGGGACGCGACCCGGTCGAGCTCGGCCACGGTCGGCGCCCGGTTGTTGGCGAACAGTCCGGTGCCCGAGCCGTCGAGGACGGTGATGCCCGGCTGGTTGAAGATGCCGGTCGGCGTGGCTCCGACGCCCGTACCGAAGTACATGGCCGAATCCATCTTCAGACCCATCACCCGCTGAAGGTCGCTGCGGACGTATTCCTCGAGGCGGCCGATGGTCCACTTGGCCGCTTCGTTGGTCATGTAGACGATGCCGGCCAGCTTGTGGCTGCGCATGTCGATGTCGTCGAAGGTGGGCGCGCCGACCGGCTTCTTCGCGCCCTCGCCGACGTAGGCCGCGGTCGCCGAGCCGACGCCGCGGGCCTGCCGGTACGTGCCGCCGATGAGCTGCACGCGGCGCGGGTTGCCCTGGAGGAAGGTGGCGGCCGGGTAGAGAATCGGGATGATCTCCTCCGCGACCGGCTGCGGCAGGAGCACGTTGTTGGAGACGGTCGAGGCGAGGCCGGCCTTGAAGCGCTGCTCGCGCGCCTTGGCGTCGAACTCCTTGAGCGTCTCGCCGTAGCCTTCCTGCTTGAGCAGGTCGACCGGGCTGATGCGCTCGCCGGAGCCGCTCTCCTGCGACTGCTTGTTGAGGATGGCGGCCTTCACCTGGGCGGCGATCGGCAGGAGCGCCTTCTGGACGTCCTTCACCTGCTTGGCGGGGGCCGCGTAGGGGCGATGCTCGCCACCCTCGCCGCCGCCGGCCGGCTCGTTCGCTCCCTTGGTGGCGGCCGCCTCGATCGCCTGATCACGCTCGGCGAGCTTGATCAGCTCCAGCGTGTCCTCGCAGGACTTGAGGCCGCCGGTGTAGGCGTCCCGGTCCTCGGTGGAGGCGGTCTCGGCGAACGCCTTGGCCTTCAGGTCGACGAGCCGTGCACGACCGTCCTTCAGGCGCTGACGAAGCTCCTTGAGAGTCATATCGGATTTCCTCTTGAAGGGTGGCCGCGCCCGCAGGTCGCCACCGGGTTACCGCCTCGGCTAGCTGCGGGCGGATCAAGCGGCGCTGTGCAGCGCCATCTCTTCGTCGAGGGCGGCCTCACGGGCCTCCGCCTCGAGCAATGCGTGCCGCGCTTCGAGCGCGGGAATGTCCTTGGCGAACTGCTCGCGCAGCTTCTGCTCGGGCGTCGGCTCGGGTGCGGGCTTGGGCCCGTCCTCCTCGGGCTTCGGGTCCGCCGCCTCGGTCTTGCCCTTCAGGCCAAGCGCCTGAGCGAGCCGGGCGAGCACCCCGGGCTCCTTCTCGATCGCCTCGGCGAAGCGTTCGGCGTCGCTCGGCTTGACGGGCACCAGGACCGGTTCGTCGCCTTCGCCCGCTTTCACCTCGAAGGATTTGCCGCCGAACATCACCACGGTGCGATCGCCGCCCTTGCCCTGATCGTAGGCGACCTCGAACGCCTTGCGCGGGACGATCAGTCCCTTCTCGATCGACCAGGTGTCGAGCACCTCCTCGATCATCTCCCGGGCCATGACGTCGCCCGCGGCCGCGGCCTTGGCCAGCGCGGCGGGGTTGGCCGGGACGGTGCACGGCGAGCACTCGTAGAGCTCGGCCTCGTGGATCATGTAGCCCGGATAGAAGTAGTTGCCCTGCTGGTCCTCGGGGACCTCGCGGCGCTCGATCGCGATGGGCATGAACCCGATCGAGCAGGCGCGCACACTGCCGGCCTCGAAGTGCACGGCCAGGCGGTCCGCCATGGGCTCGCCCTTCACCAGAGTCAGCGTGCCCTCTGTGCGCTTCGGCCGGCCGCCGAGCGACTTCTCCAGATCCGACCACGTGCCCACCGGCGGGTCGCCGGCGCGGTGGGACCACGGGGCGACCGGGTTCTTCTCGAACTCGGTGGTGTCGAGGCCGGCCTGCACGACGATGTCGCGATCGCGGTCCTCGATCTCGGCCGACATGACGAAGCGGATGGTGCCCGCCTCCTTGTCGAACTTCGGCGCCTTCTCGATGACGTGGGCCGCCTTGATGATCACGCCCGAATCCCGGGCGAAGTGCTTGCGCTCCACGCCGCCGTAGCCGCGCGAGCCGAGGTATTCTTCGATCGAGACGCGCTTCGAGGGCATCAGGCTGCTCCTGCGGAATGGACGAGCCGTGGGCCGGCCTTGCCAGCGTTGTTGTCGGGGCTCTCATCCTCACCGGCGCCGGGCTGCGTCGCGTTCTGGCCGGTGGCTGCCTGGATGACGTTCCCGGCCCGGTCGACGAGGGCCATGGTGACGGGCACGGTGCGGACCTGGCCGCCCTGTCCAAGCGGATTCAGCCGGAACGGCATGATCTCGCGCGCCTCGTCGATCTCCATGATGCCGGTGCTCATGCCGGTCTTCACGAGCTTCTCGATCGTGTCCGGATCGTTCGACATCAGCGCCGAGCGGTCGAACTGGAGGCTGTATCGAGGCCAGTCGTCCTGCGGCAGCGAGTGGTTCCGGAACTTCGTCTCGAAGTTGAACGCCAGCGGCATCAAGCAGTCGTTCACATACTGCCGGTTCATCGACGCCATGTTGTTGTAGGCGACCGATTCCAGCGCGTAGATCCGGTGCGGCGGCACATCCATCAGGCCGCAGATCCGCATCACGGCCTGCGTGAAGCTGTCCTTGCTCTGGGCGTCCACCGCGTTGATCGCGATCGCCTTCGCGGTGAGGCCCGCTTCGAGCAGGATCGCCTCGCCAGTGCCGCTCGCCCGCCGGGCAGCCTCGCGCAGCTGATCCTTCAGCCGCCGGAAGGCCGCTTCGCCCATGTCCGAGTTGGGGAAGCCCTCCTTGGTCTCGAACACCAGCGGCTGCTTGCCGTCGTTGCCGAAGAGCTTGGTCTGAAAGCGCCCGATCGCGGACAGCAGATCGAGGTTCGGCGACCCCAGAACGACGTTCGACAAACCGTTGACGCCGTCGAGGAGCCGCCCGCGCAGATGGATCATCTCGTGCTCGGGCACGATCAGGTACGTGTCGCCGAGAACCGCGCGGTCGTATTCGGTGGCGGCCACGATCTCGTAGAAGATGTTGCCGCGGTCGCTGACGCGCATCCGGGCCCGGCCCGGCATGATCGTGATGTACTCCTCGATCGTGTCCTCGCGGTCGCGCGGGGTGTAGATGTAGGCGTTCTGCGCCACCTCATGGTGGAGCACGACCATCCGCCAGAACTCCGGCCAGGTCATCGCCGTGTGGTTCGGCTTGGTCATCAGGTGGTAGGCGAGCTCGCCCTTCACCGGCTCGACCATCTGCCAGCCGCGGCCGTTGCGGCGCCACTGCAGCATCTCGGCCTTCGAGATGTCCCGGGCCTTCACGTCGGCGCACTGGATCAGCAGGGCCAGACCTGTGGCGCTGCCCTGGTAGAAGCCGGAGCCGACGCCGAGGAAGCCGAGATCGTCCCAGCCGCGGTCGTACATCTCGCGGGCTATCGTCTCGCGCTGGTCCTGGGCCGGCCCGGAGTAGACGAGCTGCCCCGCCTCCTCCGACTTGGCGAGCCCCGCCCACATCTCGGCTTCGGTCTGCGGCATGTTCAGAATCCGATCAGCCCACGTTCCATGTAGATCGACGGCTTCTCGACCTTCACGCCGGCCGGGATGCTGCCGCTCTCGTGCGCCAGCCGGGCCGCGTTCGCGTTGATCGCCGCGTCGAAGCCGTCGATCGAAGCCTTCGATCCGGGCTTTGCCTTCTTGGGCAGGACGTTGTCGTTGGGATTTCGCCGAATGATTTCAGCGGCTTATCTCCGGCGTCGCAACAGTTGCGCAAATGGCGGAGCCAAGCGTGACGGCGGCCGCGGTCTCGGACAGGGCCGGAACGTCGAGCAGACGGTTGGCAAGGCGGCCCATCACCTCGGCGTGCCGGACCACGGGCAGCACTGGGTGCGCGTACACCTGGAGCGTCATGTCGAACTTACTGTGGCCCATCAGGCTCGCTACCGTGGGCAGATCCATGCCGTTCGCAATCCACCAGGAGGACGCGAAATGCCGGAGCGCGTGGAAGTGGAACGAGCCTTTCCCATCGTCCAGGCCAGCCCGACGTAGGAGTGGCCGCCAGTGCGCGCCGTGGAAGTTGCTCGGGCGGATCTGCAAGCCGGTGTCTGTGCGGAAGACGAGATTTCGCTCGTTCTCGACGAAGTAGTGGCTCAGCCACCGCGACAGCAGCGCCGAGAGGTGGACCGGCATAGGAACGTCACGCACACCGGCCTCGGTCTTCGGTCCTTTCACTTCGTCGAACCGGCTAAGGGCCGTCCGGACGCGGATCATGCCCTCGTCGAAGTCCAAGGAATCCAGGGTCAGGCCGACGATCTCGCCGTAGCGGAGTCCGCAGAACGCCGCGAGATGCACGAAGCATTTCAGACGGAGGAAGGTGATCGGGTGCTGCCAGAACGCTCGATCCTCGGCCGCCTTCAGAAGGTCGCGGACCTGTTCCGTTGTGAAGGTCCGAACCTTCGGCATCTTCAGGCCGCGCATGAGTTTCAGGGCCGGCGTGATCGGATCGGATCGCAAATAGCCCCGGCGGCGCCCGAACTCACACGCTTGCCTCAGATAGAAAACGTGGGACCGGGCGGTACGCGGTGAAAGCTTGTGAGACTTCATCAATGTCCGAAACAAGTCTTCAACGTGTGCTACCCGCAGCTCGGAAACTTTTATATTGCCGAGGTTCGGGATTAGATGCAGATCAACCGACCGGCGCAAATTGCCCATCGAGCTAAGGCCGATCTGTTTCGCCTCAACTCTGTCCTCGTTCTCCTTGATCCACTCGTCGCACATCCGCTTGACGGTCACGGTGCCATCGAGCATATGGACGTTGCCTCTAGCTATGTCGTCTTCAATCTTACGCTTGAAAGTATCGGCATCCTTCTTCCGAGCAAAACTCTTAGATTTGTGCTTGCCTGAAAGTAGATACCGAACTTCCCAGGCTGATCGTTGCTCCCCCTTCGGTGTGGTCCACTCGCGCTTGTTAACACTCGCCATCTCGGTTCTCCTGAATTGCCGCCACCGGCGTGAGATTCCCCGGGGCGTGGATCGTGGGCTCGAAGAGGGGTATCAGCGCGCCCGCCGTGCTCTGCGGGCCAGCCTCCCGGCCGCCACGAGCCATTCACCCGCCCAGGTTCATCGCGGCGTCGATTTCGGCGCGAAGAAATCGATCCGGGCAGAGTGAGTGCCGGCCCACCGGACGTCGATGTGAGCGAGGAAGGCGAGGATACGGCCCATCAAGCCGAACCTCCGTTGTGACCCACGCCTCCTGCTGCGCAGGCAGTTGCGCCGAGATCGATCTCGATGCCGGCCTCGGCGTAATAGTGATCTAGGTCGTCTCCGATTGCCCGAAGTGTGGCGTCGACGGGTTCCGGCGGCTCCATTGCGTGGATGGCCTGGGTGACGGGGCCGAACTAACGCCTCGGCCCCTGACGTATTAACCGGTCCTGCCGCTTCCAAAGATGTAATAAGGTGATGCTATAGGCGCGCGAAGCCGTCGCCGCTCTCTATAACAGAGTGGTGGGGTTAGAGCGGTGACGGAAGTTGTACCTTCCCCTCGGCCTGCTTTTTTGATACGCAAGAATGTATGTGGATGTCAATTCCTGATGCGCAGAAAAGACGTGGCCGGCCCGCGACCGGTGTAACGCCGCAACAGGGTGTCCGCATGTCCGATGACTTGCTGGCCGGCGTCGAGGCCTGGCGCGAGGCGCAAGCGGATCCAAAGCCTTCGCGTGCGGAAGCCATCCGCCGCATCCTCACAGATCACCTCCGCGCGAAAGGCTTCCTGAAGTAGGATCTCGCCGCAACGCTTCGACCGGGACTCGACAAACGGGTTCCGCATCGGGCGCCTTCATCCCTCGGTAATCTCGTGGCAGACAATTTAGGCATAGGACTCGATGTAGTCGAGTTCGTGCTTCAGAGTCGTGGAGGCGCACTGTGCCGGGTCCGGACGCTGAAGGTCCTCGCGTTGCGCGACTGCGCCGCGAACTTGTGGCCGAGCTCGGTGGCAACCTCGACCCGCAGCGCCAAAGTCTCGGCGCCCTGATCCATCACTACCTCGTACGCGCCCGCCGGCTGATCCCGACCGCCAAGCGTCGCGTCTTCTTCGTACGCCGGTTCTGGGATGGCAACCTCGTGACCCGCCACCTCGACACGGTATTCGCAATGGCACGGCTAATCGAGGAAGGCGCTGACCTAACGCCGTACCTGTCGAGCCGAGCGCATCGGCCAGGCAAGCATCCGCGCGACGCGCAGCACGATGGGGATTTCGGCCTGGCCGCCTACGATGTGCATCACCTTCATTTCGATCCCGTCGATCCGGTCGGTCCGCGCAAGACCCGGCAGAAGGACAGGGAGGACGCAATGCTGTTCGCGACCTTCGGCCGAGAGGATGCGGCGTTTATCATGGTCGGCACGCACAAAAGCTTCCACGACGGGACGCTTGAGAATGCCGTCGTCCAGGCCCGCGCCGATGCCGGTCACATGGTGCTGAAGGGGATTAAGGGAGAGTCGGGCTTCACCGCGCTGCAGCGGACGAAGATGGGCCTGCGGGGACTGAACGCGGCGGTCGCGATCGGCGGCGAAGCCGTCATCAGCTCAATGGTAATGGGCAATGGCAGCTCCATGCGGACGCTGCGCATGGCCGATTTTGCCGCGTGGCGGATTCAGGATGTCGACCCGATCCTCGACGATATCGAGCGGGCCAGGGCGCTCCTCGGACCGCGTGTGCCGGACGATCCCGACTTCGCTTGGGCCTTCGATCGGACCCGCCTGGTGCTGGTCGAGACCAAGAGCCGCATGGGGTTTAACTTCGCCGATCAGCCGGATTGAACTTGGCGTGGTGCTCGGCCGCATTTATCTGCCGAACGAGAGAGCCGAGTTTCTCGTCGCACCGATCCATCAGATTCATTGGCTCCCGCACAAGTGCTCGCTGAGCGTTCTGAAGTCACTAGGCTCGTCCTCGTGCCCGGCTAGCGGTGGGTTCTCGGCCGCTAGCCGCGGTAGGAGCGCCGGGGCCTCAATACTGGCTTTTCCGGCCTCGCCAGATTTTTTTTCTCACGTTGCTCGGAAAATGGCTTCCCATTCGGTTGCCACTCCCTTGCTCGCGATCCTTAATCGAGGCCCCCTATCCCTTTCGGCATTGGGGTGATTGATGATGGCTTCACGCGGCATGGGCACGGCCTCCCATGTCTGAGGTGGTGATTGGCATGCTGAAGCGCTGAACCAATCCGTCGAAGTCGGCTCTGACATCGAGATGAAGACGGGCGATGGCTGCGAGACCGGTCGCCACCTCGCGCCACCGCGCATCGTCCAGGTCGGACACGGTGGTGGCGAGCGCCATTCGGTATTTGGAGGTGAGGCCGTTCTAATGTCGATGGACGGCCATGATGCCGACGTTGAACCGAATGGTCACCCTGCGAGGCCGACGCCGGCAGAACAGGCGGCTTCGATCGCCCCAAGCTGTGAGTGCGTGCCTGCGATGCTCCTGTGGCCGAGAATCATCCTGACTGAGGTATCGAAGGACATGCGGGCGGGCTCCTCCGGCTGATCCGGATTGAGGGACCCGTGGCCGACTCTATACCGGCTGGCCCTTTGGAATGTTGCGGCGCCGGTTAGGCGGATGGCGACGTGAGAACGTCTCGTAGAACTGTGTCTCACATAAAGGTGCACCGGCGTTTGGCGCAGCGCCGACATCAAATGGGTTGGATCTGACGCCCGGTACACGCTGCAGAGGTAGAAGAGCGCCGTAAGCCGTCATTAGGTTGCCTCCAAAAGCCGCCAGTCCGCTTTGCGCCCATCTCGGCCGCTCAGCCGCGTCTCGCGGACTCTCCGAAGCGGACGCTGTGGCAGCACAGCTTGTGGGTCTTAGTTGTGCCCATTGCTGCCGAGCAGTAGTCCGTGGCCGGATCCCAAGAGTGGACTTTACTCAGCAATGAGCCAGCACGCACAACATACGCATCTGTGTGGCCTTGTCAGAGTGCCTTAGGCCGTTGACAGTGTTTGGACCAAAGGAGCGGCTATGCCCGAACCGAAATGGATCCGCGTCACGCGTTCAAGGGCATTCAGCCAGCACTCGTAGTAGTCCCAATTCGGGTCGTCGCGGGAATGGGATGACTCCCACGCCGCGATTTCCGCGATCAACGCCTGCCGGAAGTCCTCCCACTCGAAGTGGCCGTCCCGGGCAAGGGCCACGGCCAAACCGAACGCCTGCCGCTCCCAGGGCTGATGGAAGCAGAGGCTGCCGTTAGCGCGGGGCGGCGTGTCAGGCTGCCCCATCATGCTGGCGACGGCGAAGTGCTCGAAGCTCGTCTGCACGACGGATGCCCTCAGGCCGCTATCGGCAGGGCGATGGCAACGCCCATCATCGCCTCTGGCGTGACCAGCTTCGCGAGGTCGTCCTCGCTCATGCCCTGGGTGCCGTCCGGCCGCTCCGGAACGACGAACCAGCGGATCTGGGCCGAGCTGTCCCAGGTGCGGATCTCCTTCGCGGGGTCGACTTCCAGGCCGAACTCCTTGAGTACCGCCCGCGGCTCCCTCGCCGCGCGGGCACGGAAGGACGGGTCCTTGTACCAGTAGGGCGGCAGCCCCAGCACTGGCCAGGGATAGCAGGAGCACAGCGTGCAGATGATGAGGTTATGGATCTGCGGCGTGTTCGCGACGGCGCGCATGTGCTCGCCTTCCGCGCCCGCCGCACCCGTGGGCAGGCCAAGCTGCGCGACGGCCGCCATCGTGTCGGTCACGAGCAGCGCCTTGAAGGCGTCATCGGTCCAGGCCCTCGCCACGAGCTTGGCGCCATTGAACGGTCCCATCTCGGTGGCGAAGGTCTGCATGACCTTGCCGACGGTCTGATCGGTGATAACGCCCTTCTCGATCAGCAGGGCTTCGAGCGCCCGCACGCGCGCCGCGTTGCGCGCTTCACGGTCCTGGGGATAGGCGAAGCGGTCGGTCATCGGTTCTCCCTCACGCGGCGGCCCGGTCCTGGACCGGGCGCACGTAGGCGTCGAACAGGTCGGCGTAGATGAAGAAGCCGGGCTCGGCGTTGCCGGGCCAAAGGTGCTGCGGGTCGAACTTTACGCAGTAGACCGGCATGGCCGGGCCGATGCCGTCGGGCCCCGTCGAGCACAGATAGCTGAACGCATCGTCGTAGACGGTCTCGACGACCCCGACCTTATTGCGCAGGTAACCGGGCAGGCGGGTGTGCTCGACCGTTTGCGGGTCGGCGACCAGCACCTCATCGCCCACGGCGAAGCGCGGCTTGTCCGCCCACTGGTGCCAGGGCGAGTCGCCGTCCATCAGGTACTTGTGGATGCGGTCGTCGATCTCCGGCGTACCGCCCGACGGCAGCGGCTTGGCCGGATCGGCGAGGTACTCGCCCGTGCGCGCGTCGAGCTCGGCCTGCGTGATGTACCCGTTGGCGACGAAATAGCCCGAGATGCCCCCCAGCCATTTCTCGTAGTAGCGGTACTTGAAGTAGTCGAAGGGGTTCATTGCCTCGGCGCCCTTGCGCAGGTCGGCCCAGGTCCAGACCGTGCGGAAGGTACTGGAGGTCTGCGGCAGGTTGAGCTGCGGGCTGAGCGCCATCATGGCGGTGTGGATGCCGAAGATCCGCTCCTCCCAGGGCTCGACGAAGACGCGGAGCTCTGGCTGGACGGGGTCGAGGCCTTCGAGGCCGCCGAGGGTGTGCTGGAGCTTCATGAGGCCTCCGTTCAGCTCTGCGAAGTCGCTCAGGCCGCCTGCGCCGCCCGGCACTGCGCCAAGCCTGCCGCGATCTCCTCGGCATCAAGGTTGCGGCCGATGAACACCAACTCGCCGCGCCGTGGCTCGCCGGGGCCCCACGGTTTGCCGGGCCGACCGTCGAGGGTCATGTGCACGCCGTGGAAGACGTAGCGCCGCACCTCGCCGACCAGGGCGACGATGCCCTTGATGCGCAGGATGTCGGGCCCCTTTGCCTGCACGAAGCGGTTCAGCCACTGGAAAAATGTCGTCGGATCGAGGTCTCCCTCGGGGCGGAGCGAGACGCTCGCAATGGCGTCGTCGTGCTCGTGTTCCACGTCCGATAGGAGTTCCGGCTCAATAGCCAGCGCGTTCTTCAAATCAAAAGCGTGGATGCCGAGCACCTCCCCGGCCGGGACCGCCCCGTCCCGCATGCGCCGGATGCGAGCGAGCGGATTGATGCGACGGAGCTCGGTCTCGCAGGCTTCCAGGGCAGCCTCGTCGACGAGGTCGGTCTTGTTGAGGAGGAGAAGGTCAGCGAAGGCGATCTGCTCCCGCGCGACGTTCTCCCCGCCCGCCGCCTCTACCTCCTTGCCCATGGACAGCCAGAGCGGGTTGTGACGGGCATCGACGACGGTCACGAGCGCGTCGAGTTCGGTTCGTGCCCTGAGATGCTCGTCGAGCATAAAGCTTTGGATGACGGGTGCCGGATCGGCGAGGCCCGTGGTCTCGATCAGGATGCGGCGCACCGGTTGCGGCCGCGCGAGTAGGCGTCCGATGGTTGTGACGAGGTCGGCGCGGACCGTGCAGCAGATGCAGCCATTGTTGAGCTCAATCACGTCCTCGTCGACGCCTACCACCAGTTGGCCGTCAATGCCGACCTCGCCGAATTCGTTGACTATGACGGCCGTCTTCTCGGCTTCGCCCTGCGCGAGCAACTGGTTGAGAAGGGTGGTCTTTCCCGATCCCAGGAAACCCGTGAGCACCGTGACAGGCACCTTTGCCGCCGTCGCCGCCATGCGTCACCTCGACCTTGTTCCGCTTCGGTGCCGCTAAGATTAGGCGGTCGCATGTGCCGGCGTACAGTTTGGCGTCACGACAGATCCTGCCAGATCAAACGCAGTTTCGGACACGCCTGAGTGGGGTGGTCACCAATAAGGCATCCGATGCAGCGCCCCCCTCTGCAGGCGGCGTGCCGTGCAGGCTACCGGCCCATCCGGGCGACCGGCCGGCGATCCTCAATTATGCCCGCCACAGCCGCAGCCCGCCGCCTGCGTGCCGCCCCAGCGGGAGGCGCGGATCACGCTGCAGAAATTTCCCTTGCGGAAGCCCGGCTCCTTGTCGGCGATGACATCGGCCTTCACGTTGCCGAAGGTGGTGTCCGGCTTGTGCCGGATGCCGTCGTAGAAGGCCTGGATGATGTCTTCCTTGAAATCCGGCGTACGGGGAAAGGCGGAGACGACCGCCTGCCGCTCGGCATCGGAATACTGGCTGTAGGTCAGGCCCAGCACGTCCATCTCGACGCCGGCCGTGACCAGCGCGACCACCGGATGCATGTGGACCGGAATGCCGGGCGTGGTGTGCAGCGCGATGGCCGTCCACACGGTGTAGACGTCCGCCTCGGGCACGCCGTGCGCCTTCAGGAACTCGCGCGCGGCGTTGGCCCCGTCGACCTCGAAGCGTTCCTCGGCGCTGCTGTGGTCGGGCATCAGACCGACGTCGTGGAACATGGCGCCCGCGTAGAGCAGCTCGCGGTCGAAGGTCAGGCCGCGATGCGCGCCGGCGAGCGCGCCGAACTGATAGACCCGGCTCGAATGGTTGAAGAGCAGCTCCATCTCGGTATCGCGGACGAACTCCGTGATCGCCCGAGCGAGCTTGCTATCGGGGATAGCGGCTTCCTGGCCGATGCTCATGGACGGGCTCCTTTGCGCTGCGTGTCGTCCTGAGCTAGGAAAAGCCGAGTTTGGCATCAATCGCCCTGTTACGACGATTTCTGACAACGTGCCTGCACCGTCGGACACCGGATACTCATGACAGCTCGGTCAGTCGCCCTTCTCGCCTTGCCCGACGTCCAACTTCTCGACGTGGCCGGTCCGCTTGACGTCTTCGCCGAGGCGAATGCCCAATGCGGTCGGGAAATTTACAGCCTCGCCCTCGTCGGGACCGCACCGGGCCCGATCACGACCTCGTCGGGTCGGCGGTTGCTGCCGGATCTCATCGCTCCCGCTGCTGCGGGCCCGGCCTTCGACACGCTCCTGGTCGCCGGCGCGCCTCGGATGCACGAGGCGGCGCTCGGGGCCGAGCTCCTCGCGTGGCTCCGCGCTGCGGCGACCCGCTGTCGTCGCTACGGCTCCGTCTGCAGCGGGGCCTTCCTGCTCGGGCAGGCCGGTCTTCTGGATGGTCGCCGCGTGACGACGCACTGGGCTGTGGCGGAGGTGCTGGCCGAGCGCTTCCCTGAAGCGCAGATCGAGGCAGATGCGATCTGCCTGTTTGACGGGCCGCTTCGGACCGCCGCTGGGGTCACGGCGGGGCTCGACCTCGCGCTGGCACTGGTGGAGGAGGACCTCGGGGCTGAGGTCGCCCGGCGGGTGGCGGCTCAACTCGTCATGTTCTTCAAGCGCGGCGGCGGCCAAATGCAGTTCAGCCGGCGCGGCGTCAGCGCACCATCTGGGCGCTCGGCACTGCAGGAGATCCAGCGCTGGGTAGCCGCGCACCCGGCCGAGGATCATGGCGTCGACAGGCTGGCCGCCCGGACCGGCATGAGCCCTCGCCACTTCGCGCGGGTATTCCGGGCTGAGACCGGCCTGACCCCTGCCGCCTACGTCGAGACCGTACGGATCGAGGCTGCCCGCCGCCTCCTGGAGACGGGCGAAGTCGCCCTCAAGCAGATCGCTGGCGCCTGCGGGTTCCGGGACGCCGACACGCTGCGGCGCGCCTTTGTCCGGCGGGTCGGCACCACGCCCGCCGAGTACCGGCGCCTGCATGCCCCGGGTGACACTCGACCATGACGGGCACAGGAGCTCGTTCGCGGCGCGCCGCTCGGGAAGCCGCATAATTGTTCGGCCGCGACGCGCGGTCTGGCGGCGGGGCTCGGCTTCACCAGATCGGACGCCGTGACCGTGATGGGGGTCAAGGGAGAGGTCACGGCCAGGGCCCTGCGGCCGACGGTGACGTTTCTCGTCAACGTCCTGGGGTGCCCGGAGCGTCCCCTGTCGTCGGCTTCTGCACGATTTCTTCAGCTGGTCCGGGGCGCCGTCCAAGATAGAGCGTGAGCGATGGTGTGATGCCGGCAACTTCCGGCGCTAGCGAGATCTCGTTCATTCAAGGCCGGGACCAGCTGAAGCGGGAACATCCGCTTTCCGGGCGCGCTGCTCCGGAGCAGACCGGCGGCTTCCGGCCAGTTCCGGTCCCAGTCGTGGGCGCGTCCGAATGGCTGGTTTGGGTGAATTTCGGCTCATCCGTTTTGCGGATTGGGATCGGGAGAAGCTGACTTCGAGCGAACAGCTTAATTTCGAAGTAGCTGCGTCGGATCAGGTCAGCCGGAACTGCGTACCTTCGGACACCGGTCCATACCAACGCGTTGCTGCGGCGGCATGGACTCATAGAAATAGGTCACGAACCTGCTCGAACATACTGGCTAGTTCCTCGGCGACAGCGTGGATCGACGGGTCTTTCCTATCGCGACTGCGGGTAAGTAGGAAGACATCCTTGCTCGGCGGCACGGGGCGGAGATCAATAAATCTCAAAAGCGGGTCGCTGCGACCGATGTAATGGGGGAGGAGCACAAGCCCAGCACCGGACCGCGCGGCAATTGATTGGGCGAACTGGTCGTGTGCCCGGAAGGCCAGGCGCGCCCGTGGGAAATGCCGCGCCACCCACGCCGCTTCGGGCAGATACGCATCCGCCTCGTCGAACCCGATGAAGACCGGCTCGGAGCCCGCCTCGACCGAACGGCATGCCTCGTCCGCGCCATAGAACCCGTACCCAACGGTCGTGAGCGGACGTGCGATCACGTCACCGTCTGCGGGGCGCACAAAGCGGACCGCGATGTCCGCCTGATGGCGCTCCAAGCTGATGGATCGATGGTTCGCCGCCAGATCGATGTTGAGCCTCGGATAACGTGACGCCAACGTCGCGAGGCGCGAAGCCAGGAATCCGTTTGACATCGCAGGTGGTGCATTGATCCGCACCAAGCCGCTGGGGCCTTCATCCACGCCGCCGCGACTGAGAACTTGGGCTGCCTGTTCCATATCGCTCGCGGCTTCGAGCGCATGGGTACCAGCAGACGTCAGGGCATAGCCTTCAGGCCGCCGTTCGACGAGTTTCTCACCCAGGCTGCGTTCCAGGGAGAGGAGCCGCCGTGAGACCGTCCCATGGTTCACGCCGAGCGTCCGGGCCGCCGCGGACAAGCTGCCGTGCCGCGCGAGAGCCAGGAAGATCCGCACATCCTGCCAGTCGAGTTCTGTGCGTTTTTTATCAGCCACTGATCAAAGATAACGAGTTTTTTGGCTGACGTCAGCTCCGTACATGCTGCCCTGTGAGACGGCCGCGCATGTGCCGCTGCAGGACGTCAGCAATGACGGACATGGCGTATCCTGTTCGAGGGCGTCGGTTTGGCCGGCATTGAGGCTGCGCTGCAGGGCGGTCTTGGCCTGTGCGTCGGCCCGCGTTCGATGCCGATGTACGGTGTTGAGCGGATCGAACCTTGCAGTGGCCTTCCGCCCCCGACGGATGCCGAGTTCGTCATGGTCGGACCCTGAGACCCCGAAGACGGCGTCGTTCAAGCCGTGGCGGGACTGTTGGAACGTCTGGCCTATGGAGGGTTCCGGGTTAAGGGCGCGATCGGCGGGGAACACCAGTGCGATGTCTGAGGCGGACAAGACGGACGACCGAGATGGCGAGACGTCGGGCGCGAACGGCGGATCAGGGCACAAGTCTCCTCAAGACCGCAACTCGGGAGACGACGGTGAAAAATCCCAGCCGTCGAAGGGTGACTATGACGAAACGGGTGAAGAGGCGGGCGATCAGGCGGGCAAACCTTCGCAGGACGAGACGGGAAAAGCCCAGGAGGATGGGACCGACGAGCTTCGGGAAAATGAGGAGGAGAAGTCCAAACAAGTCCCGCGCCGCTGGCCTCTGATCACCGCCGCGCTAGTCATTGTAGTCAGCGTAGGCGTCATCCTGTTCGTCATCTTCCGGCCCAGGCCGAACGTCTGGACCAATGATGCCTACGTGCGAGTGCACTACGCGACCATCGCCCCGCGCGTCTCTGGACAGGTCGTCGCCGTGCCGGTCGACAACAACCGGGAGGTCAAGGTCGGCGACCTGCTCGCCCGGCTCGATCCCGGCGACTACCAAACCGCAGTCGCCGGCGCGCAGGCGCAACTGGAGCGCGACGAGGCTCAGTCGGCCGACGTCTCGGCAAACATCGAGCGCCAGCCCGCGCTCATCGACCAAGCCGCGGCCGAGGTTGAGGCGGCCCGCGCGCGCCTAGGCTTCGCGGAAGTCGACGCACGCCGCTACACCAATCTTGCAACTACGGGCGCGGGCACCAATCGCCAACATCAGGAGGCCGACGCCAACCTTGTTGCCGCACAGGCGAGCCTGCGCTCGGCACAGGCCCAACTCACGGCCAACAGGCGTCAGCTCGACGTCCTTAAGGCGCAAAAAGCCGCTTCAGAGGCCACCGTCAGGGCCGACCGGTCGCGCCTGGAGCAGGCCAACCTCAACCTGAGCTACACCCACCTTTTCGCCCCCGTCGAAGGCATGGTTGCCCAGCGATCTGTCCAAGTCGGCAACGTTGTGTCGCCTGGCGCGACCCTGATGACGGTCGTGCCGCTGGCACAGGTCTACGTTGAGGCAAACTATCGCGAGGTCCAACTCGAGCACATCCGGACGGGCCAACCCGTCACCATCTACGTCGACGCATACGACATCATTCTGCGCGGACGGGTCAACGCGGTGCCGGCGGCCAGCGGAGCCACGTTCTCGCCGATACCGCCAAACAACGCCACGGGCAATTTTACCAAGATCGTCCAGCGCCTGCCGGTGCGCGTCGACATCGAGCCAGGCCAGCCGCTAGCCCGACTCCTGCGGGCCGGTTTCTCCGTCGAGACCACGGTCCACACCGAGTTGGAAGACGTCGTTGCCGAGCAGTCCCGGACGGAGCGCCCGGTGACGGAGCGGCGCACGGTGACGGACGAATGATGGTATCGATGCAGCGGAACAGCCGCCGTAGATGGCCTGCCATAGCCATTAGGGCGGTGGCGGGCCTGCTCGCCGCACTGCCACTCGCGAGCTGCGTCGTTGGCTCGGCTTATCAGCCACCCGTCATTCTCGCCCCCGAGCGCTGGGGCCCGGAGCCAAAGGTCGCGCGCCCGACCCGCCAGGGCGACGAGGCGATCGACCTCCGCTGGTGGCGCAGCTTCCGCGATCCCCTGCTCGCCACCCTCGCCGAGCGAGTTGCCACCGACAACCTCGACGTACGCTCGGCCTACGAGCGCGTGCTCCAGGGGGCGGCCCAGACCCGGGTGGCCGCCGGACAAGGCCTACCGCAGATCGATGGCAAGTCCAGGGAGGACTACATTCGGTTTAGCCGCAACGGATTGACTAGTCTTTTGGTGCCAGCCCCGGGGGCTAAGCCTGATTTCACCCTGTACAACGAGGGCTTTTCATCCTCGTGGGAACTCGATTTCTTCGGACGTATTCGCCATGCTGTCGAGGTGGCCGACGCGCAAGCCCTGGCCTCGGTGGAGGTTCGCCATGGGATCGCCTTGGCCGCGATGGCCGAGCTCGCGCAGGGCTACCTCCGGCTGCGCGGCGCACAGACTCGGCTGGCCATAGCCCGCCGGGACATTACGATCACCGCGCAGAACGTGGCGCTGGTGCAGGAACGCTTTGCCAATGGGGCGGCCAACACCCTTGACCTCGCACAGGCTCGGGCACAGCAGGCGACCATCGCCGCCAGCCTGCCGCTGCTCATCACGCAGGAGGCCAGCCTCATCAACGCGCTCGGCCTCCTGCTTGGCGAGACACCCCGCGCGTTAGAGCCGCAGCTCAAGGCGCCGCGCTTGGTCCCGCGGGTGCCGCGCATCGTACCCGTTGGCCTGCCAATCGATCTCGTGGCACGCCGGCCAGACGTCCGCGAGGCCGAAGCGCGGTTGCGGGCCGCGGTCGCACAGACCGGTGTGGCAGTCGCCAGCTTCTACCCGAGCGTATCGCTCACCGGCATGGTCGACGTTCAGTCGCTGACTCTGGGCCGCCTATTCAAACTTGCTTCCACCGCTTGGCAGGTCGGCCCCTCCGTAACGATTCCATTCTTCGAGGGCGGGCGGCTGAAGGGTACGCTGGCACTACGCGAATCCGAGCAGCGCGAGGCCGCTGTGATATTCCAGAAGGTGGTGCTCACTGCTTGGCAGCAAGTCGACGACGCGCGCACAGCCTACACGCAGGCCCAGCGCCGCCGGGTCGATCTCGCCCGGGCGGTCGTGCAGAACGAGATCGCGGTGGCGGCGGCGCGCCAGCGTTATGTCGAGGGCGCGGCAGACTTCCTCAACGTGAACACCACGCTCTCGCAATTGCTGCAGACCCAAAACGATCTCGCCGACGCGGACGTGCTCATCACCACGACGTTGGTGCAACTGTACCGGGCGCTCGGCGGCGGCTGGGACGTTGCCGATGCCCCGGAGGCTGCACCGCGCCCGCCGCCCGTCATCAGCCCACCGCTCGCCCCCGCGACGCTACTCGACAGTCTCGCAAACGGGCCCGCCCTGTGATCAGCGCTGTCGCACAGGTCGGGTGGACCCCGGACACGATAGACTACCCCGGGTCGGACGCTTGTCGATCATGAACGTCAGACCGCTCATCGGGCTCGCGGGCGTACTGCTCTCGGTCATGGTCGGCGACATCAACGACAGCGCCACGGCGGCGGCGCTGCCCGAGATGCAGGAGGCGCTGGGCATCGGCCACGACGCCGGCACCTGGATCGAAAGCCTGTACCTGTCCGCACAGCCGGTCGGCATGGCGGTCTCGGCTTGGTTCATCCCCACCCTGACGCCCCGCCGCTGGGCGCTCGCCGTCATCGTCCTCGTGGGAGCGACGAGCGCGTTCCTACCGTTCAGCCCGAACGTCGAGGCATTCTACGTTCTGCGCATCCTCCAAGGACTGGCCGGCGGACTGATAACGCCGATCCTGCTCAGCGTGGCCCTGGCCGTGCTCCCGCCGACCCTCCGGCTGTACGGGTTGGCACTCTATGCCCTGACGGCGACCTTCGTCCCCTACCTCTCCGCCAGCGTCGTCGCGTTCTGGCAAGACCTGCTGGACTGGAAATTCGTATTTTACCAGGCCGTGCCCGGCAGCGCCGTCGGCTTCCTGCTCGCGTGGTACGGGTTCCCGCCGGACAAGCCGGATTACGGACGCTTCCGGCAGTTCGACTGGCGCGCGCTCGTGCTGATCATCGTCGGCAGCGGCTCGCTGACCACGATGCTCTATCAGGGCAGCCGGTTCGACTGGTTTAACTCGCCTACCATCTGCATCCTCGCAGTAGTGAGTGTAGTCAGCCTGCCACTGCTTGTGCTGAACGAGTGGTTCCACCCCCTGCCCTTTCTTAAGATCCAGCTGCTCGGGCAGCGGAACTTTTGCTACGGCATTCTGGCCCTGCTACTGTTCATCGTGGCGACGCAGGCGGCCGGGCCGGTGCCGGTGAGTTTCCTCACGCAAGTTCAGGGCTTCCGCCCTCTGCAGGCGCACCTCGTCACCCTGGAGGTAGCCGCCCTGCAACTGCTCTGGCTTCCCCTACTCGCGCTGATCTTGGACCGGGAGAGCGTCGACTCGCGGCTCGTAACTGTGCTCGGCGTCGGCTGCATGGTGTTCGGCGGCATCGGCGCGTCCAATCTCGACGGCACGTGGTACGCGGTGCAGTTCTATCCTTGGCAGATCCTGCAGTCCGCGGGCCAAGCGATGGTCGTCATGCCGCTGCTGCTGATGGCCACGAACACGGTCAAGAAGGTCGAGGAAGGTCCGTTCGCCTCGGCGAACTTCAATTTCACGCGCTCGATCGGCGAGGTGGGCGCGGTCTGGCTCATAGATCTGATCCAGCGGTGGCGGGGTAACCTGCATTACAACCGCCTTTCGGATCAGGCGGGCCTCGACCGATGGCGCACCTTGTCGGGGCCTGGCGTAATGCCCGGCGATCCGCCGACGCTGCTGCCCAACGGTGCGCCGCGCGCTCCGGACAGTCTCGCGCGCTTCGGCAACATGATCCAGGATCAGGCCGAGATCCTCACTTTTAGCGATAAATTCCTGGTTCTGGCAGTGATCATCGGCGCTGTAGCCTTAATCGTCGCTGTATTGCCGAAGCGCACGAAGCCGCCACGGATCGAGCTGGGGTGACGGGGCGGTGTCTACATGCCCCTCACAAGATGGACGCGCGCTAGCACCGAACGACCGAAGGAGGGCCGCGATGGTGTTGGCTGAGAGAGACATCTAGAACCGCGAGCGTGATGCGATGGAACCGCTCGGTCACGAGCCCGCTTTCCGAGGCAGCCTGTTCGGTGGAGGGAATGTTCTCCTCAAGGAGCTTTAAATGACGGTCTCGAAGAGATCGCCTTCGAATGCGAAGGGTGTGCAGATGGTTTTCTTGAATATGCCCAGCACGCTGGCGATCACTTCGATGCTTGTCGCCTCGAAAATGCCCTCCAGGAAGGGGAATTCTAGCGCAGCGAGGATGCACAGGGTTGCCTGAACTAACCGGTTGGCTTTGGACCGAGCTCGTTGCAAGGCTACTGCATGGCTGCGGCCATGGGTGCCGGAAGATCAGATCCGGGAAGGTTACAGGCGCGGGCGGCCCATACCCCAGTAAGGAATGAGGCCGGACGCCGTTGCAGACCCAGGCAGCGGCAACCCGGCCTTACCTTCGCCGAGCCCGGCCGCCCTCAACGTCGATCGCGATCCGCGCCGGCAGGTCGGTGCGTCACCGGCCACAGCGCGTTCAGTATTATCTTGGGGGCGACGAGCCCGATGCCCATGGCTGACAGGACGAGCCCGGCGGTCACAACATTGTCGAGCAGGTCGACCAGCATCGAGGCGGGCGCCTTCAACCCGAGACCGGTGAAGGCGACCGCATCGGACGCCGCCTGGAACATGAAGACTCCGGGGATCAGCGACACGACACAGGCAAAGGCGCAGGCGCCGAACGGCAGCCGGAGGCGCTCCGCGATCGGCGCGATGAGGCTCCCCACCGACAAGCACGCTGCCAACGCGCCGAGTTGGAGGCTCGCCCCGGCGGCGAGCAGCGCCCAGTGGAGGGCATGGGCCAGCATCCCGACGCCAATCAAGGTGGGCAGGCTGCGCCAGGGCATGTTGAAGAACGACCCGTAGGCCGCGACCGCGACACCCGCCGCGACAACGTCGAGGAGCAGGGGGGCGGGGTGGGCCGGACCCGAGTCAGGGAATGGCGTGCCGGTCGCGGCGAGGCCGATCAGCAGGCCCGCACAAATCGCGATGGCGAGGAACGAGGCGAAAGCGAGTCGGAACAGACCGACCGGGATGCGACCGCGCACGAGGTCAATCACACCATTTAGGAAGTGGGGGCCGGGCACGAGCACCATGCAGGGGCAGGCCACGACGAGGCGCTGGGCGACATCGAGGCCGAGCATTCCGATCACGCCCCCTCCGGTCCCGGCGAGGAGAGCTGCCGCAAAGGGCTGTAGGAAGGGGTTGCCGCTGAGATGCGACAAGGCGCGGCGCAGCCAGGCCCCGGCCCCCGCTAGGAGGGCAATCAGGCCCAGCGTGAGGAGGGCATGCGCGCCAAACACCACGCCGAGCGCTGCGGCCCCCGCTGCGGCCATCGCAGTGAACCGGAACAGCGGGACCGGATGCCGAGTCCCAATGACCTGCAGCGCGCGTGTGGCGTCCCCAACGCCCAGCCGTCCCGCGCAGACCGCATCGACGACCGACTCCGCAGCGATGACCCGGCTGATATCGACTCCGGAGGGTTCGGTGAACACAGCCTGCACGCCGGACTCGTCGTCACGCCGGATCGTCGATACCCCCCAGGCGATCGCGATCTCTACCTCGTAGCCGAAGGCGTGCCCCAGCCGCGCGAGGGCGATATGGGTCGCTTCACTGGTCTGGCCGTTCGCGAGAAGAATCGTCGCGACCTCCGCGAGCAGCGCAGATTCGCCCGCGCGGTCCGCATCGGGCCGGGCGGCAGCCTCCGCGAGACGTACCGAGACGGGCTCAGTCATACCCCTCCGCCACGCTCACCTTTCCCTTGAACACCCGGTAGACGACTAGGGTGTAGACCAGCGTGATCGGCAGGACCACGACGCCCGCCCCCCAGAACATGAAGGACAAGCTCGCCTCCGGCGCCGCCGCCTCGGTCACGGTGATCGAGAAGGGCACCATGTAGGGCAGGAACGAGGCCGCGAGCGTCGCGAAGGCGACGGCGAAGATCAGCGCCACCAGCGGGAACGGCAGCGCGTCGATCCGGCGCCGGGTCGCGTAGAGAAGTCCGGCGCAGGCCGCCGCGCCCACAAGCGGCAGGACCAGCATCCTGGGCCGTTCGATCCAGCGGTGCAGCACCCGCAGGTTCATCGCCAGCGCGTATGCGAAGGCCGCGCCAAGGAAGACCAAGACACCGAGGAGCAGCCGCGGCAGTAGACGGAATCCGAGGTCGCGCACGTCGGTCTCGGTCTTGTTACACAGCCACGCCGCGCCGAGCAGCGCGTAGCCGAGGCACAGGCCAACTCCGCAGAGCAGCGCGAAGGGCGACAGCCACGCGAAGGGGCCGCCGACATAGTGGCCGTCCCGGATCGGAAGTTCCTGGACAAGCGCCCCGACGGTCGTGCCCTGCACGAAGGCGGCGCAGGAGGAACCGCCGACGAACCCGGTATCCCAGACCTTGCGAAGCCGTCGGGATTTGTAGCGGAACTCGAAGGCGACGCCGCGCAGGATCAGCGCCGCCAGCATCAGCAGCAGCGGCAGATAGAAGGCTGAGAGCAGCAGGGCGTAGACTAGGGGGAATGCGCCGAACAGGATCGTGGCGGCCAGTACGAGCCAGGTCTCATTGCCGTCCCAGACCGGGGCGATCGCCTGCATCATGTGACGGCGCGCGGTCTCGCTGGGGGCAATTCCGAACAGCATACCGACACCGAGGTCGAACCCGTCGAGCAGCACGTAGAGCATCAGAGTGAGGGCAAGGGCGGCGGCCCAGAACTCGATCATAGCCATCACTCCGCTGGCGTGCCGCTAAAGGCGCCGGGAATGTTGCCCGGCGCTGCCAAAGGTCGCTTCGGATTGGCGGCGCTGCTGCCATTGTCTGGCGTCGGCAGGATGCCAGCCTTGAGCATTCGATAGATGTAGACAGTGCCGGCGGCGAAGATCAGCGCGTAGACCGCGCCGAACACGATGAGGGACGTCGCCACCTGCGGCGAGGTCAGGATCGGGGTTGCTGCGTCGGCGGTCCGCAGTTGGCCGTAGACCGTCCAGGGTTGGCGCCCGACCTCAGCGGTGAACCAGCCGGTCAGCGACGCGACGAACCCTAGGGGAAACGACAGGAAAATCGCCCATTGCAGCCAGCGCGCCCGCTCCAGCTGCCCGGTAGCGTAGAAAGCGATCCCGCCCCAGGCGAGCGCCAACATCAGCAGCCCACAGCCGACCATGACCCGGAAGGCGAAGAAGGGTATCAGCACCGGCGGCCGGTCGGTCTCCGGGATGTCCTTTATGCCGATTACCTTGCTGGTCAGGGAGCCGTCGTCGATCAGGCTGCCGGCGGGGGCCGGCAGGGCGATGACGAAGTGGTTCTTCTCCTGTGCCTCGTCGGGCCACGCGAACAGGATCTCGCCCGCTGGAGCATGGCTCTCCCAATGGCCCTCGATGGCGGCGATCTTCGAGGGCTGATGTCTGACGACGTAGTCACCTGTCAGGTGACCGAAGAAGAGCTGCAGTGGCACCAGCAGGCAGGCAAGGCCAAGACCCATGCGGATCATGGCGTGGGCTTCGATCCGGTCGCTGCCGCGCAGCATGTACCACGCCCCCGTCGCCGCTACGCAGAAGCTGGTGGTGACGTAGGCGGCCAGGACCATGTGTGGGAAGCGGACCCAGACGACCCCGTTGAAGATGATCTTCCACCAGTCCGTCGGTTCGAACACCCCGTCGGAGCGCAAGGAAAAGCCGGTCGGGTACTGCATCCACGAGTTGTTCACGAGGATCCAGAACGATGACAGGCTGGTGCCGAGGCAGACCATCAGGCATGCGAACAGGTAGAACCAGCGTGGGACCCGGGCGCGGCCGAACATCAGCACGCCGAAGAACGAGGCCTCCAGCGCGAAGGCCGTGAAGCTCTCGTAGCCGAGGAGTGGCCCCTGGATCGACCCGGTGCGGCGGGCGAGTTCGCTCCAGTTGGTGCCGAACTGGAACGCCATGACGATGCCGGAGACGACGCCGAGCCCGAACGCAACGGCGAAGATCTTGAGCCAGAAGTCGAACAGGCGGTCGTAGACCGGCTCGCCCGAGATCATCGCCCGTGCCTCGAGAATGGCAAGCCACGCCGCCAGACCGACCGTGAAGGCCGGGAAGATGATGTGAAAAGAGATCGTGAAGGCGAACTGGATGCGAGAGAGCATCAGTGCTGAGAGATCCATCAGTCCTTGCCTTCTGAGCAGGAGGTGCCCTCCGCCGACTAGGAAGCCGACACAGCTTGCGGCAGGACGAGAGGGGAAGCGGCGCGGCTCTCATCCCTCTCGAAGGAATCAGATATTCTCGATTTTAAGGATCGGCGCCGTTTCAGCCCGGGTCCGTCGGCAAGCCTCCGCGTCCTGCTTGAGATCAATTCCGTAGGTCGGGATCACGGTCTGGAGGCGCGGCAACCAGCCCTCTGGCGTCAGCCGGTCAGCGAAGCACTTCTCGAGGACTTCGACCGCGATGAAGGCACCCGGCGAGGCACCGAGCAGTGCGCAGAGCGAGTTGTCGGCGGAGGCGACGAGCTCGGTGCCGAACTCAAGACGGCCTTGCTTTAGTGGGTTATTTTCACCTGTCGGCTTAATCGTCTGCACCCGCTGGTCGGCTACCGCCTCCGTCCAGTCTTTCTTCATCGCCTTCGGGAAGTACCCCTTAAGAGTCGCGAATTGGTGCGCGGAACTCTGGAGCACCTGACCCACCAGGTACTCGGTAAGCGCCACGTTGTCCTTGGCGACGTCGAGCAGCGGCACGATGTTTTGCGGGGTCAGCGCGGTGAACAGGTCGGTCAGGGAGCCGTGCTTGAGGAAGCGCGTTGAGAAGCCGGCATAGGGGCCGAACAGCAGCGAGCGCTTGCCCCCGATAATGCGAGTGTCGAGGTGAGGCACCGACATCGGCGGCGAGCCCGAAGCCGCCTTGCCATAGACCTTGGCGTGGTGGCGCTCGCTGACCGCGTCGACGTCGCAGCGTAGCCAGATGCCCGAGACCGGGAAGCCGCCATAGCCGCGTCCCTCCGGGATTTTCGATGCTTGCAGCAACGGCAATGATCCGCCGCCCGCGCCGATGAACACGAACTTCGCCGTCACGGTCTGGCGCGTGGCATCGTAAGTATCCTCGACGGTCACGGCCCAGCGGCCGTCATCAACCCGGTCGAGGGCGACGACCTTCCGGTTGTAGTGAACTGCGAAGCCGGGCTGCATTGCGAGCTGCCTAACGAGCAGGTGCGTGAGCGCGCCATAATCAACATCCGTTCCGGTAATGATTCGCGTTGCAGCGATCGGCTCGCCTGCTGCGCGACCCTCGATGATCAGCGGCGCCCAGCCTTTGATGACTTGCGGATCCTCACTGTACTCCATGCCGTGGTAGCAGTGATGCTCCGACATCTCCGCGTAGCGCGCCTTGAGGAAGGCGACGTTCTCGGCCCCCCAGACGAAGCTCATATGCGGGCAGGGATGGATGAAGGCGCGGGGATCGGGAATTTCACCCTTCCGCACAAGATGCGCCCAGAGCTGACGCGAGATGTCGAACTCGGTGTTGACCTCGAGCGCCTTGGCGATGTCGACGCTGCCGTCCGCGCGTTGCGGCGTGTAGTTCAGCTCGCAGTTGGCCGCGTGACCGGTGCCGGCGTTGTTCCAGCCCTGTGAGCTCTCCAGACCGCAATCGTGCAACGTCTCGAACATTGCGAGCCTCAGCGAAGGCTCCAGCTCCTTCAGAACGGTGCCGAAAGTCGCGCTCATAATGCCGGCGCCGATCAGCACCACGTCGGGATTGTCGTCGTAACTCATGTCGACCATCGCGGGCCTCCTGGCACCAGGTTCGAGGGATCTCACTGGCCGTTCGGGACGAAGGGCAGCCTGGCCTCGGCGCCCGGCGCGAGGATCACGTAGGCTCGGCACCAGGGCTCGTCGTCGACGAGCCGCCAGGAATGGCCGGAACCCGTGGTGTCCTCGGCGATGAGGATGTCGCCGGGGCGGATCGTGAAATGCGCGCCGCTTTTCGTCAGGAAGTCGAGGGTGCCGCGCAGGGTGATGACGAACTGCCGGGTCGGAGCCGGATGCCACGCATAGGTGCCGCCGGCCTGCGTCTCCCGGAAGGAGATCGAGACGACGTCGGTCGTGCCGCTGAGGATGTCGCCGCGCTCGCCCTCGGATAGGTCGATCGCGCCCTCTTCAAAGCATGAATTGTCGTCGTCATCGGTCCAGATGCGAACGCAGCGGATCATTGGGCTGAACTCCAGCTTGTGATGAGCGCCTCAGCGCCAGAGGTTGGTCTCGGCGAGGTCGATGATCTCGGTACCGCGCCCGTCGATCACTGCCTTGGCGAGCCACAGTCCGAAACCCATGGCCTGCTCGACGCCGATCTTCGGCGGCATAGCCAGTTCCTGGCGAGCCGAGACGACATCAAGCAGGGCCGGCCCATCGTGGGCTAGCAGCACCTGCATCGCGTCCGGTAGAGCGGCCGGATCCTCGACGCGCCGGGCGAAGATGCCGGCCCCGCGGGCCATGGCGGCGAAGTCCGGGTTCACCAGCGCGACGCCGGTCTCGAGGAAGCCCGCGGCCTTCATCTCTAGCTCGACGAAGCCGAGCGTGCCGTTGTTCAGCACCACGATCTTCACCGGCAGCCTGTGCTGGTTGAGGGTCAGCAGGTCGCCCATCAGCATGGCGAAGCCACCGTCGCCGGAGAACGACACCACCTGCCGACCCGGATAGGCCGCCTGCGCGCCGATCGCCTGCGGCAGGGCGTTGGCCATGGAGCCGTGGTTCAGCGAACCGATCAGCCGACGCTTGCCGTTCATCGCGAGGTAGCGCGCTGCCCAGATCGTCGGCGTGCCGACGTCGAAGGTGAACACCGCGTCCTCGGAGGCCGCCTCGCTGAGCGTCCGGGCGACGTATTGCGGGTGGATCTTGCCGCCCGGCTTGCCCACCGCCAGCGCGTCGAGCCCGGCGCGAGCCTTGCGGTAATGGGCGAGGCTATCATCGAGATGTGCCCCGTCGGTCTTCGCCTGCAGCTTCGGCAACAGCGCCGTGATCGTTTCGCCGACGTCGCCGATCAGGCCGAGATCGATCCGGCAGTGGCGCCCGAGGCTCTCGGCCCGTAGGTCGATCTGCGCGACCTTGGCAGTCTCGGGGTAGAACTGGCGGTAGGGGAAGCCGGTGCCGAGCAGCAGCAGGGTGTCGCAGTCGAGCATCGCCCGGTAGCCCGAGGAGAAGCCGATCAGGCCGGTCATGCCGACGTCGTAGGGATTGTCCCACTCGACATGCTCCTTGCCGCCGAGCGCGTGGACGACCGGCGCCTTCAGCGCCTCGGCGAGCTGCAGCAGCTCCGCGTGGGCGCCGGCGCAGCCGCGGCCGCAGAACAGCGTGACGCGGTCGGACCCGTTGAGGATGCTGGCAAGCGCGTCGAGATCGGCGTCGCGCGGACGCACAACGGCCGGGGATGGCACAAGCGCCGCCGAGAGTTCGGGCGCCTCGCTCGGCATGGCCATGAGGCCGACATCGCCCCGGATCACCACCACGGCTACCCCGCGCTCGGCGATGGCGACGCGGATCGCGGTCTCGATCACCCCGGGCAGTTGCGCGGGCGAGGAGACCAGCTCGCAGTAATGGCTGCACTCCTGGAACAGGTTCTGCGGATGCGTCTCCTGGAAGTAGCCGCGGCCGATCTCCGCCGACGGGATCTGCGCTGCGATGGCCAGCACGGGCACGCGAGAGCGGTGCGCGTCGAACAGGCCGTTAATGAGGTGCAGGTTGCCCGGCCCGCAGGATCCGGCGCAGACCGCGAGCTCGCCGGTCAGGTGCGCCTCGGCGCCGGCCGCGAAGGCTGCACTCTCCTCGTGGCGGGTGTGGATCCAGGCGATCGAGCCGTCCTGGCGCAGGGCCTCGGTCAGCCCATTGAGGCTGTCGCCGACCACGCCGTAGATCCGCTTCACATCAGCTTGCGCCAGGGCCTGGACCATCAGGTCCGCCACCTTCTTCGCCATGCTGCACCCCTCCTCTTCAGACCGCATCGGCTTCGTGCCGGATCACTTCGGGCTGCAGCCGATGCAGATGCTGTCGTCGACTCGGTCCATCGCGCGCTCGTCGCGTGTGAGTCGATCGGCGTGCTCGATCGTGGTCGGGCTCGCGGCGCGGTCGGGCGGCATCGTCGTGCCAGTGGCCGTCGTATTCGGGGCCGTCTGGGTCGAAAGGGGTCCACTCCCGGTCCCGGTCTGGTCCACCTGCGCTTGAGCTTGGGCAGCGGTCAGGAAGAGTGCAGCTGTCAGTATGGTGCGCATAGTAGACTCTCATGGAACCTAAGGAGTCGAAGACCGGCGTCGGGCGCTCCTAGGCTCCGGCTAGCCCGTGGCCGATCATGGTCCTGGGGTCGCAGACCGCGTCGAAGCGCTCAGCCGGAACGCCCTCGGCCAGGGCGGCCTCGCGCAGCGTCGTGCCCGCGCCGTTGGCGCGGTGGGCAATCTTGGAGGCGAGGTCGTAGCCGATCACCGGCGACAGGGCCGTGACCAGCATCAGTGACTGGCTCACGGTCTCGTCGATGCGCTTCCGATTGAGCTCGGTGCCCTCGACCGAGAAGGTCCGGAACTTCTCACAGGCATCGCCCAGCACGCGGATCGAATGCAGCGTGTTGTTGATGATGATCGGCCGCATCGCGTTCAGCTCGAAATTGCCCTGCGAGCCCGCGAACGCGACGGCATTGTCCTCGCCGATCACCTGGATGCAGACCATCACCATGGCCTCACACTGGGTCGGATTGACCTTGCCGGGCATGATTGATGAGCCGGGTTCATTAGCCGGCAGAAGCAACTCGCCGAGGCCGCAGCGCGGGCCCGAGGCCAGCCAGCGCATGTCGTTGGCGATCTTCATCAGCGCGACCGCGAGTCCACGCACCGCCGCCATGGCGGCGACCATGGCGTCCAGCGACCCTTGCGCGGCGAACTTGTTGGGCGCGGTGACGAAGGGCTTGCCGGTCAGTTCGGCGATCTGGCCGGCGATCTCCGCGCTGAAGCCCTCCGGGGCGTTGAGCCCAGTGCCGACCGCGGTGCCGCCGGCCGCGAGCCTGTAGAGGCCGGCGCGCGATGCCGCGACCAGTTTTAGCGCGTCGCGCATCTGCTCCACGTAGCCAGACCATTCCTGGCCGACCGTCAGCGGAGTCGCGTCCTGGAGGTGGGTCCGGCCAGTCTTGACCACGTCCATCCAGGCCTGAGCCTTGGCGTCGATCGCGTCGGCCAGCGCGTGCGCTTGCGGGAAAAGGACCTCGTCGAGCTCCATAACCGTGGCGATGTGCATCGCGGTCGGGAAGGTGTCGTTCGACGACTGGCCCATGTTGACGTGGTCGTTCGGGTGAACCGGGCTCTTGGAGCCGAGTTCACCACCGAGGAGCTGGATTGCACGGTTCGACAGCACCTCGTTGACGTTCATGTTAGACTGGGTTCCGGACCCGGTTTGCCAGACGTAGAGCGGGAAGTTCGCGTCGAGCTTGCCCGCGATCGCCTCGTCGGCGGCCTGGACGATGGCCTGCGCGCGCCACGCCTCCAGGCGCCCGGCGGCGGCGTTGACCAGGGCGGCTGCCTTCTTGACGTAGCCGTAGGCGTGGTAGACGCGCTTGGGCATACGATCGTCGCCGATCGAGAAGTGCTGGAGCGAGCGCTGCGTCTGCGCGCCCCAGTAGCGGTCCGCCGGCACGTCGATCTCGCCCATCGAATCCGTCTCGCGGCGCATCCCGGTAGCTGTGATTCCGATCAATACATGGCGAAGGACAAGATGGTCCAAGCTAGGTGCGTTCATCGTCAACCTCATCGGTGTCGGGGCCTGAGACCTGGGCAAGTGAAGCTCCTCAAATACCCCTCCCCAATTGCGTCAGGGCAAATAGTTTACCCATGCAGCTAATGTTAGAAGATTAAAGACCCAAAACAATTAAACTTTACGCAATAATCGGAGGTTCACGCGAATATTTATACGCACTTAATTTTTCGAAAATGAGATTTGGAAGTCGATTCCGCATTGTATAATATTTCATTCGATCGATAAACTTATAAGCAAAATGCCTCCAAATAGATCATTCCAGCAATTGCAATGCGGCTAAGCAGAGCCCACAGCCGAATATGGCGCAGTTGTCCCGCTCAAGCGTTGCCCCCAGTGTTGCTACTAGCTGGAGGAGCATGCGGGGCTACAATTTGGCGCTTGGACGTGATGCTTGTTTCGCTATGCGTTCTTACCAGAAGGAAATGAGCCGCTCTCCGCCCGACCAGTTATACATTTCCTAACTCATTGCCCGTCCGGCGGTGGCCATACCTACAAACCGTATTGAACCAAGCGCTGAATTCGTACACGTCTCCTCGAGCAAATCTGCCGTACACGTCTTCTAGGGCCGAGTTCGACTGAGTTCGTCGATGATGGCGAATACCTCCCTCGCCGCATCGAGCTCGCCGAACCTAGCGGCCATTGCCCGTGCCCTAGCTCGGAAGCGACCTGACACCAGCACCTTGGTGACTGCTGAATTTAAAGACTCTGGCGTTGGGCTGTTAGAAGCCAAATTAATGCCAGTGCCGGACCAGGCAACGCGCGCGCCAACCTCCGCCTTGTCCTCGCTCAATCCCGACACTACGAGTGGAATGCCCCTGGCAAGCGCCATCGATACTGTTCCATAACCACCGTTTGTGACCAGAGCGTCGATTTTTGGCAGCAAGTGATCGAACGGCAGGAATTTCGCCAGCCGAACGTTCCGAGGAACATTGATTGCGATATCTTCTACTGGACGCCCCCCAGTGGTCACAACCACGAGCAGATCGTCACGGCTCGCGAGCGCGGTCAAGGTCGGCTCGATAAGCTGGCTGAAGTCGGCATTCGCTACTGTTCCCTGTGTGACCAGAACAACCTGCCGACTACCGTCGAGGTCCTCCCACCAAGCCGGGAGCGGCGTAGTCGCCGGCGCAGGTGGCAATACGCCAATGAAACGGACATGCTCTGGTAAGGCGAAGAAGTCGTATTCGAAGGCTGGAGCTGTCGGCATTAAGTAAGCGTCGCAATGCATGACACGCTCCTGCATCAGCGATCCTTCGAGCGGCGGCAAGCCTTGCGCAAGAAGTAGATTATTCGTGTAGGAACGGACCGGTTCGAACGAGGCATCGACCTGAGCGGCGAGTTTCGCATAACGATGTCGTGTCGTTGCATCGCTAGCTGGGGGCAAACCTAGCCACAGGGGCGCGCCATCGGGACGATCCAGAGGCAAGAAGCTCACTCCGACAGTGATAAGTGGCGGTCGCCGGTTTCGGTTGTCGAGGAAGAGCGGCGTTGAACCGCAAAAGATTTGGTCCACGACGACCACATCAGGCTTCTCGCTATCGATCAGGGCGTGGAGCGTGTGGGCCTGAGCCGGCATCGGGTCGAGGAAGACTCGCTTGAAGACGTACCCCTCCCGCGCAGGGCCAGGAGGCAGCTGCTCCCGATCCGGCAAAATCTCGTCGATGCGACCGAAGTCGAGATCCGCTTCGGCCGCGAGGGGGGCAAAGCGCACGCCAGCATCAGTCACTCGAGACGCGAGCGACGTGCCAGTGGTCAAAACAATGTCGTCGCCCCTCGATTGAAGAAGGCGTGCGATTGCCAGGAGTGGGTTGAGATGCCCAACTGCAGGAGTTGACGCCATCAGGATTTTCAATTTGGGAATTCCGATTTGGTCGTGGACTAGATCGAACGTGATGTGTGGATAGCGACGAAACCATATGCATGGAGCTTCTGCACAATGCTTTCGCCGAGCCGTTGAGAAGCGCTGGCGGCGACTTCGAATGTCCAGAGAGGCGTGACTCTCAATCTCACGCCTGCGTTTTCACAAGCTTGTAAAGCGCAGAGCCCAGGTGCTGAACTCCCTATCTTCGATCAACGGCCGATTGAAAATGCACAGCTATCGCGATGGGGCTCCGCGGTTGAGCGGGATGGGGATGATGGCAATGGAAAGGGGTTATCGAAGGCCGAAGGCTATGGTCTGCCGCCGCTCCCACAGGTTCGCTTCCACGCGTGACACCGCATAAAATGTCTCGAAGATGGCGATAGACGAGCGCCGCGCACGCTTCGGCCTCCATGACGTTATACGGATCAGCTCTTCTCCAAATCGACGCGCGACCAGGCGCACCACTGATCTGGACTGGCTACCTGACTGGCGCAGGCGGAAAGTGCGCGATCAAGCTCCTGAATCAATTCCTCCGTCTCAGCTGCATCGCTGGGCCGTGTCCTTTCGATTATGGTGGCACGCGTCAGAGCCAGCCATCTAGCGATCTGGGATGCGGAGCCGCCAGAGCACAACCGTTCACACGTCAGTTCAGGCGCGGGCAGGCCTGCGGCTTTGAAAACCGAGCACAACCGAGAAGCCACGTCAGGGCTCGGGAGTGCCGTCCGCAGCGCCCGCATGACATCGTCATTAATTTGCGAAAAGAGCTCGATCTCAGGCCTCGCTGTGAAGTTTGTAGTATCGTCGATCTCGTGGAAGGCGATTCGGCCACCCATGCGCAATTTGGACTTAAGCGAACTTATGAACCCAGCTGGATCTGCCTGAAACAAAAGTACGTATCGGCCGACAATAACATCAAAAAGCCTTGGATCCTCGAACGTTTCGACCTTGCAAGCGATGAACGCCACGTTGTTCAGCCCAGCCGCAGCGGCTCGCGCCGTAGCAGTCTCAACTGCGATGGATGACTCGTCCAGCCCGACAACTGAGCCTTCAGGTCCGACCAGGTCCACCGCAAGCATTGATACATCTCCCGCGCCACTGCCGACATCGAGCACGCGCATGCCGGGTTCCAGACCGGCTGCGAGCAAGAGGCGGCGTGTGATAGGCCGCAAGATGGTCGCTTGTGTGATCAACCGCTCTATCTCGTGTTCAGAATGCCCTAGCAAGTAGGATTGATCTGATTTCAAGCGATTAGCTCCAGATTCATGTCCCGTTTATATTAAACGGCTGATTTGAAAAAGCTCTGTCCGACCTAAGTTGGATCCGAGGACCGCAGCCGAATGTCAGAACTGTGCGCGGCGGGAGTTGAGCGTCTCTCAACGAAAGTTGAAAGAACATCTCTCCGGTCTACAGAAGAGGCATCGCCAGAGGCAGTGATAAGCAGCGTTTGGCTTCCACGATGGAAACACGCTCGTAGTTGCGGTCTAAATAAAAGATTTGGCCTCGAACCATGAGCGTCAGCTGATGAAAAGGTCTTCCGTCAGCGGCACTCCTTGCTTAATCGCATAGTGTTCGAAGTCGGCCATGCCAGCAAGACGCAGTACGTCTTCGTCAATAAAGAAGTTGCTTGTGCAGGAGCGACCCTCCCGGGTGAGGATGACATGGGCTGCATCGGCCATGATCTGCGGAGACCAACCCGCGCCGGCTGCCTTTCCTAGCATCCCGAGGGCTGCGGTCTCGATCAGTGTGCGGGGCCAGAGCGCGTTCACGGCGATACCCTGCTCGCGTAGTTCATCTGCGAAACCGAGCACGGTCATGCTCATGCAGAACTTCGACATCGTGTAGGCAAGATGGTCGCCGAACCAGCTTTGCACTAGGTTCAAGGGGGCGAGAGCGTTAGCACGTGCGGATTTTCCGCCTTTTTTAAATAAGGAAGACAGGCTTTTGTGATCGCAAAGGTGCCGCGCGCATTGATGTCGAACATTAGGTCGAAGCGTCTCATAGATATATCCGCTGACTTCGACAGGGCGATCGCACTCGCGTTGTTCACGACTATATCGATCCCGCCGAAATGCTCCGCCGCATGGTGGGCGGCCCTGTCGACAGCGCTGTCGTCGCGGATATCTACGGCAAGTGGCAGAGCACTTCCGCCGGCAGCCTCGACCTCGGCTGCCACTGAATGGATCGTTCCGGGCAGTTTGGAATGAGGGTCGCTAGTCTTCACTACAATGGCGACATTGGCTCCGTCCGCCGCAGAGCGAAGCGCTATTGCGCGGCCAATCCCGCGGCTCGCCCCCGTGATGAAGAGCGTCTTGCCCATCAGCGTCGCCATCGTCACTTCTTCTCGGCCAAAAGCCGCTCGCGTAGGACGAATTTCTTTACCTTCCCCGAGGCAGTCTCCGGAAAAGCGTCGACGAAGCGCCAGATCCGGGGCACCTTGTGCGACGCTAGGCGCGCTCGGCAATACGCGATTATCTCCGCCTCGCAGGCTGCGACCTTGTTCGAGGGGCGCACGAAGGCCGCCGGCACCTCGCCCCAGGTGGAGTCTGGCACGCCGACAACCGCTGCATCCGCAACGCTCTCGTGTTCGAACAGCACGTTCTCGATCTCTTTCGGATAGATGTTCTCGCCGCCGCGGATGATCATGTCCTTCAGGCGGCCTTGCACGCGGCAATAGCCTCCCGCGTCGATGGATCCGAGATCGCCGGTGTGCAGCCAGCCCTCGCCGTCGATCGCCGCGGCCGTGGCGGCCGGCAGATCGAAATAGCCCTTCATGATCGAGTACCCGCGCGCGCAGATCTCGCCGATCTTGCCGGCCGGCACGGTTGCCCCACTCTCCGCGTCGACGATCTTGATCTCAGTCCCCGGCATCGGCTGTCCGACGGTCGCCCGCCATTTGGGGTCGGGATCGCCCGGAACCGTGTGGGCAACGTAGGGCGATGCCTCCGTCTGGCCGTAACCAATCGCCAGATTGGGCCCGAGCGCCTCGGCACGCGCGACTAACTCGGGCGGAACCGGTGCCCCGCCCAGGGTGACAAGGCGCCAGGACGAGATATCTCTCGCTGCGAGGGTCGGATCGTCAAGCATACGGATCAGCATTGTAGGGACGGCGAGCACGATCGTGCCGCGGAACCGCTCGATCAGGCTCAACATCAGCGTGGATTCGAACAGTCGCGGCAGCACATGCGTCCCACCCGTCTGAAGTGCCCCCAGCGTCACGAGCCCACAGCCGGCGGTATGGAACAAGGGCATCGGGTTGACCCAGACATCCCCCTCGCGTGCCCCGATCGTCTCTGCGTAGAGGCGGCCGTTATTCGCGAGGTTGCGATGGGTCAGCATTGCGCCTTTCGGGATGCCGGTCGTACCCGAGGTGTATTGGAGCTGCGCGACATCCGTTGGCCTGACGGTCGGCAAAACCTCCTTGTACTCGCCCGCCATCAGCGCCGGCCAGGCCGAGAGCGGGATAATCTCGGTCAGCTCAGGCAAGTCTACGCGAGCCTCCTCTAAGATGGCAGCCAGATCCCGGTCACGGAAACGCTCCTGAAACAGGATCCCCCGCGCACAGGACTGCCTGAGGACATAGGACAGCTCCTCGCGTCCGAAGGCGGGGTTCACCGTAACGAGCGTGATACCGGCGAGAGCTGCGCCGAACTCCGCGATCACCCACTCGGGACAGTTGGCGGCCCAGATAGCGACGCGCTCGCCCGGTGCAAAGCGTGCAGCCAGCCCTGCCGCAAGCGTCTGCGATAGGGCGAGCAGGTCCTTGAAGGTCCAGCTTTGCGCTTCGTTGCCCGGGCCGCCATCCACCAACGCCACCAGGTCCGGCCAGCGTGAAGCCGCGTCCGCCAATGCCTCGCCGATCGTTGTTTCGAGGATCTGTGCATCCCGGCCTCGCGCGTAGGAAGTCTGAGCCGAAGCGTCAATAGGGCGTCCCGAGGCCGCGCGCTCCCGAGAAGGCATCGAGATCTCCAACCATGGTTATGTGCTTTAGGCGAGGCAAAGCAGTTACCGGCAATAATCGCTGGCGCTAATTTTCTGCGACGTCTGTTTTAGGAATGCTTTTCTGGGACGTCGGCTGAACGTTAGTCAGCGTTGCCCGCACGCTCGCGCTCCACAGCCTACATCAACCGTGGTGTCCGCACCCGCAACCCGCAGCATGTGTTCCACCGGGCCAGCGGGAGGCGCGGATCACGCTGCAGAAATTTCCCTTGCGGAAGCCCGGCTCCTTGTCGGCGATGACATCGGCCTTCACGTTGCCGAAGGTGGTGTCCGGCTTGTGCCGGATGCCGTCGTAGAAGGCCTGGATGATGTCTTCCTTGAAATCCGGCGTACGGGGAAAGGCGGAGACGACCGCCTGCCGCTCGGCATCGGAATACTGGCTGTAGGTCAGGCCCAGCACGTCCATCTCGACGCCGGCCGTGACCAGCGCGACCACCGGATGCATGTGGACCGGAATGCCGGGCGTGGTGTGCAGCGCGATGGCCGTCCACACGGTGTAGACGTCCGCCTCGGGCACGCCGTGCGCCTTCAGGAACTCGCGCGCGGCGTTGGCCCCGTCGACCTCGAAGCGTTCCTCGGCGCTGCTGTGGTCGGGCATCAGACCGACGTCGTGGAACATGGCGCCCGCGTAGAGCAGCTCGCGGTCGAAGGTCAGGCCGCGATGCGCGCCGGCGAGCGCGCCGAACTGATAGACCCGGCTCGAATGGTTGAAGAGCAGCTCCGTCTCGGTATCGCGGACGAACTCCGTGATCGCCCGAGCGAGCTTGCTATCGGGGATCGACACGTCGTGGACGATAGTCATCGTCTTCTCCTGCTCGGCAAATGGCTATGCGGCGGCCTAAGCCAGGCCGCGACGCGGGGGCTGCGGCGCTGGCGTTGACACCGCGTCAGGTGTCGGCCGCGTGAACGAGGCGCATCGCCGGGAAGCCGAGCTTGCTGGCGAAGACCTCTTGGACCTGCACGGCCGCGGGAAGTGGGCGCCAAGCGACCTCGATCCTGTCGATAAGGCCCTCCTCGTTCAGATGCAGGTGCTCGTTGCCCTTCACCGTCACGCCGCTGCAGGTGAAGCTGAAGAACACGGCGACATCCCGATCCTTGGCGAAGCGGAGGTTCGCCTTCAGGCTGTCGATCGTTTCGAGGAAGGCAGATAGCACCTGGACCACAGCCTCCTTGCCGATCGTGGGTTCGGGGAAGATGGGACCGAGCAGGACAATGTCGTCGGCAAGATGCGGCACGATACGCGGACTATCTCTAGTGGCAAGAGCATTGAAATAGTCATCGACATGAATGGCATTCATCGGAAGACGCTCTAGGAGTGCTTGTTAATGAGATTTAGACATAGGGTAAGGCTGCGCCTTGAGGTGGCAGCCCTGCCGGATTGATTATTGGGCGGCGCGCTCGATCAACTCGGCGACCTCGGCCGGGTGGGAGACAGGCGACGCATGGCTGGATTGTAGCGTCACGGTCTGGGCATTCATCCGCTTGGCGAACATCGCCTCGGCCTCAGGCGGGATCATCTGGTCCTTGCTTGAGATGGCGTAGAAGGTCGGCTTGTCGTGCCAGGCCGCGACCGTCGCTTCCGTCCCGAACACCTCGCTATTGAGCGGTTTCTGGTGTGCGACCAGCGCTTTGCTTTCGGCTTCCGGAACGTCACCGGCGAATACCGTCGGCATTGCCGCAGGGTCGATCGACAGGTAGCCGCGCGCGTCCGGCCTTAAGGTCTTCTGCCCCGGCGTCGGCGGTGCGCCCTGCGACAGCTTCTTGAGGCTTTCGCCCCGGTCTGGCGCATAAGCGGCGACATAGACCAGCGCTGACACCTTCGTGTCATTGCCCGCCTCGCCGATCACCATACCGCCCCAGCTGTGTCCGACGAGTACGGTCGGCCCCTTTTGCTCGGCCAGCGCCGCGCGGGTGGCGGCCACGTCGGCGTCCAGCGACGTCAGCGGAATGGAAACCTGGGTGACGTGAAAGCCCTTGCGGCGCAGTAGCTTGGCGACCTTATCCCAGCTGGTCGCGTCGGTGAACGCCCCGTGGACCAGCACGACATTGCGCGCAGGGGTGGCCTGAGCCGCGCCCGCGACGGCGAGCGAAAGGGCGGCGGCGGAGAGTGCGGAGACGATCTTGTTCATTGGTCATTTTCTGCTCTGATGGGCAGCGACGAGCAGGCTCCTCGCTGATCATGGATCGGTGACGAGTCGGCGTCAGGCGCCTGCCTGGCGGTCCTGAGCGTGCTGGCTTCGGTAGTCGGCCAGCGGCAGGCCGCCCTGGCCGAGATCCTCCATCTCATGTTCGTGGAAGACGACGGTCGTTTCTTCTCGGGGCTTGCCCATCACGTCGAACAGCAGGTCGGCGATGCCCTTGTAGACCGCGGCCTTCTGCTCCTTGGTCGTGCGGTCCGCGCCCGGAGTGGTCCCTTCGCGGGTCACTAGGATGTTGACGATCGGCATGGTGGACCTCCGGCGGAAACAGGGGGCGCTTGGCCGCCCCCACACTGGCGAGATCAGCGACCAGCGATTAGGCCGCCGTCGACGTGGAGGATTTCGCCGGTGGTGAAGGCGGCGTCCTCAAGGTAGAGCACTGCGCGAACGATATCCTCGACCTCGCCCAGCTTGTTCATCGGGTGGAAGGAGCCGAGTTGCTCGACGGTCTTCGGATCGTGCATCGGCGTGCGCATTACGCCCGGGGCGACCGCGTTTACTCGGATGCCGCGGGTGGCATATTCGATTGCCAGGCTCTTCGTCGCCGAGTTCATGCCGCCCTTCGTCAGCATGGCGATGAAGGCGGGCGAAAGCGAACTGGCGAACTCCGCCGTGGACGCCGTGATCTGCACGACGTGGCCGCGGCCCTGCCTCAGCATCACAGGGATGACCTGCTGGGTCGTGAAGAAGAAGCCGTCGAGGTTGGTCCTCAGCTTCAGCCGGTAGTCCTCCTCGGTGTACTCGGTGAACGGCTTGCCGATGAAGATGCCGGCGTTGTTCACCAGCGTGTCGATGCGACCGAACCTCTCCAGCGCCGTCGCGACCAGACGCTTGCCCGTCTCGGGGTCGCCGATGTCGCCCGCGACCGTCATGAGGTCCGTCTCGGTTGAGGGCCGGATCGAGCGCGAGGTGGCGACGACGCCGTAACCGCGCGCGCGGAACCCCTGCACGATGCCCTCGCCCAGCCCCTGCGAGGCCCCGGTGACGATGGCAACCTTCTTGATGTCCGTCATTGTCGTCGTCCTGCATGGCCACATGCGCGGCTGTCTCGCAGGGCAGCGTTTACGGCGCTGACGTCGGTCCAAGAATTCGCTATCTCTGATCAGTGGCTGATAAAAAACGCACAGAACTCGACTGGCACGATGTGCGGGTCTTCCTGGCTCTCGCGCGGCATGGCAGCTTGTCCGCGGCGGCCCGGACACTCGGCGTGAACCACGGGACGGTTTCACGGAGGCTCCTCTCCCTAGAACGGAGCCTGGGTGAGAAGCTCGTCGAGCGGCGGCCTGAAGGCTATGCCCTGACGCCTGCTGGCGCTCATGCGCTGGAAGCCGCGAGCGACATGGAGCAGGCGGCTCAGGTCCTCGGTCGCGGCGGCGTGGATGGAGGCCCTAGCGGCTTGGTGCGGATCAATGCATCACCTGCGATGTCAAACGGATTTCTCGCCTCCCACATGACAGTAGCCGATTTGGGTCGGTAGGAGGCCGTCTGCTTTTCAGGCGCGTTTTCTCGGAAGCGGACGGGCGGCTTTCGGCCAGACTACGTCATGCCGGATCGCCAATGAGCGCAAAACCAGTCGTTCGGCTTTGCGCCCAAATCAGTCATTCAGGGGCATCTGCCGACATCTCCGAAGCGGACATCGGCGCGCAGCGAGTCAGATGTCACAGTTACGTCGCTTCCGAACCTTCATCCGGGGCCAGCGAATGCTCGCTCGTGACCTGACGGTTATAGCGGATGCGGGAGGCAACCGGGCCTGCGGTAGCCTCGATGCGTGGGCCAGGCATGAGCGACACACCGCTTGTCCAGTTCGATGCCCGATCTCAGTTACAGCCCCATGGCCACTCAGTTCGACGTCATCATCATAGGCGGAGGTGCCGCCGGCATCGGCGCCGCGCGACGACTTGCGGCCCACGGCGCATCGGCCTTGCTGCTTGAGGCCTCCCCGCGTCTAGGGGGCCGGGCGTACACTCAGGACTTGGGAGGCTACCCGCTCGACCTCGGCTGCGAGTGGCTCCACTCGGGCGACCGCAACGCGTGGGTCGGCATCGCCGAGGCATCGGGCTTCCCGGTCGACCGCGGCGATCCACCGTGGTCGAAGGCGCATCCCGCCATTGCCGAGGACAACGACGACAAGGAGGCGGCGTGGAGGGCCTACGGCGCCTGGGAGGAACGGCTCCGCGCCGTAGCTTCGGGCAGCGACCGCACGAGTGACGCGCTTGAGCCCGGAGGCACCTGGAACGCCTACGTGCGGGCCATCGCCGGCTTCATGAGCGGTGTCGCACCCGAGGAGATCTCCGCCACCGACTACATGGCTTACGACACGGCCTCGACCGGTCTGAACTGGAACGTGCCGCTCGGCTACGGTACGCTCGTCGCCGCCAGCCTGCCGTCCTCGGTGACGCTGCGCCTAGCCACCCCCGTCGAGCGGATCAACCTGACGGCGGATGGCGTTGCAATCTCGACGCGGACCGGCACCGTCCGCGCCGGGGCCGCCATCCTCACGGTCTCGACCGCGGTCCTAACCGGCGACGCGATCCGCCTGCCCGCCGGGACCGTACCCTGGCGCGAGGCGGCCGCCGCCCTGCCGCTGGGCCGCAACGAGAAGGTCTTCCTGGAGATTGGGCGGGACACCGCGTTCGAGCCGGACGCGCATGCCTACGGCAACCTGCATGACCCGAGGTCCGCCTCCTACTCGATCCGGCCCAACGGCTGGCCGGTCATCGAGGCGTTCCTCGGGGGCGAGGGCGCCCGGATCTTGGAGGAGGAAGGGCCGGCCGCCGGCTTCGCGTACGTGTCCGCCGAGTTGGTCGCCCTGTTCGGGAGCGACGTGGCATCGGCCATCCGTCCGCTCGCGGCGACGGCCTGGAGCCGGATGGCGTCCATCGGCGGCGCCTACAGTTGCGCCCTGCCGGGCCAGTCGCAGGCGCGGGCACGGTTGGCCCAGCCCTTCGAGGACCGGCTCTTCTTCGCGGGCGAGGCGACGCACCCCTTCGACTTCACCACCGCCCACGGGGCCCACGACAGCGGGCAGAGGGCCGCCGACGAGGCGATGGATGCGCTTCACGGCAGGCAGCGCTTCGCTCGCCGAGGACATGTCGCCGCCAAGGGGATGCAATCCGTTCGGTAACGACCTCGTCCCCGACGGCGCGACGCCTTGACCGGCGAGGCAAGGACAATCGGGGGCTCGGGAAGCAATTTCCGTATGACCGCCTTCACGATGATGCCCAAGATTACGGGGATGCGGCCAACGCGGAGGATTCAGGATCAATGAACCCCATCGCACCCGGTATCCCGGAAGCCCCAGGCGTCTTACGGGGACAGTCGGGAAATTCAGTCTAGACCAACGCGCCGCATTGCCCGGGCCAACCTATTCCGTCTTCGGAGCGGTCGGTTGGGCAGGGGCGGGATGAACCGTCATGGCCGGCGGCTGGACCGAGAGCTGTTGGTTTGCCTCGGCGAGCCTAGCCTGGGCCGCCGCCAGTTCCTGCCGCGTCGTCCCAAGGTGGTCCTCCAGGGCGGCCATCTCCTTGTTGCGGGTGGCCAACGTCTCGGTGAGGGTGGCCAACTGCGCCTGGGCGTCGGCCTGCTTCCTCTGCAACGCCTCCACCGCCGAGGTCGCACCGTCACGGTCGGCCGCCAGCTTCCGCACCGCCTGTTCGGCCTGGCTTCGCTGAGAGATCACCCGGTCCCGCTCGGACTGCGCCGTGGCGAGCTCCTTCTGCGTCGCAGCCAACCCATCCTTGGCTTGCTGCACCTGCTGGCCAGCCTGCGAGACGTCGCTCGTGAGCTTGTCGCGGTTCGCCGTAAGGCCGGCAACCGCCTGCTCCAGGTCGGCCTTCCGCTTCGTCGCCTGCTCGGTCGCGGCGCGGGCATCGGCGAGATCCTTCTGCGCGGCCGCGGAGCCATCGCGCGCCTTCTGCTGGCTCTCCTCGGCCTTGGCCAGGTCCGCGGTCTTGGCGGTCGCCTCCTGGGACAGAGCGGCGATGTCGGCCCGCAGCTTCGCCTCCTGCTGGCGCGTCTCCTCCAGCCGGCGTCCGACTTCCGCCAGTTCCTTGGTCCTGGCGGTCGCCGCCTGCTCGGCCGCCGTGGTGGCCTCCTTCATCGGCGCGAGCTTCTGCTCCGCCTGCGCGACCTGGGCCTGCAGCCCGGCGAGCTTGGTCGCCTCGGCCTCGGCGGCGGCCTTGGCCTCGCCGGTCTTGCGCTCGGCCGCCTGCCGTTCCGTCGCCAGGCCGGCGGCCTTCGCCTTCGCCTCCTCCCCGGCGCGCGAGATGTCGCGCTCCTGCTGCTGGGCCGATGCGATCCTCACCTTGAGCCCGTCGAGGGTCCCTGCCGCCGCCCTTTGCTGATCGAGGTCCGATTGCAGGGAGACCTGCTGCGTCTCCAGGTCCTGGATGCGGTGGTCCCGCGCGGTCCGCTGCCGCGCACCGGCGATGGACGCGACGACCAGCCAGACCAGGAGGACCGCCGCCACGACGGCAAGGCTGAACGGGAGGGGCCTGCGGAGTTCGGAACGGTAGTCGATGGCCATGACATTCTCGCGGGCGTGGGATGGAACGGGTCAGGTTGGGGTAGCGGCCTCGCCGGGGGTCGGTTCGGCACCGGCCGCCCCCGGCTCGGGGGCGGGGACGCCCGACGCGAAGCCGGCACGATCCGTCCCGACCAGGGAGCCGATCATGCCCAGGAGGGCGCGGCGCTCGGGGGATCCGTTCGCCGAGGCGAGGAAAGCCCCGAGCTCGATGCGGGACGGCCTCCCGCCGGATGGCACGTTCGGCTCGTGGAAGACGTACACGTCGGCCGGGTCGTCGCCGCGACATAGGTACCAGCGGTCGTCGTTGGACCCGTCGTGGATCAGCGTGCGCATGGGTGGCATCGAGGGTCCCCCGGATGTATCGCCCCGGTCGGGGACCGGCCCCGTCGGGACCCTGGCCCCCGGCGGCGGCCGGTCAGCGACGACCGTGGACGACCATCGCGAGCAGGTATCCGATGGCTCCGGCCATGGCCGCCAGCACCAGCGGGGACTCCTTAGCGTAGTCCGTCACCGTATCGGCACCCCGACGGTAGGTCCGCTTGGCATCCGGGAAGGACCGACAGCCCTGCTCGATGGCGTCCTTGGCCACTCCACCGCCCTGGTCGGCGACGTCGCGCAACGCGTCCTTGGCCCGTCCGTACAGGTTCTCGACGGTACCCTTCGCCTCGTTCGCGATGCCGTTGGCCTGGGGCTCGCGGTCGCCCGTCACGTCGCCGACGGCGCCCCGGACCTTGCCGCCGAGTTCCTTGGCGGCGCCTCTGATGCGGTTCTCGTCCATGATCTCGCTCCGAATGGGTCGAGGAGGCTCAACGGCCCACGGCCTGCTTGGCCGTGGGCTTTCACACCGAACCGGTCGCCACTTGCCGGTTGGCAGGTAGCGAGCTGGGACCCGGCTCAGACCCGACGCTGACCGACCGGCGCGACGACGGTACGATCCGCGACGAGGCCCTTGGCCCCGCCACGGCCGGCGAGGAAGGCGGCGACCGCACCGAGGATCAGCGCCAGCGCGCCGTAGAGCGCCCCCTGGGAGCCGACGCGGGCCGCGGTATCGGCCGCCTGCTTGGCCTGCTCCTTGGCCTTCGCGACCGAGTCGTTGAACTGCTTGGTGTAGTCGGCGACCTGGGTCCGGGCCTGCTCGACCGGGATGCCCTGCGCCTTGGCGACGGCCTGGGCGGCCTTCTCCTGGGCATCCTTCTGCTGGGCGGCGTCACCGGTCACGGCGGCGCGCATCGCGCTGACGGCGGCGTTCTTCAGGGCCTCGGGGTCATTGCCGGTGCCGTTGCGGACCTGGCTCTCGATGTTCGAGAACGGGTTGTCCATGCCCGGGAGCGACGGCGCCGCGGCCTGGGCCGCGGTCTTCACCGAGCCGCCGATCAGGTTGCCGGCTCCGCCGAGCGTGCTGGTCACCGCGCTCGATGCGCCGCTGACCGCACCGCCGACCGCCGACGAGAGCAGGTAGACCACGACCAGGGTCGAGACCGCCCAGGCCACCAGGCCGTGCAGTCCGCCGGTGAGCAGGGCCGGCTTGCCCGAGAGGCGCCCGGCGAGCCAGCCGCCGGCTGCGGAGGCCAGGATGCCGGAAATCACGAACCAGATCCCGGCCCCGGACGAGAGCGACCCCGCGGTGGGGGTTCCGTTGCCGGCCGGATCGACGGTCGACAGCCCGACGCCGAGCCCGACCATGTTGAGGATGACCTGGGCGACAAGGGCGATGACCGCCCCGGCGAAGATCGCGCCCCAGGCGACCTTGTGGACCGCGACGGTGCGCAGGTCGTCGATGGGATGGACGCCCGCCGCCGGGGTGCGGTCGAGGTCGGCGCGCGTCGTGTCGGGCGTCAGGGCCATGCGTCGTTCCAGTGCTGATCGGAGTGCGTCGGCGACAACGCCCCGACCGAGGCGCGTCGACTTACCTAAGGGTCCGCGTCCGACGATGTTCCACGGATTAACATCCCGGAACGCGTGCCCAGGTCTGGCACGTCGACACGACACCCATGAGACGGGGCACCGGGGCGCACCTCATCCCGCATGGACGAATGCGGGGACATCGTGCGAATCGAGCGGATGGACGGTGATGCGTCGGTGGCGTGGCGAGGATCGCCTTCCACGAGACGCGGTCCTCCAGCAACGGGATCGGACCGGTGGAGGTCGCGTCGGCATGGTCGGACGTCACCCATAGGGTCGGCAGGGCGTGGTCCGCGAAGCCAGGCCGAGATGGATGTCGGCGCTCGGCGCCGCATCTCGGTGGAGGTCGGTAGCACCGCCCGCGCCCCCCCCAGTCGCTCGATTGATGACCCGAAGTCATATCCTCATGCCGATTTCCTCGTCTAATCGCGGGGTCGGGCCGGGGCTAGGTTGACGGGACGCACCACGGCGTCACCGACCGAACCCGGGAAGACAGGCATGGAGATCAGGCGCAGCGGCTCGCAGCCCTCGGGGAAGGGGCCGTCCGAATGGTTCACCGGCGTCGTACGGGTGGACCCCTTGTTCAGCCCCGACGAGCCCGCCCGCGCCGGCGCCGCCCAGGAGCGTCCATCCGTCGCGCCAAAGAGCATGCAGGCCATCGCGCCCGGGCTCGCGGACGACACCGACCGGGTGCTCTTCGGTGACGTCTGGCTCCGCCCGCAGCTGGCTCCCAGGGACCGGAGCCTCGTTACGCTGGCGGTGTTGATAGCCACCGGCAAGACCGCGCAGATGGGCGGTCACCTTGGCCGCGGCCTCGCGAACGGCCTCAAGCCGGTCGAGATCGCGGGGATGGTCACGCACCTTGCCTTCCACGCGGGTTGGCCGAACGCGGTCTCCGCGCTAGAGGTGATCGAGCGGACCTTCACCGAGCGTGGGATCGATGTCGCCGCGCTCCGCCGCGATGCCGGTACGCCGGGTAGGACGACGGCATCGAATCGGGTCGGTCCCGAAGCCGAGGTTCCGGGAGCGGGCGCCGACCCATTGGCTCCGAGGTTCGCCGAACTGACCCACGACGTCATTTTCGGTGATCTCTGGCATCGGTCCGACCTGACGCCACGAGACCGCAGCCTGGTCACCCTCTCCGCCCTGGCCGCCGCCGGCGACCTCGGCGGGTTCGGCGAGGAGGTCCGCCGCGGATCGGGGAACGGCTTGACGAAGGTCGAGATCGGGGAGGCGCTCACGCACCTGGCCTTCTATGCCGGCTGGCCCAAGGCGAGCGCGGCCATTTCCGTCGCCACGAAGGCGCTCGACGGGCCCGCGCCCGGACCGAAGGTGCAGGTCGTGCCGCCGGGCCGATCCCCGGTCGCCGTTCCCGCGGCGAACTTCACCGGCTCGGCCTTCCTGACTTCCTCCTTCAAGGGAACCGGTGGCGCGAGCCTCGGAGGCGGGACGGTCACCTTCCAGCCGGGCGCGCGCACCAACTGGCACACGCATCCGCTCGGCCAGTTGCTGGTCGTGACCGAAGGCCGGGGTTGGGTGCAGGCCGAAGGGGAGCCGGTCCGCGCGATCACGGCCGGGGACACGGTCTGGATCGGTCCCGGGGTGAGGCACTGGCACGGGGCGACGCGGACCGGTGCCATGACGCACGTGGCGGTGGCGGAGAGCGCCGATGGCCGAAGCGTGGTCTGGCTCGAACCCGTCACCGAGGGGCAGTATGCCGGACCGTGAGACCGGTGCTCCCTTCGCCCCGCGGTCGAAGTCCCCATGGCTGCGGAAGGGGTCGTACTCCAGGCCGAGCGTTCGGGATTCCATCCCACCGACGAGGACCGATGACCGCCATCGACGATGACCGACCCGACCCGGCTCCGGTCCGGAAAGGACCCGTGACGCCACCGACTCGGCGCGGCTTCGCCACCATGGCCATTGGGGCGGGCGTGGGCTTGACGCTTCCGCGCACCCGGGCGTTCGCCGCGACGGCGTCCGGGGAACCGGGCGTCGTCGATTTCGAGTGGACCGATGCGACCCGTGGCAGGGTGGTCCCGGCCCGGCTGTATTGGCCTGGCGGCTCCCCGCGAAAGGGGGCCGTGCCCCTCACCGTCTTCTCGCACGGGCTCGGCGGATCCCGGAAAAGCTACAGCTCCCTCGGAGAACGCTGGGCGGCCCGCGGCAGCGCCAGCCTGCATCTCCAGCACGTCGGCAGCGACCAATCGGTCTGGGGCGGCAACCCTCTCCTCCTGTTCGACCGGTTGGACGACGCCGCGCAGGAAGGCGAGGCCATCGAGCGGGCGCGCGACATGCGCTTCGGGCTCGACCGGCTGCTCGCCCGTGACAACCCCTATCACGCGCACGTCGACCGCGACCGCATCGTCGCCGCCGGCCATTCCTACGGGGCCAACACCACGCTGCTCGTCCTGGGCGCCCAGGTGATCCGGAAGGGCGAGCCGCTCGGGTTCCGGGACGGGCGCTTCAAGGCCGGCATCGTCATTTCCGCCCCGCCGTTCTACGGGGAAACGGACCTGGCAGCGGTGCTCGGCGGCATCGACGCGCCGACGCTGCACGTGACGACGACGGAGGATACCATCCGGATCCCGGGCCGCTATTCGCCGGTTCAGGACCGCGTCGACGTCTACGCGGCGATGCCCGGCTCCAGGAAGGCCCTCGCGGTCTTCAGGGGTGGGTCGCACAGCGTCTTCACCGACAGGACCCTCGGAAACGGGGATCCGCTGAACCCCTTGGTGAAGCGCGCGACCGCGGACGCCGCCCTGGCCTTCCGCGACCTCGTCTTCACGGGCGACCCGGTGCCGTTCGACGAGTGGGTCTCGACCTGGAACCCGTTGCTGGCGGCGGCGCCGGTGCCGTTTCCCGTCCCCCTACGGGGAAGGGAGCGTCGTCGCGCCTGATCCGGACGATGGATCTCGGAGTTGCCGGACCGAATGCAGGCGTGTCACGGTCCTGGCACGCCGCATGGCCGCGGTGTACGGACGCGAGCGCTTCAACCCTTGCGTCCGAAAGGTAGACCGGGTTTCCGCCCCACTCGGCCGCAGGATGATGTCAAAGCACGGCATCCGCGGGAAACGCGGCGTCGACATACGCGTGTTCCCCTTTCGTGCGCCTTACAAAAATCAGCGCCAGGCAGGGCCAATCTCACCAGGGATTGGGTGCCCGAAGGGTCTCATGTCTACCCATGGTACATCCGGCGCTGAAGATTTTGGGATGACGAAGAGGGTCTGGGGTTCGTCCACGCACATGAATGGATCAAGGTCGGCATGGCCTTCAATCCGTGGAGGGGCCTGGCCGCGCATCGGCCGTTCGGCTCGATCGTGCGCGCCCGCCGACCCGCCTAGGCTGCGGCGCGTGCGCGCCGTTCCGAAGGCGTTTGGGCGGCGATAAGCGAGCCCGACGGGATGCGAGACGTCCGAGGACGCACCACCCCATGGTGCCATGGCTTGCGCCACCCTTCTGGACCGCCGAACCTATTCCTATCGTTTCGGAGAGACGAACGGGCGCAAGAGGCCAGGCTGGTGATCGAGGCCGACCTGGCCCTTCCGAAGGAAACGGTCGGCCCGACCGGCCAAGCGTCGTCGGTCGTCCCCGTCGACATCCTTTGCCGTCAGCACCACGACCGGGATCGAACCCCGCTCTGGCTTGGCGCGGAGCGTCCTGAGGAACGCGAACCCGTCCATTTCCGGCATCAACGAGTCGCTCAGGATCAGGCCAGGACGCTCGGCCGCCACTGCCGCGCGCCCGACCTTGCCGTTCTCGGCCGTCGTTACCCGCCAGCCCTCCCGGACGAGCCGTGTCGACATGCGCTCGTGCGTATCGGCATCGTGGTCGATGACAGGTAGCGGACCCTCGTGCCCCCCGGGGTCGAAGGCGTTCCATCGCGGCGTGAAGTTCCCCCCGGTCGACCGGATTCTGCAGGTAGTCGGCGGCGCCCAACGAGAAGACCAGGTTCTGCTCGTTCAGCACGGTGGCCATGATCACGGTTGTATCGCCCAGATCCGGATCGTCCCTGAGGGCGCGCAGGACCGACCAACAGTCCATCTGGGGCATGGTCACGTCGAGAAGCATCACGCGCGACCGGATGGACCACGCCATGTCGTGCCCTTCGCGTCCTTTGACGGCGGCCATGACATCGACGCGGTCCCGTTCCGGGAAGCGAGCGAGGAGCCTGCGCGTCGCCGGATCGTCGTCGACGACGAGGACGACGCCCTCCCCGGAGGCGTCGTCCGGGTATGCCAGGCCAGCGCGTCCATCCGCACTGCGGGTCGACCTTCAGACGTCGGAGACCCGATGCCGACGGTCTTTGCCACCCGCACGGCGGCATGAAGCTACGGCCCCCGAACCGATTGCCATGGTCTTCCTCGCGTCGGTGGCGCGACACCTGGCACACGTCGCCTTTCCTCGCGAGCAGCGGCCCGGGATGGCGTTTTCAGACGGCCACCGCCGGGAAGACCAGACGCACCTCGGTCCCGGGTCCCCCGGACCATGCGAGTTCTCCGCCGAGCTGTTGCGCGAGGCCCTGCGCGATCCGAAATCCCAGGCTTCGGCTCGAAGCGGGGTCGAACCCGTCTGGGATGCCCTTGCCGTTGTCGGCCACCGTCAGCGAAAGGCGTGAGGCGTCGACCTGCTCAAGGCGAACGACGATGGTGCCGCGCGCGTCGTCCTCGAAGGCGTGCTTGAGGGCATTCGTGATGATTTCAACGACAAGGAGCGATAGGGTCGTCAGGCGCGTCAGGTCCAGCGTCACGACGGGCGCTTCGACGAGACAGACGACGTTGCGCGCTCCCGTCGCGTCGAGCATGTCTGAACAGAGTTCCTGGAGGTACTGCCCGACCGGCATGGCGATGCGTGACGGGTCGTAGAGCCTGCGGTGGAGCCGTGAGATGGTCTCAAGGCGCGCCCGCGCGTCGTCGATGACGTCCAGCGCCTGCGTGGGGTCGGCGACGACCTTCTTGCGCTGGAAGGTCAGCAGGGCCGCCACGAACTGCATGTTGTTGGCGACGCGGTGCTGCAGCTCCTGGAACATGGTCCGCTGCTGCTCGTACAGACCGGCGTTGACGGCGCGCTCGCGTCGAAGCTGGTCGCCGGCGACGTGCATGAAATGGATGAGCGCGATGTCGACCACGACGATGAAGGCGTAGAACGCGAGGGCGATGCCGGTTTGGGGGTTCAGGTCGAAGCTGTTTGCCGGCGCCAGGAAGAAGTACCAGGCACAGATGCCCGACAGGACGGCACAGACGATGCCCGGCCGCAGGCCGAACAGGAAGGTCGTGACCACGACGACCGGGAAGAAGGTCAGGTAGGGGAAGCCCGGCGGCAGAACGGGGTCCAGCCAGAGCCTGACCGCCAAGGCTGCGGCGGCGGCGGCGAACGCCGTGACGTCGCCGAGCCAGGGATGTGCCCGCAACCGAAGGATGACCTCCCCGAAGGGACTTGTCCCGGGATGGTCCGGTGGGGCGGCTGGCGGGCTATGCATGGAGGCCAGGGTAGGACGGCGGGATCGAGCCGTCGACAACAAACGCCCTGCACAAAACCGGGCCGGCCTTGCCCGGGAATTGGTTGAGGTCGGACCGTTTCTCGTGCCCTGCCGGGAAAAACGCGAGTCCTGCCCAGGGGATCGATGGTTTGGACGGAACGTTATGAGCGGTCGGCTCTAACCATCGAGCTACAGGCCCCACAGAGCGAAAACGCATAGGGAAGCAGTACCCGAGCCGCCCCGTTTCGTCACCCGGGATTCCCTTTCATTCCCGTCCATTCTCGCGCCCTAGAACGAAAGCGAACATCGTTGCTCCGGCCGCGGAGATCGACTCGACGCGTAGCGCGTAGCGGTTAGCGGTTAGCGCTACATCTTACCCGCTACGCGGCATGCCGGAGGTGTCCGCGGCCGAGAGGGCCGGTACGCCCGACGAGGTCGGGACGGTGGGCGCGCTCCTCATGGGATCCGACGGCGCCTTCATCACTGGAAGCGACTTCCTGGTGGATGGCGGCGTCACCGCCGCGTACTGGTTCGGCGACCTCGCGCCCGAACGCCGCGTCGAGGATGCCCCTGCATCCAGAGGATCACCCCGAGCCGGCATGGGAACCGACATGCCCACTTCCATGGCGAGCGACTACTCCGGGCGCGATGCCGCCATCGCGATCAGCACCTACACGACGGTGCTGCGCCGCCCTCGGGTTCCGCACGAGCTTTTCGCGACCTACTGGCGGGACGTGCATGGCGCCCTGCGCGCGCGCATTCCCGGTCTCGCGTGGTACCCTAGAGGCATTTCGACCGGGAGCAGGACGCTCACCTGTGGCCGGCGGTCGAGAGCATCCGCGCGTTCCCAGACCACGAGTTGGACGGGGGCGTCGAGATCGGGTTCGGCTCCGCGGCGGACCAGGCGGCCTTCGACGAGTCGTGACCGATCCTGTTCGCGGACGAGCAGAACATGTTCGCCGCCACGGTCGCATATGCACTCCCGCATGGGTTGACGACGTTGGTGGACCGCGTGGCCGAGGCGTCCCCAAACAGGGACGGCGGCCTCGACCGGATCGAGCTCCACCTCGGCGCCTCGCACGGGAACGCGGTGAGGTTCGGCGAGCGCGTCGCGAGGTTGGCACGCGCCCTAGCGGCGGAGGCCCCGGTCCTCAAGGTGCGGCTCCACCTGCCGGAACCCTATGACAACGCCAAGCCCGCGCCGCCCGCGTCTGACGTGGACCAATCGGCAGCGGACGAACGTCGGCTGATCGCGGTCCTGGAACTGGTGTTCCATTCACCGCTCGTGCGTCGGACCTTCCACGCCTCCGATGCATTCAAGGCCGCGACCGCGGGACTGACCGAGCATGTCGCCTACGCCACGGCGTTCGCAGTCAGCGGCGTCTACTCCTACGTCCGGGACGAGCAGCTGACGCTGGCGGGCCTGCGCGGAGGCCGGCCGGCCCAGCTCATCGGGCGGATCGGCGCGGTCGACCAGGCCGGCGCGGACGTGCGGCACCTGATCCACGCGGGAAAACCGTCCGCCGGTCGAGGCCTCGTCGGCCGGGGCATCGATCTGGCAAGTGGTGAGAGATCCGCGTCGAGGGTTGTGTCGACCCGCGGAACGTCTGGGCGTCGCTGAAGTGGTCGACAAGGACGAGAGGTGCCATCGGATTACCGAGTGAGGCCAGGGGCACAAAGGGATGCGCCCCTGGCTACTCTAGGTTTGTTCAGAGCGGAACTTTGGGGTCCAAAAGCGGATCTTTGGTTCGGCTATCATTACCCACCAACCACCACGACGAGTAGCAGTAAGGCGATGATGTTGGTGATCTTGATCGCCGGGTTCACGGCGAGCTTGGCGTTGCCATAAGCAAGGTAGCTTGACCGGCCGGAGAGGCGCCGTTTGCGTCTAACCGAACGCTCAAGGCCGCGGGGTCGAGGTCCGGTTACCTACCTCCTAAACTCTGAAGCAGCCATTCCGCTTACGGCCAAGTCCAGCCCCGCTGGCATGGCCTTCTGAATGACCAAGGTGGGTGGATTTCCGCCGGTCCGCTATGGGGAACGGATGCATCAAAGCGGACCTCGCCCTCCCGCCCCTTTCCGACCCTAAACAGGCATTCGGAAGGTCAGCTTACCGGCAATTGCAGACCGCCTGGCGGCGCGGCCATGCCTGGCGACCAGATCATGCCATTGAGGACGTGACGACGATCCTCGGCGGACTGGCCCACGCGCGCCTTCTGCCGAGCGCCGTCGTTAAGGAAAATGCAACCACGGCGCGAATCTCAGGATCCAAACCGCTGGGCTGAGGGTTTACGCGAGTGCAACTCGAGAAGCTCAAACCACCCTATTGAGATAATTGCCTTAACCGCTGAGGCGCTGGGGCGCTGTATCAGGATGACGGGGCATGTTTTGGAACAGGCGTATTGTCCGTATTCTTGTCGGGCTGGCGCTTGTAGCCACCGCCATTGTCGTGATGCTGCCAGGTCTCACCGGCTATACGAGTCTCGATGGCACCGTGAACGCGCGCTTCGCCGTGCTGTCGGCGCCGATCGAGGGTGTCGTCTCCGAAACACCACCTAAGGTCGGGACCGCATTACACCAGGACGCCGAACTTTTCCAGATCAGCAACGACCGCATCGCCCGCACAGCCGAAGCGCAACTGGATGCCGATCTCGGCGCGGCGCGCGAGCGCCTCAAGGCGCTCGACGCCCAGCTGGGACAGCTCACGGCCCTCAAGAAGGAACTCGCCGCGCGACTCGGGGACTACCAGAAGGCGAGCCTACAAAGCATCCAGCAGGAAATCATCATCCGCCAGCAGCGGATCAGTACAGCCCAGGCCAACCGTGTCTCGGCCGAGGCCGACCTCAGCCGCAAGCAGACCCTTGGCGCGACGGGTGTGGTTGCCAACAGCTCGGTCGAGGCGGCCAGGGCCACCGCTATCGCCTCCGGTAACGAGGGCACGATCGCAAGGGCCGAACTCGACAGGCTCAATCAGCAGCTTGATGCCCTGAAGCGTGGGACCTTCGTCGGCGAGGGGCGCAATGACGTGCCCTACTCGCAGCAGCGCGGCGACGAAGTGACGATCCAGCTTGCCAACGTGGAGGCGCAAGACAAGATCGAGCGGGCCCGTGTCCAACTTCTGGAACGACAGCTCATGATCGAGCGCGGCCGAAACGATCGGTTGTCGAAGGCTTCGATCCGCCTGCCCTTCCGCGGCGTGATCTGGCGCAACAACGTCGTGGGAGGCTCGAATGTCGTCGTCGGTCACGAGTTGACCCGCCTGCTCGACTGTCGGGACCTCTTCGTCGACATCCTGCTCGATGAGGTCGATTACGACCAGATCAAGCCTAGTGATCCCGCAGAGGTGCGCCTGCTCGGCACCTCGGAGCTGATTGCGGGACGGGTGACCTCCGTTCGGGGATCAAACGCGGCGGTGGAGGAGGTCACCCTCGCTGCCGTGCCGCCGAAGAGCAGGGGCAAGAACGCCCGCATCCGGCTCGCCCTCGAACAGAACCCGATGCAGACCGATTACGAGAATTTCTGCCATGTGGGCCGCACGGTGCAGGTTCGGTTCGCCAGATCAGCTGCGACGCTACCTCTCGTGAATTGGGTGAAGAGCCTGTGGTTCAGTATATCCTAGAGCAGGAGCTCTGGCCGATCGCCCCGACCCTGTTCGTCGCGGCCTTCTTCTTCGTCTTCATCTTGAACTGGCCACGGCAGCGAAGTTGGTCTCGCGCGATCGCCTGCACGTTCGTACTCGCGGTCGCCATCCGGTATCTCCACTGGCGCTTCCTCCACACGGTGCTGCCGCATCCGGTCGACGGGAGCTTTGCCTTCATCTGGACCTGGGCGGTCTTCTGTGTGGAACTCGGTGCCTTCGCCGAAATCCTGCTGTTCCTCGTCGTGATGAGCCGTTGTGTCGATCGGAGCTCGGAGGCGGACGGCCTGGAAAAACGCTTCTTCGCACAGTCGAAGGAAGAATTGCCGACTGTCGACGTCTTCATCCCGACCTACAACGAGCCACTCGACGTACTGGAGCGGACCATCATCGGCGCTCTCGCGCTTGATTACCCGCGAGACAAGTTCAAGGTCTACGTCCTCGACGACAAGCGGCGCGACTGGCTGAAGACCTATTGCGAGGAGAAGGGCGCCATCCACGTAACTCGGCCGGACAATTCGCACGCCAAGGCCGGCAACATGAATAACGGCCTCAAGGTATCATCGGGCGACTTCGTTGCGATCTTCGACGCCGACTTCGTGCCTTACCGCAATTTCCTGCGTCGGACGCTTCCCTTCTTCACGGACCCGACGGTCGGCATCGTTCAGACCCCGCAGCACTTCTTCAACAAGGATCCGGTTCAGTCGAATCTTTCGCTCGAGAAGGTCTGGCCTGACGAGCAAAGACTGTTTTTCGATGAGATGGCCGCGAGCCGCGATGCCTGGGACGTGAGCTTCTGCTGCGGCTCCTGCTCGGTCGCCCGCCGCGCGGCGCTCGATGTCATCGGGGGCTTCCCCCATGATTCGATCACTGAAGATCTGCTCACAACCCTCGCCATGCTCAACAAGGGATACAAGACCCGTTACCTGAACGAGCGTCTGTCGATGGGCCTCGCGGCAGAGAACCTCAAGGGATACTTCGTCCAGCGCGGCCGCTGGTGCCGCGGCGGCATCCAGACGATCTACCTGCATAACGGTCCGCTGCGCGGCCCGGGCCTGAGCCTGTTTCAGCGGGCGATGTTCCTGCCCCTATCGTGGCTGATGCAATACACGACGCGGTTCGTCATCCTCGTGGTGCCGGCGGTGTATCTCTGGACCGGCGCCGCACCGCTTTACTTCACCGGCACGCAGGACATCGTCTACTATCAATTGCCCGTGCTCGCGGCCTACTTCCTGCTGATGGGTTGGCTGACGCCGACGCGCTATCTGCCACTCGTGTCGAGCGCGGTGGGCACCTTCGCGACCTTCCGCATGCTGCCCGTGGTGATCTCCAGCGTGATCAAGCCGTTCGGAGTGCCGTTTCGCGTGACGCCAAAGGGCAGCGGCAACGAGGAGAACGCCTTCGATGCCTACACCTTCTTCTCGATCGCCTTTTGTATCGCCGTTACGGCGCTTGGCCTCGTCATCAACATCGTGCCGGAGTGGTCTCGCATCGGCGAGGGTGAGTTTTCGATCGTCTCGGCCTATTGGGCTGCGCTCAACATTCTGGTCCTTCTGGTCGCGGCGCTGATCTGTTTCGAGAGATCACGCCCGCTTCTCGATAGTTTCGCAACCGACGAGCCGGCCCGTGTTGTCGCCGCGGATCGATCCCTGAGCGCCCGGATCGTCAGCTTGTCGCTTGATCGGGGCGTTGCGTCGTTCCCGGCCGATCCTGGCATGAGCCCGGGCGATCGGATCTGGATCGAGATGGAGCGCTTTCCCCACCTCGAAGCCAAGGTCGAAGGCGCGGCGCCAGGCAAGCGCGGCAAGCCAGCCTGCGTCAGCTTTTCCTACAGCCTTGGGGGTGCCTGCCACGACGCGATGATCGTCCGGCTCTACACAGGCCAGTACTCGCAGGACATTCACGACATCGACAAGTCGGCGATTTTCGGGGGCCTTTGGAAACGCCTTTTCGGCCGCTCCCAGACCTATGATCCGGCTTGAGCCGAAAATCCTCTCCAGAGATACCGATGGCCGCTCGGTGGCAGAGATAAATGCGAAGATGAATGTCGGCTTTCGGACGCCGCCTCAATGACCGCTCACCACCCCGAGCCGAAGTTGCCGGGCTCCTGAAGAACGTCCGCTTCGCGGGAACGCCGACAGCGCTTCCGGCGGCTGAGTTGAGTCGCTACCGGAAGGGCCGCTCGGGGTGGATTTGTGACGTTCTGCTTCGGGACGGAAAAACGTGGAAGCGGACGTTGCCCACGCAGCTACTTTTGACCCTACAGGCAAGGCGCAAAGCACCGCTAGGAGGCTGATCAATCAGGAGGGTGATCCATTCCCTGAAACCATATGGCGGTCGCGCTCTTCAAGCAGGATTAGGACGGACGCCGGCGAGAAAAAGACTGACGGCAGCGCGCCGGCGCCTCTCCTGGGCTTCCGGGTTCACCTCGATGCCGTACAGCGCCTGCTTCGAGCTGCGCCCCATCACGAGGTTCAGGAAGAGGTCGGCGGCGATCTCGGGGTCGTCGACTGCGATCTGCCCCTGGTCGGCCATAACGCCGAGGAGACCACCAACCACCCTGATGCCGCGGAGCCACCCCTCCTCATAAGCAAGCTTGGCGAGGTTGGGGAACTGCATGGCCTGGGCGGCGATGCAGCGGGTAAGCGCGGCGGCGCCCGGTGCCTGGGAGCGGTCGAGGAGGTTGCGGCTCAACGCGTCCAGCACCGTCGCAGCATCCGCAGGGGTGGCGCGCAGCGCCTGCGTCTCGGCCGCCGCCGAGAGGGGTGCGAGCCATTCCCGGATGCGATCCTGCAGGACCGCCTCGAATAGCGCGCGCTTGTCCTGATAGCGCGAATAGAGCGTCGGCTTGCTGACGCCAGCAGCCTCCGCCACCGCGTCGATGGAGGTGCCGTCGAAGCCGCGTTCGATGAACAGCTGGGTCGCCACCTCCACGATGCGGGCCTCGCGCCGGGCGGCCTCCTCACGCGTCGGTCGACCGCCGGTCCCTCGCTTGGAGCCCGCCTCGGGCTCGGCCACCGTGATCGCTGCCATCATCAATCTCCTTGTCACGTTCCATGCCGCCCTGTATCAATACGTTACCGTATCGTATTGATGTTGGCCACCACCATGGACGCTCGACCGCGCGACCTTCCCCAGCCCGAAGCGCAAGCTGCAACCGCTACCATGGCAGCCAGCCCCGCGCTGACTGCCTCGGTTCAACCGGTCACCGCACCGGCCGCCAAACGCCGGAAGGCACGCCTGATCCTCCCGGTCATCCTCCTCGCCGCCCTCGGCGGCGGCGGCAGCTATGGCTGGCACTGGTGGACCGTCGGCCGCTTCCTGGAGACCACCGAGGACGCCTACCTGCAGGCCGACAAGGTCACGGTCGCACCCCGCATCGCTGGGTATGTGGCCAAGGTGCTGGTGGGTGACAACCAGCCGGTGAAGGCCGGCGACGTGATCGCGCGCCTCGACGACCGAGAGTACCGGGTCATGCTCAAGCAGGCCGAGGCCGAGGTCGGGAAGAACCGCGCTCAGCTTCTCGGGACGGCGGCCGCCATCCTGCAGCAGCAGGCGCAGGTCGCCTCGGCCAAGGCCGAGGTCGAGAACACCGACGCGGCCCTCGACTTCGCCGGAAAGGAGTACACCCGCTACCAGAACCTGCTGCAGACCGGCTCCGGCACGGCGCAGCGCCAGCAGCAGGCCGATGCCGACCTACGCCAGAAGCGAGCGGCGCACGACAAGTCCGTCGCCTCCCTCGACGCCGCCCGCAAGCAAGTCGACAGCTTGAGGGCGCTGGAAGGCAGCGCCCGGGCGAGTCTGGAAGTCGCGCAGGCGAAGGTGGAGCAGGCACAGCTCAACCTGACCTACACCACCGTCACGGCGCCCATCGACGGGACGGTCGGCGACCGCTCGCTGCGCGTCGGCCAGTTCGTCTCAGCGGGTACGGGCCTGCTCACGGTGGTGCCCATGGGCCGCGACATCTACCTTGTGGCGAACTTCAAGGAGACGCAGACCGGACAAATGGTCGAGGGTCAGCACGTCACCTTCACCGTCGACGCGCTGGGCGACCATGAGTTCGAGGGCCGGGTCGAAAGCTTCTCACCCGGAACGGGTGCCCGGTTCGCGCTGCTGCCGCCCGAGAACGCCACCGGCAACTTCACCAAGGTCGTGCAGCGCGTCCCCGTCCGGGTCGCCCTCGACGATGCCGATCCGATGCTCGCCCGCCTGCGCCCCGGCCTCTCGGTCGAGGCCACCGTCCACCTCCATGATGCCGTCGAGCCGGTGAAGCCGCACCAGCGTCGGCCGGCGACCGCCCTGGTCAGCGAGGCTTTGCCCCGATGAGCGCCGCGGCAGCGACGAGCGCGCCTGAGGTTCAGGCGAGCGCGCGCGACTGGCTCGCGGTGTTCGGAGCGATCCTCGGCGCGTTCACCGCCATCCTCGACATCCAGATCACCAACGCCTCGCTTTCCGACATCCAGGGTGCGCTCGGCGCCTCCACCGAGGAGGGCAGCTGGATCTCGACCGCCTACCTGATGGCCGAGATCATCGTGATCCCCCTCACCGGCTGGCTCTCCTCGGTGATCGGCCTGCGCCGCTACCTTTCGGTGAACACGATGCTGTTCACAGCCTTCTCACTCGCCTGTGCGCTCTCGACCTCCCTGTCGCAGATGATCCTGTTCCGCGCCGGCCAGGGCTTCACCGGCGGCGTGCTAATCCCGACCGCCATCGTCATCGTGCGCACGCGCCTGTCGAAGAGCCAGCAGCCGATCGGCATCGCGATGTTCGGGCTGACCGCCACCTTCGCGCCTGCCATCGGCCCGACGGTCGGCGGCTGGCTCACCGACAACCTGTCCTGGCACTACATCTTCTACCTGAACCTGATCTTCGGCCCGCTCGCCGCCGCGATCCAGCTCGGCGCCTTCGACAACGTGCCGGCGCGCTGGGCCGAGCTCCTGAAGGGCGACTGGATCGGCATTGGCCTGATGGCGACCGGCCTGCCGGCCCTGACCTACGTGCTGGAGGAAGGTCAGCGGAAGGACTGGTTCGGCTCCCCCATCATCGTCGAGGTCAGCCTGCTTGCCGTCATCGGCATCACCGGCTTCATCGTCCGCGAACTGATGGCCGAGCGCCCCTTCATCAACCTGCGGGTTCTCGGCAACCGCTCGGTCGGCGGATCGTGCGTGCTGATGACGGTGCTCGGGGCGGTCTCGTTCGGCTCGATCTACATCATCCCGGTCTACTGCGCGCAGATCCAGGGCTACAACGCCCAGCAGATCGGCTACGTCGTGATGTGGTCCGGGCTGCCGCAGCTGCTGCTGTTCCCGATGATGCCGCTGATCATGCGCACCTTCGACGCTCGGCTGCTGGTGGTGACCGGAACGCTGTTCTTCATCGCGAGCTGCTGGATCAACGTCGGGCTGACCCACGACGTTGGCGCGGACCAGCTGATCCTGCCGCAGCTCCTGCGAGCCATCGGCCAGCCGCTGTTCACGATCCCGCTCTCGCAGCTCTCGACGGCGGGCCTCGCCCCGCGCGACACGGCGGACGCCTCGGCGCTGTCGAACATGATGCGCAACCTTGGTGGCTCCATCGGCATTGCTATGCTCTCGACGATGATCGACCGGCGCGAGCACATGCACTTCTCGGTGCTGGCCGAGGCGATCACCGTGAACGCCACGCGGACGCAGGAGCGCCTCGCCGCCCTTGCTGCCGGCTTGCACGGGCACATCGCCGACCAGGCCGCCGCCAAGGGCGCCGCCATCGGGATGCTAGCCACCCAAGTGCGCCGCGAGGCCTACGTGATGGCCTATGCGGATGGGTTCTACATTGTCGGCGTCAGCCTCGTTCTCAGCCTGGGCGTCGTCGCCATCTTGAGGAAGCCGCAGCGGACGGCAGGCCCCATCGAGGCCCACTGACCCTGTGGCTCAATTGAATCGTGCCGCCACCTCGCGTGACGGTGCGATGCGTGTCCGGCGTGCGCATGCCCCCCCGCGCAGGTCGGACACGCCCCCCCAGGACACGTGCATATTCGAGATCGATAACAGCGGAACAAACGTCCGCTTTCGGTAGCCGCACGGCCGCGCGTGGAAGACTGAGTTGGGTCGGAAGCCGCGCGTCCGCTTTTGCAGCGTTCCTACTCCGAAGCAGCCCTTCTGCTTTCGGCCAGGTTTGGTCATTCACGGCCGCTCAACCTGCCGGCAAGCGGACCTTCCGACCTTCAGCAAAGGGTGCGCACGAGCTCGTGGCCGGCGATCCAGCGCTCAACGCGGATGGTGGTTCGGCGATCTCGTGGGGCGAGCGCCATCGGCAGCCAGGCGGGTTCGCCCATCACCATTCGGCTTCACCTGATTCTGCGTCGGGCTGGGGCCGCCGCTTTGGTTTGGGCGGTGGCTCGCGCTCGGCCTCGATGATGGCTGTCTTTAGACGAGCGCGAGCCTCGCGTGCATGGGCCGTGAGCCGTTGCAACGAGACGTAGCGCTCCTGCACCGTCCTGCAGGCGGCGATCAACTCGCTGATGACGGGGACGAACGTCGCCGTGCGGCGCAGTTCCTGGCACGCCGCTGCGACCACAGCTGGCTGGAACCCGAGCTCGACTAGATCGAAGCACAGTGCATTGAGGTAGGTGGCTGGGTTCGCGGGCTGCCGGGGCATGGTGTCAAACAGGACCGCGACCGCCGCCGCAGTGGGCGCTTTGTCCGGAAGTTGGCTCAGAGCCGCCTCGACCACAGCCGAAATCCGATCGAGCGTCGCCTCGGATGGTATCGCGGCCAGATCTCTGCGCGCGTCGTTCATTGCAGCGCGGTCGCTTCGAAGCACCGAGGCATACGGGTTCGAGAGCGCGACCGCGCACCAATCGATTGGACCGATCTCGGTCAACAGACGCTCGACTCGCAGATGGGTCTGCACGTCGAGTAGAGGGTTCCGACCGGCCCGCGCGATAGCGCGACCGGAGCTTGGCTCATTCGCCATAGTCGAGGTTCCTCATCAGGGCTTCGATGGCGCTAAACGACTGCCGGCCGTTCGGCCGTGACGGCGCATGCCGCAGTGCGGGCTCGTCAGCCCACCTGCCGGCGTTCAACCAAGTCTTTGCGTGAGCGGTGAAGGTCGGATCTTCGCCGGCCCGCTCAGCCGCGAAGCGCTCGGCGCCGGTGATCAACTCCTCCGGTGTCGCCTTTCGGTCGCGCGTGATGCGCTCGAACACGGGCTGCGCCGCGGCCTTGCCAACCTTGCGCGGGTAGGCCTCCCAGAACCTATCGAACGCTGATGCGTCGAGCGATTCAGACCTCGTTCCTTTCCCTTGTTCTTTCTTCCCTTGTTTGGGGGACCGTTTCGTCCCTACCCCCAGGGACCGTTTCGTCACCAGAAGAGGGACCGTTTCGTCCCTAGTGCTAGGGACAATTTCGTCCCCGCTAAGGGACGGCTCGGTCCCAGTCTCGACCGCATCCTTCGCTCGGTCGAAAGCCAAGATGAACGAGCCGGAACCGGCTGCTCGATCTGCAGCGACCCAGCCCGAGGCTCGCAGCTCGCGGACGGCGCGGACCGCTGTGCGCCTTGCCATGCCGGCGCCTCGTGCCAGTGTCTCGAAGGAGGGCGTGCACCGCCCGGTGGTTGCGTTGAGGTGAAACAGAAGGCGGCCAGCGACGGCCTTCGCGGCCGGTGATAGATCCGGATCTCGGAGTACGGCTTGGACCATGCGCCATTTGTCGAGCAGCGAGACCGGGCTACTCATTCGAGATCACGCATCATGCGATCAACGGTGAACACCTCGTCGGAAATCTCTAGGGCGCGCAAGACCTCCGCATCTGTGACACCTGGCCAGATCCGCCGCGCCCAGTGCAGATAGCCGTTGGTGCCCATCCCGCTCGGAGGGGGGTCGCACAGCACTCGCGCGATAAGCGGGGCATAGTCGACAGGTATTCGTCGCGTCGGTGTTTCACCCACGGTCGAGGCCTCCCTGATCCCGGCACCGCTCACGGATGCGGTCCAATTCCCGGCGCATGTCGCGCTCTCGCTGCTCGGCCTCATCCGCACAGGCCGCTTCTGCCGGGGCCGGTGCACGTTCTGGCTGGCAGAATGGAACTGCCGCTTCAGGAGTTCGAAAAGTGTAAGCTGTCCTGCGCTCAGGGCGACCCGGCTACTACTGCGGCACAAGAGCCAGATTAGCCTTTGCCTGCTTGATCGAGTTCACGAGATCGGCGGCAGTCGCCAGGGCCACCTTCCATCCGATAGGTGCCGGATGAAAGGTGGCCCGGCGTTGCTGGCCACGAACATGATAGCGACGTGGAGCCGCCGTCCGCTTCGATCGCGGGGTGCACGTGGAAGCCGGATACGACGATCCCTATGCGATCGCCGCTCATGACCGCGCCTCGCGAGCTTTGGCTTCGCACTCTGCTACCCACGCCGTAAGGCTGGACCGGCGAGCGCAAACGCGGCCTGCAACTCGGAAAGTGGGAAGGTCGCCCTTCTCGATCATGTGGTAGGCCTGGCCGTACCGCACCTCCAGATGCGCTGCGATTGCGCTAACCCCATACAACAAGTCGTTTTCTCGCGTTTCCTTGCGCATGGATCCCGTCTCGCGTCCGTCGAAAGAATTGCGCAACCGGCAAGCCCGAACGGCTGCCAAACGCGGCCGCTGCTACTGCGAACCAGCCCGCACCAGCCAAAACCTTGCTGCCCACAAAAAAGCCCGCGGAAAGCGGACTAAGTTTCTGTGATGATTTGTGATTTTAGACCAACGCTAGCACGTTGTCGTTTGCGTCCCAGTGCCCGACCACGTTGCCGGCCATCCACGAGGTCACTGGATTGCCGTCGTGCTGAAGCCGGGCCGGGTCGTCGTGGCGCGTCACCAGGTCGTCGGTCGACCGGGTGATGTGCGAGGCTGTCTTCGACACCGAGTAGACGGTGTGCCCGCGCTCCTCGATCGCGCCGGCCAGAAAGTCGGCCTGGAAGCGGTCGACCCCGAACGCCGCAACGTTGTGGCCCTCGATCATGGCCAGGACGTCGGCCAGGATGGTCGGGTGGTGGACGTGGCTGCCGCGCGTCGTCGTGAGGTGGCCGGCCCGTTCCCAGGCCATGAACTGATCCGCGTACCGGTCGTCCTTGAACCGCGGCGAGCGCTCCGGCAGCCAATACCGGAACACCGCGTACAGCACCTCGCCGACCTCGATCAGGAAGGAGGCCGCGTTCAGATCCGAGGCGCTCGCGAGATCGACCCCGACGTACATCGGGAAGCCCTTCAGTGCGTCGAGCGTCAGCTTCGGATCCCCGCAGGCGTCCCAGCGCTCGGTCGAGAACAGGTTGCCGGCGGCCCGGCTCCAGAGGTTGAGCCGGGTCCGCTTGTACTCCTGAAGCTTCGCCTCGCTCTTGCGCGCCTCGCGCTCCTCCGTCTCGATCGAGGTCGGATTCAGCGAGACACCGTAGAGCGGGTTCAGCTTCTCGATGACGGCCGGGTCGAAGCGGCGCTCCTCGTCCTCCTTGTCGCCCGCGTACATCGCGACGAACACCCGATCCGCCCGCAGCTTGCCTTCGAGCACCTGCTGGTCCGACCGCCAGCCGTCGTAGGCCGGGCCGGTGGCGTCGCGGCCGGCGGTGGAGATGCCGAGCCACAGCGGCTGCTGCCGGGCGCCCTGCGCGCTCTTCAGCACGCCGATCACGTCCTGGTTCTGGGCGTGGACCTCCTCGGCGAGCACCACGTGCGGGTTGAGGCCGTCGAGGTTGGGCGCCTTGCCCGCGAGGAGCTTCAGCTCGGCGCCGGTGCGGCGAAACCGGATCGTCTCCGTCGTGTCCTTGGCCATAAGCCAGGTCTTGAGCTCGGGCTCCTTCTCCAGGGTCTGCCGGATCGCGAGGTACGGGATATCGGCCTGCTTCTCCGAGCCGGCCGCCACACACCCCTCGGCGCCCGGCTCGTCCTCGTAGTTCAGGCAGTACAGGACGATCCCCACCGAGAGCGCGGTCTTCGCGTTCTTGCGGGGGACCCAGAACGCCACCTCTCGAACCCACCGCCGGCCGGTGTCGCGCTCGCGGGATCCGAAGGTCGCGGCGATCCACCAGCACTGCACCGGCTCCAGCGTGATCGTGCCGGCGAACCCCTTGATGTGCGGCAGCGTCTCGATGAACGCGCAGGGGTCGTTGGCCCGGTCCGCGTCGAAGATGAAGTCGCTGCTCGGCTTCTTCGCCTCCTGCAGCATGTTGAGGAAGCGGTGGCAGCCGAGCCGTTCCCAGCGGCAGGCCACCACCGCGCCCTGCACGACGGCCTGGGCGTACCATTCCGCCATCCCGACATAGTCCGGGATCTGCTCTCCCTTGAGATCGACCTGGGCGAACCGCTCGTCAGCGACGGCTCGGGAAACCGAAGCGCGCGAACCGGTTGATGGGCGCTTCCTTCGGCGCGCTGATCGGCTTGTCGATGTCATCGAGCTTCAGCCGGGCCTGCGCCTTCTGGAGGTTCGTGTACCAGGATGCCCGCGGGGTCAGCCCCTCGGCGGAGATGCGCTGGATTTGATCGAAGCAGCTCGCGTAGAGCGAGAGCGCGATGTGCATGTCCTTCGACAGGCGGCCCACATTCCAGATCAGCCGCCCGGTGCTGTCGTATTCCGCCCGGGCTGCATCGGTCTGGAGCGGCATCGCGCACGGCGGGAAGGCGCGGTAGCCGGGATGGGCGAGGACAGCCGGATCGCCCTGGCCTACCTGTGCGAGCGATGGCTTCGGCATGGCCCTGGTCCGCTCACTCTTTTCGACCCCGTCACAGAACTAGTGGTCGAAAGCTGAAGATTGGTAGCCCCTCCTGGGGTCCCCTATGGGTGGACTGCGGAACCTGACCCGTCGCCTGCAAGCGGACGTTCTGTGCGGCGAGCGCCGTCAGGATCGGCCCAAGCTGATCGACCATGATCTGGAAGTTCACTACACGTCCGTAAGGGCGCTCCGGCGCCCCCGTATCCCAGCGGCCATTACGCTGGCACAGCTTGGTCCGCGCCCCGTGCAGGGTGTCCAATTGGGTGCGGACAGGGGCTGGGACGCGGAGCGGATCACCCGCCACTTGCCGGCCATCAGCGGAGGCAGAGTCATGAAGACACGGCTGAAGGTTTGCTGCATTGCGTCAGTCGAGGAAGCAAGGACGGCCGCGATGGCGGGTGCCTCCGCTCTGGGCCTAGTCGCCCAGATGCCCAGCGGGCCGGGCGTCATCGCCGATGCGCTCATCGCGGAGATCGCCGCCTCCGTCCCGCCGCCCGTCTCGCGCTTCCTACTCACCAGTCGCACCGAGCCCAGGTCCGTGGTGGCCCATGTGACTGCGTGCCAGGTAGACACCGTACAGCTCGTGGACGCGGTGCCGGTAGAGACCTACGCCGTGCTCAGGGCGGAGCTGCCGCACGTGCGCGTCGTGCAGGTGCTGCATGTGGAGGGCACTGACGCCGTGGCGGAGGCGCGGCGGGTAGCACCCCATGTCCACGCCCTCCTGCTAGACTCTGGGCGCCCCTCGGCCGCGGTGCGCGAGCTGGGCGGCACTGGCCGAGTGCATGATTGGGAGGTCAGCCGCGAGCTGGTGCTGGCGGTGCCGGGCACGCCGGTTTTCCTGGCCGGCGGCATCGGCCCGGCTAACGTGGGCGAGGCGATCCGGCGGGTGCGGCCCTACGGCATCGACCTGTGCAGCGCCGTGCGCACCGAGGGTCGGCTCGATCCAGTGAAGCTCGCTGCCCTAGTCGCGGCAATGGAGGCGGAGGATGCGGCGCTGGCCCGGGGGGCTTGATATCTAGCCGGTAGCCGCATCCGCCGCTTACCGTACTGCCTGGAAGCGGACCTTCCAACCTTCTGCAACGGGTGGTTTTCTGCCAGTCCCCTTCCGGGCGGCGATGCACGGAAGCGGACGTCATCTCCGTGACTGCTCGCGACCCTTCTCAGACCTTCGAAAGGTCCGCTTGCTGGACGTCTGAGCGGCCCTGAACGACAGAGCATAGCTGGTAGCGGTCCGGCTGCTGCATTCATCTGAAACGAAGAAGCAGACTGCCCCTAGCACTTTGAAGGTAACGATCTCCCGAAGGGTGATCCGCGAGGGTGGCTAGGCCCATGCGGGCTTGCCCTTGGTCAGGTGAAGCGACTAAGCCCCGCCCGGCCGACTGGAATGCGGTGCCGCAATCAGGCCGGATTATTATGCTGACCGACTGCACAGGGCCCCAAGATGGAGAGCACGAAAGCACGATAGCAGGCAAACTACTCTCGCTATACAGGACCCATGGCATGCCGATATATGCACGGCAGGTCCAGGAATCCGTGTAGAAACAACACCGGAGCACTGCCCTTTATATAATAGACGGTGCAGCACCTCAAATCGTTCCGATAAATATCTGGAGCGGAATCCCAATGATAGGATGTCATTAAATGATGGAGCGTGCAATGTTCCCGTCATTTCCCGCCGATCTAGAGGAAGAATTTCAGTCTCACTATGCCAAAGCTTATTCTAATGCGTCGAAGTCGGCCTTGGCGCTAGGTTCGTCAATCTATTTATCATTCGCGATTTGGGACTACATAACAGCCCCGGAGATCGTAGCGCTTTCTTTGGCGGTCCGCTTTTCAGTGACCGCCTTATTATTGCTATCTATGACGTTTTTCGGCGGCGATCGGCTGCCCCAAGCAGTCCTTGCCTTAGACGTATTTCTTGCTGGAGCTAGCGTTGTCTTCATAATTTCGAACATGCAAAACGGTCTTACTGTGGGCATGAGCGGCATTGTATTATGTTTGATGTTCAATTTCGGCTTCTTCAGATTGCTATTTGTGCCCTCTCTATTTGGCGGACTCAGCCTGATGCTAGCCTACAATGCGGCCGTGTTGGCATCCGACCTGCGGGCAGATTTAGCGGCAGCGAACAACTTCTTTATCATTTCGGCCATCGCGGCAGGATCTATAGTTACGTTTCGCTACGAAAGTCTGCAGCGCACGAGCTTCCTTCAAGACAAGGCGATCGAAAGCGAGCGCGCGCGATCGGAGGCATTGATCGACAACATGCTACCTCGCCATATTGCGGCGCTCCTGAAACAAGGCGATCAAGTCATCGCCGAATCCCATGGCGAGGCGCATGTATTATTTGCTGATTTGGTAGGATTCACCACATTAACAAAGCAGCTCTCGCCCCACCACTTGGTCGAGGTTCTGAACGAGATATTCTCTATTGCTGACGGCCTTACCGAAATTCACGGCGTCGAGAAGGTTAAAACTATCGGCGACGGCTACATGGCTGTCTCTGGAATTTATGGTGAAACACGGAGCGCGGCCGAATCAATGGCCAATTTTGCCTTAGATTTAGTTTCTGAGGTTGAAAGCTTTGCTCAACGGAGCGGCTACCCCATAGCAGTTAGAGTAGGAATAGCTACGGGGCAGCTTATCAGCGGCGTTATTGGACTCCGAAAGCTCTCGTTCGACCTATGGGGGGATACGGTGAACCTCGCCAGCAGAATGGAGCACAGTTCTGAACAAGGTCAGATCCAGGTCACGGAGACAACTTATTGGCGCTTGAAAGAAAACTATCATTTAGAAGAGCGCGGTAAACTCTTTCTTAAAGGGTTCGGCGAGTTGAACGCTTACGTTCTAATTCGACGACAGGTATTTATGCATCGGAGCGAGGCCAGGATGGACTTTTAGAATTCGCACAATCCCGTTTTTCTGTTCCGATAGTCGATTTTTGTTGCCCAATAATCCGACGCTTATAAAATTCATTCGCTTGGCGTCGGTTCGAAAAATTTAGATCTATTTATCTGATGATGCCCATTTTCGTCGTAGATTGGTCGAGATAGATGCGCTTATGCGGATCTGCCGGGGCACTATGTCGAGGTCGACTAATGGGACAACGAAGCTATTCGCTTACGTGCGTCGATCCCATGACGGTTCGGCGCGCCGAGCCGACGTTGCCGGACGGCAGGCGAATGACTGCTATGGGGAAGTGCCGACGGCGGCACAAACGGCTGGGTTGGGTCGTTTTCTGCCCGTCCGCTTCCGGACGGCGGATGCATTGAAGCGGAAATATCAGGGGGACCGGCCACGACCGACTGCAGAAGCCCGTACAGTCCGCGTGAAGGCTGCATGAGGAAGGGGGCTGTCATGATCCGTGATGCTCTTCGAACGCTGGTGATCGCCGTTCTCGCTGGCGTGGTGTTCGCGGCAGGCTTTCTATATCTGGTCGTGACATCCGGCGTCGGTGAGAGAGGCTGGTGCTCGCCCGGTCCATTTCAGGCCCAGTGCGAGTAGCGCCTGCCGGAAGGCAGACGCATGGCCGCTTCGGAGAAGCTGCCATGGCGATCCGGGCGGCTGGGTTGGGTCGATAGCAGTCCCTCGCTATGGGCACCAAGTATCTGATTTGGAGACCAGAACGGGCTAGCCTACCGAAATTGCCGCGGCCGCTCCGCTTGATCATCACACCAGATCGGGAGCCGATCGAGCTGCTCGGTCCGGCGAGCGAACTCCTCCATCTCCCGCTTCACGCCGTGATGCGTCAGGCACAGGCTCCACCGGTTCTCCGGGTCGAACATCGGCCCGCCGTCCGAGACTGGGTATTTGTGATCCGCCAGCTTCGCGAAGGTCAGCTGGCCGTTCTGGTCACACCACACACAGAACGGATGCCGGCGCCGGTGCTCCGCTGAGACCTTCCGCCAGACGTGATCGTAACCCCGATCCGTCGCCGAGGTGCGCTCGTAGCGCTTCGACAGGATCTTGGTCGGCCTCGGAGCGCGGGCGCGCAGGGGCTGGGGCATTCAACGACCGCTCAGCGAATTTTTTTCCGATCGCGTCTCGGAAAATGGCTTCCCATTCGGTTGCTGCTCCCTTGCTCGCGATCCTTAATCCGACCCCCCTATCCCTTTGGGGGTTGTAAGCTTGTTGACTGCTCAAGCCTGCCGCCCCAGGCTCTGAATGCAAGTCAGGAGCATGTCTGAATGGCGACGTACATCATTGGCTACGATCTAAATCGGGAAGGTGCGAACTATTCCGCCCGCAATAAGGCTCTAACAGATCGCATCAAAGAACTATTCCCGACTTATTGGCATCACCTGGATTCGACATGGCTAGTAGTATCAAGCTACACTGCCGTTCAAATCAGAGACGATCTAGGAAGATTTCTAGACAATAACGACGAGTTATTTGTTGGAACAGTCGGAGCGCCAGCTGCTTGGAAAGGTTTCTCCCAGAGAGGCAGCAGCTGGCTAAAGAGCCACCTCTGACCGTCATCGCTGAGGCATAACCGTAGCAAAGAGGGGGGGGCCGAAACCTCCCTCCGGGCCGCGCTGCTCATCCTTCGACCCGCATAAGCGGGGAGTACAAGGGGCGGTCGATCCGACACCGCGAACGGTGCAGCACGCATAGATTCAGACCTTGTCGATCGAGTCAAGTAGGTCGGCATGAGCGCCAGACCTCCGGTCCGAATTCGCTCAGCCGAACCGCAAAATTTCTGCGTGCCAAAGTGCTATCACGACCCAAGCAAGCAAAGTCCAAATCAAAGAAGCTAATATCACCCATCCTGCTATATTTAGTGCAGGACTCGCCAGAACAGCATTCGTATCTATGTCGTATTTGTATCGCAATGAGATAGTTTTGACGCGCTTTTTGCAATTGTGACTATACATAGAAATCAGAACGGCCGCAGTTGAACCAAACACGACACACAGCGCCATGAATGCGCACAATGGAAATATCAGCTCCGGCCTAATCGGTTTGTCTGATACAGCGACATATGCCATTGCCGCAACATTGATGCCGAAGAACCAACTGAACCACGCGACAAATATGGCCCATGTCTTCATATAAGTGTCGGCAATTAACTTAATTTCATCCCACTTGGTCAGGTCTGTTGCATTAGCTTTTGTTGTACTTGTTTGCATGTCTTGCGAGCCAATGATGCCATCTTATTCTCTATCGCTATATCATCATCGTTTTTATATGAAACGTGTCATCGCGATGAATTAACATGTCACACCCGCTCGAACTGCTGGCGCTCGAGCTCGACGGGCGTGGCCCGGCCGAAGATGCTGACCGCGACCTTGTAGCGATCGCGGGCCACGTCGGCCTCCTCAATCACGCCGTCGAAGCTGGCGAAGGCGCCGTCGACGACTCGCACCGCCTCGCCGATCTCGATCCGGTCGAGGTCGTCGATGGATGGAGCCGAGCCGATCAGGACTTCCGCGAAGTCGCGCATCTCCTGGTCGGGTACGGTCACCGGATCGATCACCGGGTTGCCAGCCTCGTCGACCCCGGTCTGCCGTCGCTCGACGCGCTCGACGTCCCAAGCGAACGCCCGGTCGTGGCGCAGGCACGGCATCGTGCCGTAGACCCGCCGCTCCATCAGCCAGGGATGCTCGACGGCCAAGCGCTCCAGCTGGCCCCGGTGCTCCAGGCCGACGAAGACGGTGTGGTCGAACAGCGGCATGCGAATCCGCCGAATCCGTCCCGAGGCGAGCCGCTGCTCGATCTCGTCTCGGGGCCGGAAGAACGGGATGCCGGCGTTCCGGAGCTTCTCGCACAGCTCGCCGGTGTGGCCGACGCAGGCCTGCACCATGGCCCACTGCTTGCCGGCCGGCAGCTCGTGCTCGGCGCGACGTTCGGCGATGCGCTCGGCCTCCCGCTCTCGGCGCTCCCGTTCGTGCCGCTCCCGTGGGCTCTCCGTAGGCTCGTTCGCCTTCGCGGCGTCGGCCGCGTCGCGCTCGGCCCGTTCGTCCTGCAGGATCTCGCCGCGGCGCATGAACGCCTTGTGGGCCCGTTCCCGCTCCAACTTCAACCGCAGCCGCTGCTTCCGGGTCAGCCGTTGGCTCACGCTACACCCCTCACACACCTGACGAATCCTGGCCCCGTCGCGCGGCATGCGCGTTGGCCCGCAGCTCAAGTCCCTGATCTTGTTCCGATATCGGTACGCCGAGGACGGGCTCACCCGCGGCACCCTCCCTCGCAGCGGGGGGAGGGTTCAGCCCCGACGTTGCCCGGGTCGCCATGGCCTCCGCCGCCTGGGCGGCCAGCGCCTTCGCGGCATCCCGGTGCATGCGCTCCCAGCGCAGGGCGGAGCCGGAGATGCGGCGGTGGAGGACCATCACGCCGCCTCAAGCAGCAGCCGGGGCGGGATCCGGCATCCGGGCTGTCCCGGGGGCGGTCCGAACACGGCCTCCGACCAGCTGCCGGCGTCTTGGCGCAACCGCTCGATCCACTTCCGCAGCGTCGGCTCAGGCCACTGTCCCGAGACACCGAGGTCGACGAGGTCCTCGGCGGGCGTTGGGGCTGCCGGCACTGCGGCCAGACCCTGGGCGACACGGCTCTGCCGCTGCGCCGCTACCCGCTCGGCGACCCGGTCGGCGTAGACCGTCCAGGTCCGAATCGGGATCCGGGACGAGGCAGCGATGTCCAGCAGGGCCGGCACGATCTCGGCCTCCAGGTCGAGCCCGTCGGCCTCCAGCTTGGCGATCGGGCCGATCCGGAGATCCTGGGGGCCGCCGTCGAGGGCTGAGCGCACCCGGGCCTCGACCCGGTCGAAGTTGGCCCGGGTGTTCCAGCCTTCGGCCCGGCCTGGCCCCGCCGCCTCGGCGGTCGCGACGGCAGCCGACTCGGCCTGGTTCAGCGTCGGGCGCGCGGGGTGAGCCACGGCGGCGGGGGTTTTATCTCCCTTCCCTTCCATTCCATTCCCTTCCCTTCCTACGTCGATCGTTCGACGACCGTTCGGCGAATTGGGGTCGGGCGGATCGGGGATCTTGGACTTCTGAGGCCGGTCGATCTTCTGGTGGTGCCAGCCGGTCACCTGAAGATACTCTTTGCCATCAACGACATAGAGGAGGATCAGGCCATTCGACGATAATTCGTCGAGCATTCGGCGAACGTTTTCGGCCGTGAAGTCGTCGGACGGAAAGACGCTCGCCTTGATACGCTTCTCCGAGGCGACCATGCGGCCGGCGTCGTCGCAAAAATTCCAGAGGCCGATGAACAGGAGTCGAGCGTTCGTCGAACACTCCATCACCTGTTCGGAGGTCCAGAACTCGGGTTTGATCGTGCGGATTCGGGCCATCAGAAGCCCCCTCTCGATGTCTGAGCGATGGCGGAATGGGCAACGTCGCACCAAAGCGGCAGCGTGACGGGCGGCCCGGATCGGTTCTTGCCGAGGATCAGTTCGAGCCGGTGCTGGACCTGCATCATGCGGTCAGCGAGCTCCGGCGTGGGCGACGCCTTCATCTTGCGCTCGACGTAGACGGCCTCCCGGAAGAGCAGCAGGACCGCGTCGGCGTCCTGCTCCAGCTCGCCGGAATCCCGGAGGTCGGCCGGGGTCGGCCGGCGATCCTCGCGCTCCTGCTTCTCGACCCCGCGGTTCAGCTGGGCGAGCAGGACGACGCAGATATCCTCGGCCTTGGCCAGCTGCTTCAGGGCACCCGAGATCTCGCCGATCTCCAGCACGCGCTGGCCCTGATACCGGTCCGAGACCTTGATGAATTTCAGATAGTCGACGAACACGACGCCGAGGCGCACGCCGATCTTCGCGAGCCGCCGCTTCTCGGCCTTCACCCCGAACGCGATCTGGGCGACCGTGACGCCAGGCTCGCATTCCAGGCGCAGGTGGAGCTTGTCGAAGCTCGCTGCGGCCTGCTCGATCCTCCAGGCCTCCTCGTCGTCGATCTCGACGCCGGCCATGATCTTGCCGAAGGTCAGCGGCCGGTTGTGGACGTAGGACAGATCCGACAGATACCGGGCGATCTGCTGATCGCGGGTCACCTCGCACTGGTAGACGAGCACGCCGGCCTCGCGCGCGGCGAGCCGGGACAGGGTCGTCATCGCGACCGTCTTGCCCATGCCGGGCCGGCCCGCGAGCAGCCAGAGCTGACCGCGCTGAAAGCCGCCGTTCGTGACCCGGTCGAGCTCGGACAGTCCCGTCGAGATCGCGGTGGATTCCATCATGCCGGTCCTCAGCTGGTTGATGCGGTCGAGCATCCAGCGGCTGGCCTCGGGCGCGGACTGGCCTGCAAGGTGCGCCTGCGGGACGATGGCGCGGACATCGAGCAGCGCCTGCTCGGTCTCATCGATGATCGCCTGGGCGGCCGTGCCGGGCAGCGACGTGCGGACCATCTCGGTCAGCTTCTCGGCCACTGCGAGCAGTGAGCGCTTCGAGGCGAGGTCCCGCACGATCGCCGCATAGCCCGTGGCGTCGAGGCCCATCGTGTCGCCGGCACAGGCGGCGAGGTAGGCCAGCGCCGGGCGGTCGCCGATCTGCGGCCGCTGCAGGTAGCCCTTCACCGCGATTGGGGTGGGCGGGCAGCCGGCGGCCACCAGCGACTCGATACAGGCAAACACCTCCTGGTGGTCGGCGAAGTAGAAGTGCTCCGGGCGCACGATCTGCGCGATCGCCGGCACCACCTCGGGCCGCATCATCGCCAGGCCGAGCAGCGCCTGCTCCACCTCGATGTTGTGCGGCGGCGCGGCCTGGTCTGTCGGCGGGCGAAACGCCACGACGTTGTCGGGATCTCGGCTCATGCTGCGCGCCTCCGGAGCCGGGCCGGCAGCATCTCTTCCGGCAAGATCACGGCGTTCTGCATCAGTCGCGGCGGGATCTCGGCGCCGTCGTCGTAGAAGCCGCGCCCGGGCACCGGGGCCCGCACCTCTGGCACGACGTGGCACACGAGGCCGTAGCGCTCGGCGGCGGTCAGCACGTCTTCGCGGCTGCCGCGGTAGAGGACCGCTCCTGATCGGGCGAGAACCCAGCGCATGGGCGTCACTCCGCGGCCGCGATAGTTGCGGGCCCATCATCACCGCCGAAGCGACGAACGATGTCGGCCCGATAGGCCTCCTCGCGCTCGATGAGCTCGGCGCGGTAGCCTTCGGCGATAGCCGCCGCGGCGGTTGTTCCCGTCCCGGCGAATGGATCGAGGATCAAGCCGCCAGGCGGCGCTACGAGGCGGCAGAGCCACCGCATCAGCGCGATCGGCTTTACGGTCGGATGCTTCGAACCGGCCCGGTCCGCCTTGGTCGCCTTGGCGCAGTAGAAGAACCGAGCCGCCGAGCCGGAATCGCCACGGAACGTGCTTCCAGCCTCGTCGATGTTGTCTGCGAAGGAGCCGTACGTGGTCCGGAACTTGTCCGATCCGCGACGATGCACGGGCGCCTGCGCGCCAGCCTGCTTTGGGAATGCCGCGACTACCTCGTGCGAGCCATCGTGCACGATGTTCGCGGGCCAGCGGCCGGCCGTGGACGGCTCGAATCCGTTTCTCTCGACACCGGGCGCCGCCTTACCATCGCGGTAGTGGGACCGCAGAAGGCCAGCGCCACCGACCAGTGCCTCATCGGTAGCAACACGACAGGCATCGATGTTGATCGCTCCCGTGCCGTGCTCTCGCAGGCATTCTTGGACAGTGCCCGCAAGCGGCTTGCGCGCTAGGACGATCGGCTCGTAGGCCGGCTTCAACGCCGTGCCCCAGCCCGCCCACTTGTCGGATGCGGCAGCGGCGGCCTCGCGGAACAGGTCGCTATCCGTGACCTTGCCGAGCGCCTTCTCAGCGTCATGGCTCTTGGGGAAACCGGTTCCGAAGAGCCACATGAGCTGATCGCGAACCTCGAACCCGGCATCCTCAATGGCGCAGGTGAGGCGGTGGACGTTCTTCGGTGCGCCGAAGGCAACCAAGTGAGCGCCTGGCTTCAGCACGCGCAGGACGGCGGCCCAGGTCTCGGGTCGGAAGGCGATATCGCCTCCGTCCCAGGTCTGTCCCATGAAGCCACGCGAATGCCGGCCCATGGCGCCGGCGGAAGTCCGTGACGATGGATCGACGCCAGACCACCGTTTGATGATCGAGGCGAAATGGTAGGGCGGATCCGTCACGCATGCGTCGAAGCGGTCGGGCGGCAGCGTGGCGAGCACCTCGATGCAGTCGCCCGCATGCAGGCGCACGTTCCCATCGGCAAGAATGGAGCTCATGCCTCCCTCCGCTTCAGCAGGAGGGGGTGAACCGGCGGCGTCGCGTTGGGCGCCCAGAGATTGCTGGCGTACCACCACAGCGCGCCGGCATCGGCTGCGTCGAGGCTTGGTGGATTCCAGCCGAGCGCGCGGCACACGCGGCGCGCTTCACGCTTCGCGGCATCGCCGGGTAGGTCGCCTTTACCGAGGAATTGGGCGCGCACCGTGTTGACGCCGACACGTCTGACCATGACGCCACGCGCCCGCGCGAAGCCGGTGATGCAGGCCCAGAGGCATTTGGTGACGAGCTCGGACTTCGCGTTCTTGGCGTTGGTCTTTCCGGCGAAGATCGGCGCTTCGACGATGATGCGGAAATCACCGGCCTCGACCGCAGAGCGCTCCATATAGAGCCGGTCCGCGACCCAGCTGATCGCCCGGCTCCACGTGTCTTCCCAGTCGTCGCCCTCGCGGCGCAACTCGACGTCGTAGAGGCGAGGAACCTCGCCGGGCCGGCCCTCGCCAACGCCGGCGTTGCCGGCGAGGTCGAGGGACATGATGATGCCGGTATAGGCCACGGGCGTCCGATCAGTTCAGCTTGCTGAGGCCAGTAGCCAGCTTCTCAGCGCCGTTCCCGGTCGAGACGGCATCGAGCGCTGCGTCGCGTTCCTTCCGCGTCTGGCGGGTGCCCTTGCCGCCCTTGTCGGCATCAGAGTCCGAGATCGCGGCGGCACGGAGCGGGGTATCGGCCAGATCGCCGAGCGCATGCCGGATCTGATCGAAGCTCTCACGATCGACGAGGTCGAGATCGTTGCGCAGCTCCTCGAGTTTCCGCTCAGTCGAGCGCGCCTTGATGACGGTCCTGAGCGCCTTCTTCGGGATGTGCCAAGCATTCTTGGCCTCTTCGTACACATCGCCGATGTCTTCGTTGATGACCGCACATTCGGACATGTACGTCATGTGCAGGGACTGCTTCTTCGCAGCGAGCGCCTCGATGCGATCGACGCATTCCTTGGTGCGCTTCGGGTCGAAACCATTCCCGTGTTGTGCTGCTGCCATCACGCTCTCCATCTGCCCGGTCGCGCCCCGGATTGGCGCCCGGCCCAGGAGCGGGCCGGGATCAGGTCAGGATTGAATCAGGCGACCGCGGCGAGCGGCTTCCGGGCGGCCTGGCCGCCGACGACACCGAGCCCGAGGTTCTTGGCGAGCACGGAGCGCTGGGCGCTGTAGCTGGCGCAGACCATCGGGTAGTCGGCGGGCAGGCCGAAGCGCTGGCGGTAGGTGTGCGGGTCAAGCCCGTGCCGAGTGAGGTGGCGCTTCAGAGTCTTGTAGGACCGGCCGTCGATGAAGCTGACCAGGCCATCGGGCCGGATCGACTTGCGGATCTCGGACTGGCTGGGCCGGGTCGCATCGACCTCAGCCGGTATCGCGGTCTGGCCGAGGCCGGTGATCGCCGCGTGCACGGACGCGATCAGCGCTGGCAGCTCGGACGCTGCGACGTGGTTGCCGCGGACGTAGCTGGCGACGACCTGCACCGTGAAGTCGACGGCGATACCGGTTTCGGGCTGCTGTTCGGACATTGTGTGCTCCAGTCGCGCGGGAGCGCCCCGCGTGGGCGGGCCTTTCAGCCGGGGAAGCGGAGATCGAGGAGCGTCATGGCCGGCGCTCCCGGGTGTCGGTGCGGGGATCCTGGTCGCGCTCCCAGAGCCGCGGATTCCATTCGGCCGGCGGGCAGATCGCGTCCGCGGCGGCGCCGTAGCGCTTGGCGTCGGCGGCACGCCGGTTCCGGAAAGCGACGATCGAGCGGATGCGGGCGTTGGCCCGGGCCTCGTCCAGCTGGGCGACCCACTCGAGCAGGCGCAGGACATGAAAGCGGATCGGCCTCATCGCGACGCCCTCCGGAAGTCCTCGGCCAGCATCTCGTCGATGGCCCGCCGCTCAGCCAGGAGCTTCAGCTTCCGCTCTTCGCGGGCGAGGTCGTCGAGCCAGGGCACCGGGTTCGCCATGGCGCCGACGACGAAGGCCAGGCCGTAGCGGTTCAGGATCGGGCCGACGTAATCCAGCGAGGGCTTGGCCTCTCCGCTGAACCACTTTTCGACCGTGCGCGCGGGCGCGTTGATCGCCTCGGCGACGCACTGAGCCGCCTTCACCGGATGGATCTGGCGCCACTGCGCCACCCATCTTTGGGGCTCGATTACCCATCCTTGGGTATCGCTGGACCCAGACTTCCGCATGTCATTCCCCGATGCTGTGAACATCGGGGATGAGGACGGGCCGGAGATGCAGGAGGCGGCCGACATCAGCGATCTCCCAGGGTGTGGAGAACCTGTGCAGACACACGAAAAGCACCCCGGCCAGCAGCTGGCAGGCACGACGGCAGAGGTGCGGAAAGGGCGGACCCCGCGGCGGGTCCGAGTCTCAATCGAAGGCCGCGGGGCGCCTCAGCTCCGGCGAGGAACGCAACAGAGCGAGGGGAAAAACGAATGGTTGACCGAGCCCGTAGACGCCATGACGGCGCAACGATCCGGGCGGTATCCTGCGCGCGGGCACGAGGCCCGACCGGTGAGATCATGGGCGCGCAGATCGTCATATCAGGCAGCCCGCCGGAATACGGGCAGGCGCTGGACCGCACGGCCCAGGCGCTGAACGAGCGTCACCGCTTCCGGGGCACGCTCATCCCGCGCAACGATGACTGGCCGCGCAGCGACCAGGATCACCGAGCCACCGGCCGCACGATGGGCAAGCCAGGACAGCAGCTCGGCGTCCTGCGCCTCGGCCTGAAGGTGCTGGGCCGCGCGCTCCATATCGAAGGCGTGCTGCGCGGCCTCGATGGCCTCCTGCGGCTCGATACGACCGGCAGAGCGCGCTGCCCGGCCCAGAGCGGCGGACTGCACAGCGAACGCCATCGCGGCCCGGCGGCACGCTAGGCCGAGCGTCAGGAGAGAGTGAGCATCGATCACGGTGGGCTCCACGCTGGAGACCGCCACCGAGGCCGCGGCCTCGACGCTGGCGACGGCGATGGCACGCGATGAAGAGATGCCGGGGCTTTCTCGGCCCGTGCCCGGCGTACGGGGTCCGCACAGGGCAGTCCTGCGGAGGCCCTGGTCGAGGTCGGACGCGCCGAAGCGCGAAGGGGATGAGACGCTCATACGACGAGCGCCCAGACGAGGCCGGCGCCGAGCGTCGTGACGACCAACGGGAACAGGCCGCGGCACCAGAGGAGCGCGGCGCCTAGAACGGCGGCGGATACGATGAACGGGGCGGTTAGTAGCGCTCCGGCGGCCGACATCAGGCAGCCGCTTCTTCGACGGACGTCAGCTGCGTCCGCCGATCATTCGGCAGATGCACGTGCACAAGGACGTCGTTGTCGATCGCCAATCCCCTCGCGCGGGCCGCGTCGACGATCAGAGGCCAGTAGATGACCGGAATTGAACTGCGCTGGCGCATGTCGCTGCCGCGCGCGCCAGGGTTCTTTGAGAACCCGCAGATCACGCCAAAGGCAGTGGGCTCCCCGAGTGCAGCGATGATTTCGGCGACGGATTCCCTGGCGACGAGAACGCTACGCCTGATGCGTAGCGGTTGTCAACGCACATTGCGTAACGCTTTGTGCGAAGCGCGGGTCATGGATACGATCGCTGAGCGCCTCCAGTATCTCCGCAAGAAGGCCGGCTTCGAAACGGCAACCGACGCAGCACGTGCGTTTGGCTGGAAGGTGCCGACCTATCTCGGCCATGAGAACGGCGACAGGAACCCGAGCCGCGACACCGCCAAGCGCTATGGCGCGGCTTACAAGGAGCGTTGGGAGTGGATCCTTGAGGGCGGCCCGCGATTGGAGGCGCCAAAGGATGACACGGTGCCGATCGTTGGCGATGTCGGCGCGGGCGCTCGCATAGTCTTCAACGGTGAGCCACAGGGTGGCTATGACCGCGCAGCAAGGCCACCAGGATCATCGCCGAATACGGTGGCTGCTCGCGTCCGAGGCGACTCCATGCCCGGCCTCGCCGAGGATGACTGGCTAATCTACTATGACGATCGTGTTCGCGGCTTGCCCGATGAGTGGATTGGACAGCTATGCGTTGTGTGGATCTCGGAGGACGAGGTCTACGTGAAGAAGGTCTTCCGTGGGCGGGACAACGGCCCCTATTTTCTCGTCTCAACCGGCGGTTTACCGCCGATTGAGGTGGATGGGATTGAGTGGTCCGCCAAGGTCGCCTGGATCAAGCCGCGCTAATATTCGTCAGTTTCCGGCACCTCGCCGATGCGTGCCAAGAACGTGGGCTCTGCGTATTCATCTGCGCTGCTGGACCCAGGACGTGAATAGGCTAGCGCGCCGACGGCCTTCTTATAACCGACGAGACGTTCGGCCAGCCGCTTTGCAGCTTCAGCGCTAGGGCACTGCCTGACAGCGGCCGCAGCTATTCCTCCACGACCGCCGCGAACAAATGGTTGTACTGCGTGATACTGCGTATGGGCCATCGCTTGACCTTGTTCGCGTTCTGACGATCAGAACTTGAGCCTGAAATTAGAACGCAACAAGAACAAATCTACGGGTTTCGCGCACAATCTGAAATCGCATGACGCCACCGTGGGTTGGGCTGTGCGCGGTTGTGGACAACGCATCCGGTAGAGCGCCAAAGCGTCAATTCCCAACCGCTACGCAATATGCGTTGACAGCCGTTACGCACGATGCGTAGTATCGGCTCCATCGCCGCTCACCGAGCCGATGGAGCCCCCGATGCTCACCGCCCTCGACCTCTACCTCTCAACCGCCCCGCTCCCCGAGGTGATGACCTACGTCGGTCTCGCCATGCTGACGATCGGCCTCAGCCCGTTCGTGCCGGGCGTCATCGTCGATCACGTGGCTGCCTACCGGGCCGCTCACTGATGGCCGGCTCAACCGCCCGCGCCGTCGAGCGCAAGTTCTTCCAGGCCGTGCTCAGCCACGAGGTCGCACGCGGCCGCGCTGAGGTCGTCGCCCTGGAATGGTCGGCGCAGATCCGCTGCGAGGCCGGCACAAGCGAGCCGGGCTGCCCGCATTGTGGCAACCCGCAGCGCATGGGCCACGACGCCGGCTGCCGGCTCGGCGCCATCATCCGGCAGGTGGCGTGATGGCCGCCCGCCCGCGCTTCGCCACCACCGCCCAGGCCATGCGCGCCTCGGCCGCCATGCGCCGGGCCGTCAACGTAGCCGGTGGCGCCGCTCGTCTGGCGCAACAGCTCGGCCTGCACGTCTCGACCGTGACCGGCTGGGTTTTCTGCCCGACCGGTCATGTGGACACGGTCGCCGCCGTCACTGGGGTGTCCCGCAATGACCTGCGGCCTGACCTCTTCCCGCGTGCCGACACCGCCCAGCCGATGACGGCCGAGCAGGCTGTGGCCGCACACCTGGCTGCCGGCGAGTATTTCGCTCGCTTCGGTCGCTGCCTCTCGCTCGAGGAGGCGCACTGATGGCCGCCCAGCGCACCTTCCGCTTCGCTGTCGATGGCGACAGCTGCATCAATCTCGCGGGCGATCGACGCCTCGCGCTGCTGGCCGTGTGCGTGGCCTCGCAGCAGGGCGCCGGCTTCGGCGACTACCTCGATCTGCGGCAGGTCGAATGCCCGTCCTGTCGAGCGCCGGGCTTCAACACCGGCTGGGGCGCATGGCGCTTCACCTGCGGCGCCGAGGTGCTCGGCGGCGAGGATGTCGATTTTACCGAGCCCTGCGGCGCCAAGACGGAGGCCGCGTGATGGCCGTCATCGACCTCCTGCCCCGCGAGGAACTGATGCTGTCCGAGGCCGGACGGAGGAGCACACGCGCGATCCCGATGACGGCGTGGCGCGGCGCTTCGGGCCGGCGCTACGTCGCCCGCATTCACAAGCCGCACGAGCTCGAACCCGACGAGGCCACGCGCATCGTCGTGATCGGCATCGCCCGGGACGAGGGCGGTAACGCCCACCGGCGCGGCGTCGCGTCCGGGCTCGATCGTGCCAGCGCCGAATCCTGGCTGCTCCGCATGCGCCACTCCGGCTGCACCGAGATCCACGTCCACCGCACGACGGCGGACGCTGCCGAATGCCGGGCCATCGCCCGCGACCTCAGCCCTTTCGCCAACGGAGCACATAGGTGATTTCGCAGCCCGCCATCATCGTGACCCAGCACGAGCTCGATCAGCTGCACACCTTCGCCGAGCGCGCGGTGCGGTCCGATCGCATCCATCGCCTGGAGATCCAGCGCCTCGCGCTGGCGCATGCCGTGGCCGTCCAGGAGCTGGCGGTCATCCGCATGGCCCTGAGCCGCAAGGACACGGCGGGCGCGCTCACCGTGGTCGAGGCGCTCATGCTCCACAGCGGGGCGCACGCGATCAACATGGATGCCGAGCCGCTGCCGGCCGGCGTCGTGGATCTCGACGAGGTGCGGGCCGCACGCAGCATGGCCGCGGTCGACGGGGGCACGCTGTGAGCGCCGCGGCCGATCGCATCGAACGCCTCTGCATCAGCGAGGCGGCCCAGGCTTGCGGTGACACCGAGGCCAGCACCGAGCTGACGCTAGGCGTTGCGTCCGCGCTCGCGGCCGTCATCGCGGTGTCCCTGGGTGGTTCGCCAGACGCCAGCGCTCGGTTAGCGCGCGTCATCGCCGCCGGCTTGCCGGAGATGGTCGAGAAACGGGCAGCAGTCGTCCGGGTTCAGGTGCGGGAAGCCGTGGGGGGCTTCCAATGAGCGCGACCGCCACCACCCGGCGCGAGCCCGCGCTGCCAGCCGAGCACCGCCGCGCCGTCGGCGCCATGGTCCGCGCCGCCCGGGTTGCTCGCGGGCTCTCCATGGGCGCGGTCGGCGATCACATCGGCACCTCGTCGGTGATGATCCATCACGTCGAGAGCGGCCGCAGCCGCATGCCGCGCGCCCGGATCCCGGTGATCGCCGAGCTGCTCGGACTGGAGCCGCAGGCCTTCGAGCGGCCGTCGCTGGCCGCCCAGGACGATGACGAGGCGGACTTGCTCGCCGCCTTCCGCCACCTGCGCGAGGACGAGCGCCGCGCGCTGCTCGAGCTGGTGCGGCCATGACGGCGAGCATCACGCTCTGCACCGCCGGCGTGATCTGCGAGCCGGCTCCGGCGGTCACCATCACGGACGTCGCGCCGACCGCGCTGCTGCTGCTTGGCCTCGCCGTCCTGCTCCTCCTCCTCATCCGCAGCCCGGAGGGACGCCTGTGATCTTCCCGCCCTTCTCATCCCCGGAGGTCGTCATGACCCGCGCCGTCATGCCGGCGGACCATCTGCCCCGCCCAGAGCAGATGACGCCCGAGCGCGCCGCGCAGGCGCTCTACACAAAGGGGCATCGGGCCCTGACGGCGAGCGGCTCGGACCGCCAGCTCGCCGTCGAGATCGTTCGCGCGTTCGGCCCGGACGTCCGGTTCGGCGATGCGCTGAACAGCGGCGCCGCCATGCAGGCGGTTCGCTACCACCTGCAGCGCCTCTGCGCCGAGGCGATCGCCGCGCCCTTCGATCCCGAGCACCAGGTCGCGGCCCAAGCGGAATCCGATCGCTGTGCTCGGCAGATGGGGCGCGGCCTGAAGACGGAAGCGGCGGAGTGATGGCCATGAAGATCAAGCCACACCTCGCCGGCTACGTCGGCGGCCCGGGCCTCTATCAGATGCCGGCTGATGTCTACCACGCCGACTGCGCACCCGAGCCGTCGCTGTCCTCGTCGATCGCCCGCACGCTCTTGGAGTCGAGCCCGCAGCACGCCTGGATCGCGCACCCGCGACTGGGCTGCCAGATCGAGGCGGAGCGCGACCCGAGCCGGCCAAAGGAGATCGGCACCGTCGCCCATAAGCTGATCCTCGGGCAGGGGGCGGACGTCGTGCTGATCGACGCCGACGACTATCGCTCAGCCGCAGCGAAAGCGCAGCGCACGCAGGCCTACGCGGATGGCCACTGCCCCATCCTGCGGCCCGATGGTGAGAAGGCCGACGCGCTCGCTGACCAGGTCGCTGAGAAGCTCGCGCTCATCCCGGGCTGTGAGGGCTTCAACAAAGCGCCGGCCGAGGTGGTCGCGGTCGCCCAGGACCGGTCCGGCGCCTGGCTCCGGATCATGATGGACCGGGTCGAGATCCACCCGACCCACGCCATCATCTGGGACGTGAAGACCGGCGATCAGTCCGCCGCTCCGCAACTGCTCGGCCGTCGCGTCGAGAGCATGCAGATGGAGGTCCAGGCCGCCCTCTACGTGCACGTCCTCGCGATCCTGCTGCCGCATCTCGCCGGCCGCATCCGCTTCCGCTGGATCTTCGTCGAGAACGAGTTCCCGCACGCGCTCAGCGTCGCCGAGGCCGACGGCGCCGGCATGGAGATCGGCGCCCGGAAAATGGCCGCCGCGATCCATGTCTGGAATCGCTGCCGAGCCACCGGCGAGTGGCCGGGCTACCCCGCCCAGATCGTCCGGTTCGACTACCCCGAATGGGCCGCCCGCCGCTGGTCCGAGCGCGAGGAGCTCGACCCGCAGCTCTCCGGCGTCTCGTACGACATCGCGCAGAGCCCGTTCCGCCCCCTCGATATGGAGAGCGCAGCGTGAGCTTCAGCTTCGCCCCCGCCGTTCGCGAGCAGGTCTCGCTCCTCATCGCGCTCGCCGGCGCCTCCGGATCCGGCAAGACGAAGTCTGCCCTGCGCCTGGCCGAGGGCATCTCGCCTTCGGGCAAGATCGCCTTCATCGACACCGAGGCTCGGCGCGGTCTGCACTACGCCGAGCAGCACCGCTTCCTGCACGCTGACATGCGGCCACCCTTCAAGCCGGGGCGCTTCGTCGAGGCGATCGCTGCGGCCGAGGCTACCGGCGCCGAGGTCGTGATCCTCGACAGCTTCAGCCACGAATACGACGGCGAGGGCGGCATCATCGATTGGGCCGACGCGCTGGCGGAATCTGGCACCAAGGCTCCGGGCAACTGGAAGGAGCCCAAGCTCGCGCACAAGCGGATGATGAACGCGCTGCTTCAATGCCGCGCCACGCTGATCTTCTGCCTGCGCGCCGACGAGAAGATCGAGATCGTCCGGGAAGGCGGCCGCACGCAGGTCCGTCCGCTCGGTTGGATGCCGATCTGCGAGAAGCGGTTCATGTACGAGATGACGGCGAGCTTCACGCTCTCGCCGGACTCCCCCGGGATCCCGCGGTTCGACCTGCCGCACAAGGTGCAAGAGCAGCATCGCGGCTTCTTCCCGGAGCGCATCGCGATCGACGAGGACGCGGGCCGCAAGCTTGCCGCCTGGGCGCGCGGTGGGGCTGTTCCCGCTGCCGACAAGCGCTCCGATGGGCCGCGCCGCGGCAAGGAGGCCCTGTTCGCCGATGCCCGCACCCGGGCCGAGGACGGCTCGTTCGCCCTGGCTGAATGGCGCGGTGAGCTGCCCGAGCGCGCGCAGAAGGTCCTGGAGGAGATCGCCGACGAGCTGGATGAGATCGCCGCCGCGGCCGATGCACGGGACTCCGGCCCGGCCGACGACAGCGACGACGGCTTCCCGGGCGACACGCCGGCCAGCGTGGGCATACCGGCGGGCGAGGTGGTCGCGTGATGCGCGTGCTCGTCTGCGGAGGCCGCGAACTCAACCCGTCGCTCGTCTGGCACTGGCTGGAGTCGCACGCGACCGAGGAATGCGCAGATGCGCTCGGCCGCGCCCAGCATGTACTGATTACGCACGTGATGCAGGGCGGGGCCACCGGCGCAGATGCGGGCGCAGAGCAATGGGCCCTGTCCAGCGGGATTCCGGTGTCGAGCTTCCGGGCGGACTGGGAGCAGTACGGCCGGCAAGTGGGCCCACTGCGGAACACACGGATGCTGGCCGAGGGCCGGCCCGACGCGGTGATCGCGTTCCCAGGCGGCGCGGGCACGGCCGACATGGTGCGCAAGGCGCGCGCGGCCGGGCTGCCGGTGGTGGAGGCGCGGATATGAAGCCGCTCACCCCACGTCAGATCGCGGTGCTGGCAATGATACGCCAGGCGGGCGTGTGCCGGATCGCTGTGCGTAAGACCCAGCGCCGCCCCGACTCTCATGGCCGGTGGCGGATGGTGCGGCCTCAGCTCAGCGACGAGCCTACTGCCTATCGCGCGGAATGCGGTGGCCGCCGCCTGCCGATCCGGACTGTCGAGGCGCTGCTGTGCCGCGGTGAGCTCGTCCCGCTGCGCCGCGGCTGGAGCCTGTGCGTCAGGCTTCGGGCGCGAGACCCGCAGCCCCTCGCGGCGAGCGGCGAAGGGGTGGCGGCATGAGACGGCGCGGGACGCGACTACTCAGCTGCTCGCCGAGTTGCACGTCTTTCAGCTGCGAGCCGCAATCGCTCGGGTTCAGTGAAGAGGCGCGTGAGCAGAGCCTCTGTGAAGTCGAGCAGATCGAGAGCATCTGCTTTCGTCAGCGTGCCTTGATGGGCTCCGTCGTTGCCATCTTGATGGATAGCGGCGGACAACTCTCGCAGGGCCTCAGGCAACTTTCCGTGGTCGAACAACCAAGGAAGTCGCATGCCAAGATCCCGTCGGGTCCGACGATTGATACCTGTCGTCCCTTCTGGAGGCAGCAAAGGACGGGTAGCCAGATCCAGTGCCATGCGAAACATGGTGGCCGCCGCGTTCCAGCATCCTGCGGAGATACACTTTGCCCCTTCGTCGAAGGCGCTTCGTATAGGAGGAGGCAAAAACTCAGGCGGCTTCACGCAGCCCACATTCTTCAAACTTACATAGCCTTTCATATCGAAAAGTTCGGTTATGTCATAAGAAATTCTACTTATATTCTCATTAACGTCTTCCGTTCTCCTGTCAGCCTTATTTTTTATGGCAAAAATAGTTCCGCTGTTGCATTTTCTGCAAATGGAATAAGCTTCGTAGTGATGTTGCCACCGGTGTTCTACGAAGATGAGGTGGAAAGCCGCGATATCGAACGTCATGCGCTCCACGCTGCATCTCGGGCAACCCGCAACAATGGTGGCCATTCAAGCTATTTCCGCGACTGTCATTCAGGAGCCCGACGGGTATCGCACGTCTTTGACGTGCAGGCAGCCCGCCAGATCGCGAGCACATTAGCGTTCGAGCCTGCAAGCAGCATCAGCACCATCCAGGTGCTGGCATGATCCACTACCACGGCACCCCGATCACGCCCGTCTCGGCGCTCTACCAGCTCGCCGGCCGGCACTTCTGCGTCAGCCACGCGCGGCCGGAGCAGGTCGCGCGGGTCCACGAGATCGGCCAGAGCGTGATGCTCGACAACGGCGCCTTCTCGAAGTGGAAGCGCGGCGCCGAGACCAACTGGCCAAACTTCTACGCTTGGTGCGATCGCTGGCTCGGATTCCCGACCACCTGGGCGGTGATCCCGGACGTGATCGATGGCGGCTCGCAGCTGCAGGATGCGCTCGTTCGGGAATGGCCGTTCGGCCACCGCGGCGCGCCGGTCTGGCACATGGACGAGCCGCTGCACCGGCTGCTGCGACTGTGCTCGGAATGGCCGCGGGTCTGCATAGGCTCGACCGCCGAATACCGGAAGGTCATGTCCGACCTCTGGCGCCGCCGGATGGACGAGTGCTGGAACGCGCTCGCCCGCGAGCACCGGCACCTGCCGTGGGTCCACATGCTCCGCGGCATGCAGTGCAGCGGCGAGGTCTGGCCGTTCGCATCGGTCGACAGCACCGACATCGCGCAGAACCACTGGCGCCCGCAGAACACGCCGCGCGGCATGGCCGATCGGTGGGACGCCATGCAGACGCCTGGTGCGTGGATGCTCCGGCCCGAGCAGCTGGAGCTCGTGGCATGACCAAACGCCTCCCCAACCTCGACCAGATCAGCCTCGACCTGATGATCGCCGGCACGAAGGCCGCCGGCGTCCGGCGCACCAACGCCAACAGGTCCGCCTGCGCCGACTTACAGATCGCGATCCGCGAAGCCCTGCGCGCCGTCCTGCCGGAGCACGATCCCCGGCGGGATCCCGCCTACCCGTTCAATCAGGAGTGAGCCGTCATGGTTAGAGGGATCGGCCGCATGAGCCCGCTGCTGGGCTTGGCTCTTGCCGGAGCGCTCGTCGGCGGCGCCGACGTACTCCGATCTGCGCCACCGGTAGACTCCGAGCGAGAGCGGCATCGCGAGCAGGAGCGCAGCCGGCGCGAGAAGCGGGCGCACCAGGATCGCGCGTGGGAACGCCGGCAGCGCCGCCAGCGCGAGGACGAGATGCGTGAGCGCCTGCTGCGCCAGAGCATCGCCGCGGGCCGGGACGACCGGGCCGACAAGTACCTGCACAGCGCCGCCCGCCGCCGTCGCGACGCTGAGCGTGCCAGCCGTCCCCTCATCGCGGAGTAGCCCCATGGCCGAGTCCAGCACCATCACGCGCGAGATGATCGAGGCGGCCGCTGCGGCGATCGCCAATGCCCGGGGCGGCCGACGGGGCGCACCCGAGATCGTCAACGTCCTCGAGATCCTGCCGCAGAAGCTGAAGGACGAGGTCCTTGAGGACGCCGAGGCCGCGCTGACCGCCGCTCAGGGTGACGCGCTGACGGTCGGCATCAAGGCCGGGATTGACGCTGCGATCAGGGGCATCGACGCGACGATCCTGAACGTCGGCTCGGAGTGTGACCGCCGGGGAATCCAGGATCCCCAGACGGGCGAGGTGCCCTGCGACGGCGAGGAAGACAGGGGCTGCGCCTGCTCGGAAGCCCTGGAGCTTGGCGTCCGGCTCATCAAGAACTTGCGCTCGGCCGACGTCGCCAAGATCGCCGCCCTCGCGACGGGAGGCGCCCGATGAGCCTCGACCTGAACAAACTCAAGCGGCTCAGCGCCCTGATCGAGGATCTGCTCGACGAGGTCGAGGACAGCGAAGAGGGCGACGCCATGGCCGAGGCTCTGTTCGAGCCGCTCAGCCAGGCCAGCGCCGCCGTGCACGGTGTGCTGACGAAGGAGGCCGCCCGTGGCTGAGACCTTATCCATCGAATGGACCGCCGCGACTTGGCAGATCGTGACCGGGTGCACCATCGACACCCCGGGTTGCACGAACTGCTATGCGATGAAGCTCGCCGGGACCCGCCTGCGGAATCACCCGTCCCGCGTGGGCCTCACGCGAGAGACGAAGGCCGGCCCGGTCTGGACGGGCGAGGTCCGGTTCAATGAGCAGTGGCTTCTCCAGCCGCTGCTGTGGGCCCGCGGGCGCAACATCTTCGTGGCCGCCCATGGCGACCTGTTTCACCCGGGCGTACCGGATGAGGTGCTGGATCGGATCTTCGCTGTCATGGCGGCTTCGTCCCAGCACACCTTTCAGGTGCTGACGAAGCGCTCCGGCCGAATGCGGGCGTACCTGTCGGCGCCCGACCTGGTGGCGCGGATCATTGCCGTGCTGGAGGCGATGTCCCGGGAGATCGGTCCGGGCAGGAACAGCCGCGACCCGCGGGGCGGCGCGGGCTGGAATTGCTTCGCAGCGGCCGAGAACCTGAAGCTGGGAAACGAGCGCAGTTCGTGGCCGCTCTGGCCGCTGAAGAACGTCTGGCTCGGCGTCTCAGCCGAGGATCAGCGCCGGGCCGACGAGCGCGTGCCGGACCTGCTGGCGACGCCGGCCGCGGTGCGGTTCGTGTCGGCCGAGCCGCTGCTGGGGCCGATCGACTTCACGAGCATCTCGACCATGCGCTTCCGCGGCGCAGAGGTCCTGAACAGCCTGACCGGCGAGCTGCAGGGGATGTTCGGCGATCCGTGCCGCACGACGCTCCCGCCACTCTCTTGGATCATCGTCGGCGGCGAGAGCGGCCCCGGTGCTCGACCCATGCACCCGGACTGGGCGCGCCAAATTCGCGACGCCTGCGCAGCCGCAGGAACAGCGTACCTATTCAAGCAGTGGGGTGCATGGGGGCCTGGGTCGCTCTTCCCCGACGCGATCCCGGGTAGCCGCTCGTACGACTTCGGCGACTCATCGCTCGGTGACGATCAATCGGTCTGGCTCGTCGGCAAGAAGGTCGCCGGCCGCCTCTTGGATGGCGTCGAGCACAACGGCTTCCCGGAGGTGCGTCATGGGTGAGCGTCCGCCTTTCCGCACCGGCGACAGCATCCTGCACAAGCCGTCCGGCGAGACTTGGGTCTGTGCATGGGCCGACCCGGCGACTGGCTACCTGTCCTGGCTGGGCTGGCCGCCCGGCGAGGCAAAGATCTCCGACTTCGATCTGGCGAAGGCCGCGACGGATGAGGAGCACCGGAAGTGGCTGCGCGACCTGAAACGGTCGGAACGCCGCGACGCTGCGAGAGCGCTCCGGCTCTACGGCGACCCTGATGCCGGCCAGATCGCCGAGGTGACCCATGGGTGAGCAGAAGCGCAGGGCTGCGGCCGGCCACGTCCCGCCGGAAGGCATGGCCAACGTCTCAGGCCGGCACGTCACCGAGCTCGCCCGCGGGATCATGGACCTGCTGGAGAAGCCCTTGAACGAGGGCATGCAGGCCGACATCGCCGCCCACGTGATGGTCGTGACCGCCGTGGATCTGTGGCGGGCGAACTACGGCGACGATCTCGCCGCCGACGCCCTGAAGCGCGCGATCGACCGGCGGCTGGAGAAGCCGACGGAATACTGGGGCGGGAAGCGGGGAACCTGACCATGCACATCGGACGTGTGGCGGGCGCGACCCGCAACCTCGGAGCCCCGAAGGACTGGGATGAGGCGAAGGACGGCATCTGCGGCGGCTTGCCGATCCGCGACGAGCCGCACAGCCCGGGCGTGAACCGCATGGTCTCGGCCTGGCTGCCGACCATGGAGGAGATCGCGCTCTTGGTGGCGGGCGCGCCGATCTACCTATCGGTGGTCGGCACCTCGCATCCGCCTGTCTGGGTCTTCGTCGGCGAGCCGCCGGCGGAGGATGCGGTCGAGGAGGTGGCCCGTGGCTGACCGTCCCATCCTGTTCAGCGCGCCTATGGTCCAGGCGCTACTCGCCGGCCGGAAGACGCAGACGCGCCGGATCCTGAAGCTGCCCAAGTGGGCGAGCACCGACCCGAGCCACATCGAGTTCGGAGCATCGGGGGCGCCGGAAGTGATCTGCCGGGACACCGGCTGCCTCGTGACGCTTCCGCTACCCTACGCCGGCGGCGACCGGCTGTGGGTGAAAGAGACGTGGCGCGCATCCTACGGGCTCGACTGGCATGATGAAGCGCTGGGTCGAGCGCCGAAGCCAAGCGATATCCCGGTAGGGAGCGTGCTGGAGTATCTCGCTGATGGCGAGCGGGAGTTGGGCGGCAAGATCCGCCCGAGCCTCTTCATGCCGCGCTGGGCCAGCCGCCTGACGCTCCTGGTGACGGAGGTCCGGCTCGAGCGGCTGAACGCCATGTCAGCCGCCGACGCGATCGCCGAGGGCATCCAGGACCTGCGCACGCCCGAGCACAGCGACTTCGGCATTCCTGGTCTGGTCAACGCGCAGCACCCGGTCCGTGCATTCTGGCTGCTCTGGGACTTCATCAACGGCGAGGGCGCCTGGCTCGCGAACCCGTGGGTCGTCGCGATCAGCTTCGAGGTCCTGCGCCTCAACATTGACGACGTGCCTGTGCAGTTCGCCCCGGCCGACGCGCTCAACATCGCGGGGGCGGCATGAGCGCGAAGCCCCAGTTCGACATCAAGCCGACGATGCGGCGCGGGCCGCCCGAATGCCCGTCGAACCCCGCCTATCCGGAGGGCGTCGATGTCCAGCAGGCAGCGCCTGGCGTCCCATCCTGTCGAGTTGATCTCCCGTACCCGGCGCCCGAGCGCCTGGTCTGGCGGGTTCGCTGCCGGCGGTGCGGCTACACGCTGGCGATCACTGCGGCCGGACGCGCCGACGACCCGCGCTCTGCCACCGTGCCCTACCGGAGGAAGCTGCAATGAGCACGGCCGCCCTCGCCACTCGCGACCTCTTCGGCGTGCCCTTCGCCGACACGATCGCCCGCTCGGCCAACCTGTCTCGCTGCGGCGCCTACCGCTTCACGCTGACCCGCACGTGGTCGAGCGAGGGCGGCCACGTCTGCTTCATCGGGCTGAACCCGAGCACCGCCGACCACCGGCAGGACGACCCGACCGTGCGCCGCTGGATCCACTTTGCCCGGTCGTGGGGCTACGGCGGGTTCACAGCGGTCAACCTCTATCCGCTGCGCACCCCGTCGCCGGCCGAGTGCCGCGCCTGGGCGCAGTTCATGGACAACGGCCCGGACTGGCACGCTCGCGACGTGATCCACTTTAGCAACCTGCCGCAGCTCGTGCGCGAGGCGAAGGCGGCCGCGCTGGTCGTGGCCTGCTGGGGCGCCGGCGCATGGGATCCTGAGTTCGTCGACGAGGTGCTTGAGGAGATCACCACCGGCGAGGCGCCGTGGCCGGCCGTGCACTGCTTCGGCCTGACCGCCGACGGCGCGCCGATGCACCCGATGGCACGGGGCCGGTCGCGGATTCCGGATCACGCGCGGCCGATGCTCTGGAAGGCGAAGGAGGGCTAACGATGCGAGGTCGCCAGGATGACATCGCGTTCGCGCCCCGGATTGAGGTGAGCCCGCGCCGCGGTCTGCGTCGGGAGGAGTCGGCACGGTACGTCGGCGTCAGCGCATCGAAGTTCGACGAGATGGTCCGTGACGGCCGGATGCCGAAGCCAAAGCGCATCGACGGCTGTGTGGTCTGGGACCTCCGGCGCCTGGACTTGGCATGGGACGCCCTCGGCGGCGATGATGGGGGCTCGAATCCGTGGGACTGAGCTCTGTGGTCAGCATCGACCTGCCCTTCGTCATCGCCGACACAGACCGGCACGGCAACGTCCGGTATTACTTTCGGCGGCGACCGGAGAAGAAGGTGCGCCTGCGGGGCAAGCCGGGCTCTGCCGAGTTCGGGGCGGCCTATGCGGCGGCTCGCGACCGGCAGATCCAGCCCGAGCCGGAGCGGCGCGTCCGGCCGTCCAAGGGCTCGTTTATCGACGTCTCGCAGCGCTACTACGCGGCCCACGCCTATACGAAGCTCGATGCCTCGACGCAGGGCTGGCAGAAGCGAGCGCTTGACGAGATTGCCGCCAGCGACAAGGGCGCGGCCCCGCTCGCGATGATGCAGCCGCGGCACGTCCGGCGCATGCGGGACGCGAAGGCCGAGACGCCGGCCGCCGCGAACACCATGCTCAAGGCGCTTCGAGCACTCTTCCATTGGGCGATGGAGGAGGAGATCGTCGAGGCGGACCCGACGCGCGACGTGAAGCGGGTCCAGTACGTCACCAAGGGGCACCACACATGGACCCTGGACGAGGTCGATCAGTTCGAGCGCCGGCACCCGGTCGGGACGAAGCCACGCCTAGCCTTCGCGCTGCTGCTTTACACCGCTTCCCGGCGGGAAGATGCGCCGCGCCTGGGCCCGCAACACATCAGCGTCGGCCGGCTCCGATACGTCCAGGCGAAGAACGAGCACCGCAAGCCGATCTCGATGGACGTGCCGGTGTTCCCAGATCTCGCAGAGGCCATCGCGGCGGCGCCGAGTGCGCACCTGACCTTCCTCGTCACCGAGTACGGCAAACCGTTCTCGACGGCGGGCTTCGGCAACCGGTTCCGCGAGTGGTGCAACCAGGCAGGCTTACCGCACTGCTCGGCCCACGGGCTGCGCAAGGCGACCGCGGCGCGGCTGGCCGAGCGGGGCTGCACGCCGCACGAAATCATGGCCGTGACGGGCCACCAGACACTCGAGGAGGTGGAGCGATACACCCGGGAGGCTCAACGCGCAGGGCTCGCCGACAGCGCTTGGAGGCGTTACGCGAACGGGCAGCGTGGTCCCACCGCAGATAGGGGTTCGGGTCCCACTTCCGCTAAGTCACTGTCAGAACTTGCTAAAAATGCGCCGGTGGCGCTCCCAAGGGGAATCGAACCCCTGTTTTCGCCGTGAGAGGGCGACGTCCTAGACCGCTAGACGATGGGAGCTTTCCGGCGGCGCCCGGGTGCTATAGCCACGCCCCGTCGGGGGAGCAAGGGGCTTCTTTCGAGATTCCGTATGGATCGGTGCGGATGGGGCACGGATAGAGGTCGTGGTGGACGCATTGGACGAGGCGCGGGTCGGGATCGTCGCGGATGGAGGGATCAGGCTCGACCGGGCGCTGGTGGCCTTGTTTCCGGACCTGTCCCGGGCTCGGCTTCAGGATCTGGTGCGCGACGGGCGCGTGACCCGGGACGGGACCCCGGTCCGCGATCCCTCCGCAAAGGTCGCGGCCGGCGCGCAGATCGTGCTGGCGGTGCCGCCGCCGGCGGATGCGGAACCCGCGGCCGAAGCCGTCGACCTGGCGATCGCCTATGAGGACGACGACCTCGTAGTCATCGACAAGCCGGCGGGCCTCGTGGTCCATCCGGCGCCGGGCCACGAGAGCGGGACGCTGGTCAACGCTCTGATCGCCCATTGCGGCGCGAGCCTCTCGGGGATCGGCGGCGTGCGCCGGCCCGGCATCGTCCACCGGCTCGACAAGGATACGAGCGGCCTGATCGTCGTCGCGAAGAACGACCCGGCTCATCAGGGCCTGACCGCGCAATTCGCCGATCACGGGCGGACGGGGCCGTTGGAGCGGGCCTACGCGGCCCTGGTCTGGGGTATCCCGCAGCCGCGCACGGGGACGATTCAGGCCAGCCTCGCCCGCTCGCGACACAATCGGGAGAAGATCGCCGTGGTGTCGGACGAGTCCGGGCGGCACGCGGTGACCCATTACACGGTCGCCGAGACCTATCCCGAGGTCTCGCTGGTGCGCTGCCGCCTGGAGACCGGGCGGACCCATCAGATCCGCGTGCACCTCGCCCATCGCGGCCACCCGCTCCTCGGGGATCCGGTCTATGGCGGCGCGTTCCGCACCAAGGCGGCGCGGCTGTCGGCGCCAGCGCGGGACGCGCTCACGGCTCTGGGGCGGCAGGCCCTGCACGCGGAACTGCTGGGCTTCAGCCATCCGCGCACCGGGGAGACCCTGCGGTTCGAGAGCCCGATCCCGCCCGACATCGCCGCGCTCATGGACACTCTCGCGAAAGCTTGAGCGACGATGGGCGGACAGGAAACTGAATCCGCGCCACGTGCGAAAGATCACGCCGGGCCGCGTCACATCGTGACATGGTACGACCATTCGGCCGGTCGCGCGTTGATGGCGACGTGGGTGTCCCCAACCGCTACCGGTCCGTCCGACTTACCCGTATGACATGGGTGGCCGGGAGGGTCGGCTCAAGAGCGGCCCCAGTGGACGGCACTGTTGCCCGTCGCGTCCGCCCGTCAAGGGGGACCAGAGTCCAGGAGAATGCCATGGCCGGTACGCTACCCGTGCTCGCCAATGAAGGTGGCCTCTCGCGCTACCTCGACGAGATCCGCAAGTTCCCGATGCTGGAGCCGACGGAGGAGTTCACGCTGGCCAAAAGCTGGCGGGATGCCGGCGACCGTGAGGCCGCGCATCGGCTCGTGACATCGCACCTGCGCCTCGTGGCCAAGATCGCCATGGGCTATCGCGGCTACGGCCTCCCGATCGGCGAGGTCGTGTCCGAGGGCAATGTCGGCCTGATGCAGGCGGTCAAGCGCTTCGATCCCGACAAGGGCTTCCGCCTGGCGACCTACGCCATGTGGTGGATCAAGGCGGCGATCCAGGAATACATCCTGCGCTCGTGGTCGCTCGTGAAGATGGGCACCACGGCGAACCAGAAGAAGCTGTTCTTCAACCTGCGCAAGGCGAAGGGGAAGATCTCGGCGCTCGACGAGGGCGACCTGCGCCCCGATCAGGTCAAGCAGATCGCCACCCGTCTCGGCGTGCCCGAGCAGGACGTGATCGACATGAACCGGCGCCTGTCCGGCGACACGTCGCTTAACGCGCCCCTTCGCGAGGAGGGCGAGGGCGAGTGGCAGGACTGGCTCGTCGACAATGCCCCGAGCCAGGAGACCGTGCTCGCCCGCGAGCAGGAGGGGCAGAACCGCCTCTCGGCCCTGCGCGACGCGCTGGGCGTGCTCAACCCGCGCGAGCGACGCATCTTCGAGGCGCGGCGTCTGGCCGAGGATCCGATCACGCTGGAGGACCTGTCCGGCGAGTTCGGCGTCTCCCGCGAGCGCGTCCGGCAGATCGAGGTTCGTGCCTTCGAGAAGGTGCAGGAAGCGGTCAAGCGCAACATCGCCAACCGCGAGCTGCCGCGCACGGGCATCGAGGCTCACTGATCGACCGATCCGACGCGTCGGGATGCGCGCCGGATCCGGTCACCTGCGGCGCCTACTGCCAGGCGTCGAAGGCGTTCTGCATGACCTGCGCACCGGCGCTGCCTTTCTCGAAGGTCAACACGGCCCGCTTGCCGGAGGTGTAGCGCACCGCCAGGTCGAACCAGTTGCGGTGGAGCAGCAGGTCGGTGTTGCGGTCGACGTCGTTCTGAAGCGACGACAAGCCGATCAGGAACAGGTTGTCCCGGACCCGGACCGGAAGGCCGGAGACTGGGGAGCCGCGGCCATTCTCGTCGTCCTTGGCTTGAAGCAGGCCGACATCCTGCACCGTCCGGGCGGCATCGCCCGTCTGGCTGAAGGCGAGACTGACCGTGTGCGACGCCGGGAGCGTGGCGTCGAGGTTGCGCTGGATGGTCATCACCAGCGTCAGCCCGGCATCCGGGATCGTCACGGTCGCGACGACGGCATTCTGGAGGGGCTGGCCCTGATCGCCGTTCACGGTATCCAGCCGCCACGTCACCCGACCGGTGGTCTTGGTCGGCTGCGCGTTGTCGGTCCCGGCACCCTCCTCGATCAACTCGGCCCGCTGCGCGATGGACAGGTTCGGCTGGGCCGGCGTCGGAGCGACCTTCGCGGGAGCCGTGCCGTCCTGGCGAGCCGCAGAGCGCGGCGCCGGTGCCGCCTCGCCACCGACCCGATCGCCGAACTTGCTCTCGCTTTCCGTCGGCTGAGAATCCGCCGTCTCGGTGCCGTTCGTCGGCAGGGTCTGGGGCCGGTCGCGGAGCATGAAGGCGGCCACGGCGATCAATCCGATCACCACCGCCAGCACGGAGCCCACGAAGACGTTGCGCAGGATGTGCGAGCGGCCCGAACGCGGCGGGACCACCTCGATGCGCGGTCGCTGGCGACCATTGCCGGCGTCGCCCGCGGACGCGCCGACGTCCGGATCCTCGTGGTCGGGGGCCGGATCGGGACTGGCCGGCGCCTCTTCGGGCGCGGAAGCCTGGGTCGCTCCGGGTCGCGGCGACGAGATCGCGATCGGCGCTTCGCGCGGCTCGGGCTCCGAAGCCACGCGCGCGAAGGGCGGCTGGGCGGCGGGAAGGACCGGCTCCGGGGCCGGACGGAGCGGCGGTTCTGCAGCCAGGGGTTTCGGCGGCGACGGCTCCGGGATCTCCGGCGGTGCAGCCGGGTGCGGCGGCTCGGGGGCCACGGCCGCGTCGTTGGCCGGGGCCGGAAAGCCGCCGTGATCGACCTCCAGCCGTTCGATCGCCGTGTCGAGGGCCCGGCGCTCGAGGTCGATATCGGCTTCCGAGAGCGGGGGATCCAGCGAGCGCAGCTGGCTGATCAGGGCGTTCCGCGCACGGTCGTAGACCGCCTTGCGCAAAGCGGGCGATCGGTCGGGCAGCGCATCGAGGGCGCGTGCCAGAAGCGGGTAATAATCGGCCATGTTGCCCTGGTCCGCCCCTTCGGCCGCCGCCCGGCAGGACCGGTCAAAGGCCGCGGGCCGACGGCCCTGTCCGCCCCCGAGGTCGGTCCGGGCCGTCGGCCGATGTGTCGTGTGCCCGCCGCGCGGATCGGCACCCGCGAGCCGGTTCCTCCAAAATCGCGCGGGGCGGTCGATCCCAGGGACCGCCGTCCCGCCATAGGCTGGTTCTAGATCAAGCGGACGCGGGCTGGATACAGGCCGAACAGCAGAAAAGATGCGTCATCAACGGGATAGGATGCCCGCCCTCAATCCTCGAAGGGATTGTGCATCAGAATGGTGTCGTCGCGCTCCGGCGAGGTCGAGAGCAGCGCCACCGGCGCTCCGATCAGTTCCTCGATCCGGCGGACATACTTGATCGCCTGCGCCGGCAGGTCCGCCCAGGACCGGGCGCCCGCCGTCGTCTCGGACCAGCCCGGGATGGTCTCGTAGATCGGGTCGACCCGGGCCTGAGCCGCCTGGCTCGCCGGCAGATGGTCGATCGTCTGACCGTCGAGCTTGTAGCCGGTGCAGACGCGGATCTCCTCGAACCCGTCCAGGATGTCGAGCTTGGTCAGCGCGATGCCGTGGATGCCGGAAGTCCGCACGGTCTGGCGCACCAGCACGGCGTCGAACCAGCCGCAGCGCCGCTTGCGGCCCGTGTTGACGCCGAATTCACGCCCGCGGGCGCCGATGGTCTCGCCGATCTCGTCATGCAGCTCGGTGGGGAACGGCCCCTCGCCGACCCGGGTCGTATAGGCCTTGGCGATGCCCAGCACGTAGCCGATCGCGCCCGGACCGAGGCCGGAGCCCGTCGCCGCCTGGGCGGCCACGATGTTCGAGGACGTCACGAACGGATAGGTGCCGTGGTCGACGTCGAGCAGCGCGCCCTGCGCGCCCTCGAACAGGATGCGCTTGCCGGCCCGACGCTGATCGTCGAGCAGCGACCAGACCGTGTCGGCAAAGGGCAGGATCTTGGGCGCGATCGCGGTCAGCTCGGCGAGAAGCGCCTCGGCATTCACTTCCTCGATGCCGAGACCGCGCCGGAGCGCGTTGTGATGCGTCAGCACCCGCTCTATCTTCGCGGGGAGCGCGTCGATATCGGCGAGATCGACCACGCGGATGGCGCGGCGGCCGACCTTGTCCTCGTAGGCCGGCCCGATCCCGCGCTTGGTGGTGCCGATCTTGAGGCCCGCATTGGCGGTCTCGCGGAAATGATCGAGCTCGCGGTGCAGCGGCAGGATCAGCGTCGCGTTGTCGGCGATCCGTAGGGAGGCCGGCGAGACCTCGACGCCCTGCGCCTTGATCCGCTCGATCTCGTCGACGAGGTGCCAGGGATCGACCACGACCCCGTTGCCGATCACCGAGAGCTTGCCGCCGCGCACGACGCCGGACGGCAACAGCGCCAGCTTGTACGTCACCCCGTCGATGACCAGCGTGTGGCCGGCATTGTGGCCGCCCTGAAAGCGGACGACGATGTCGGCTTGCTCGGAGAGCCAGTCGACGATCTTGCCCTTGCCCTCGTCGCCCCATTGGGCGCCTACAACGACGACGTTGGCCATGCCTGCCTACTCACCCGCGACGGGAACCGGGACGGAGCCGCCCGCGGGCGCGGGCTGCGTACGTCGTGTGCCGTTTCCGCGATCCGGGCCACGAAATCAAGCAAGGCTGCCGCATTGCGGCCTGCTCGATCGCGGGGTCCAGTTATTTCGCCTCGGTGCCGGGGTCGCGGCCGGGCAGTTCCTGCGGCTTGATCACCGGCGTGGAGCCGGTCTCGTCCGGCTTCATGACGGTGCCGGTGGTGCCGGTCTCCGGCGGCTTGATCACGCCGTCGTTCTTCTGGAGCTTGTCGCTGAGCGACTGGTCCTTCGGCGGCGCGTCGGCGCTCGGACGGACGCGATCCGGCGGCGTCTGGGTCGACGGCGGCAGGGCCGGGTCGGTATCGCGCCCTTTCAGCGGCGCGTCCGGGTTCTGGGCATAGGCGGGGACAGCAAACAGGGCCGCCGCGAAAGCAGCGAGCAGGATCTTCCTCGACAAGACTGGTCTCCCCTCTTGGAACACGTGTTCCGAGAGCAACAGCCAGGTGCCGGATCCGTTCCTGTTCGCAGTGGGCGAGGGCTTAGCTCTGACGGGCCGCCTCGATGTAGAGTTCGCGCAGGCGCCGGGTCAGCGGACCGGGGCGCCCTTCGCCGATCGACCGACCGTCGATCTCCACCACCGGCATCACGAAGGCGGAGGCGCTGGTGTAGAACGCCTCCTGGGCCTCGTAGGCCTCGGCCACCGGGATCAGCCGCTCCTCCACCCGCAGATCGGCCTCGGCGGCGAGCTTCAGCACGGAGGCCCGGGTGATGCCGGGCAACAGGGCGGTGGAGAGCGGCCGGGTCACGAGCACGCGCTCGCGGCTGACGATGAAGGCGGTGGACGAGGAGCCTTCTGTCACCGCTCCGTCCTCGACCATCCAGGCCTCGGCGACCCCGGCCTCGGCGGCCTGCTGCTTGGCGAGAACCTGCGCCAGCAGCGCCACCGACTTGATGTCCCGGCGCTTCCAGCGGAGATCCTCGACGGTGATCACCCGGGCACCGGATTCCGCGAGCGGGTTGGCCAGAACGGTCTTGGCCTGCGTGAACATCATCACGGTGGGCTCGGTCCCGGCCTTCGGAAAGGCGAAGTCCCGCTCGGCCACACCGCGCGTGACCTGCATGTAGACCAGCCCTTCGCGGACGCCGTTGCGGGCGACGAGCTCGGTCTGCAGCTTCTCCCACCCGGCCGCATCGTGCGGGTTGCGGATGCCGATCTCGCCGAGCGAGCGATCCAGGCGGGCCAGATGCGCGGCGTTGTCGACGAGCTTGCCGTCGACGATCGCCGAGACCTCGTAGATCCCGTCGGCGAACAGGAAGCCGCGATCCATGATCGGCACGCGCGCCTCCTCGAAGGGGAGGAATGCGCCGTTGAGGTAGACGATGCGGGATGCGGTCACGGATTGCCTTCCTGTGTTCGTCACGGGTCTAAGCAGGATTCGTGCTGCGTGCTCAGGCCGTGCCGAACACCCGCGCGAAGATCGTGTCGACGTGCTTGAAGTGATAGCCGAGGTCGAAGCATTCCTCGATCTGCTCCGGGGTGAGCGCCGCGGTCACCTCGGGATCGGCCTTCAGCAGGGCGAGGAAATCGCCCTCCCCGCGCCAGACCGGCATCGCGTTGCGCTGAACCAGCCGGTACGAATCCTCGCGGGACACGCCGGCCTGGGTGAGCGCCAGCAACACCCGCTGCGAATGGACCAGGCCGCCGAGACGGTCGAGGTTCTTCTGCATGTTGGCCGGGTAGATCAGCAGCTTCTCGATCACGCCGGTCATGCGGGCCAGCGCGAAGTCGAGGGTGACGGTCGCATCGGGGCCGATCATCCGCTCCACGGAGGAATGGGAGATGTCGCGCTCATGCCAGAGCGCCACGTTCTCCATCGCCGGCACGACATAGCCGCGGACCATCCGGGCGAGCCCGGTGATGTTCTCGGTGAGCACCGGGTTGCGCTTGTGCGGCATGGCCGAGGAGCCCTTCTGGCCCTCGGAGAAGAACTCCTCCGCCTCGAGCACCTCGGTGCGCTGGAGGTGGCGGATCTCGATCGCCAGGCGCTCGAGCGACGAGGCGACGACCCCGAGCGTCGCGAAGAACGCGGCGTGGCGATCGCGCGGGATCACCTGAGTCGAGACCGGCTCCGCGGTCAGGCCCATCTTCTCGGCGACGTACTGCTCCACCCGCGGATCGATGTTGGCGAAGGTGCCGACCGCGCCGGAGATCGCGCAGGTGGCAACCTCCTCGCGCGCCGCGACGAGGCGGCGGCGGTTGCGCTCGAATTCGGCATAGGCCTGCGCCAGCTTGAGCCCGAAGGTCACCGGCTCGGCGTGGATGCCGTGCGAGCGGCCGATGGTCGGCGTGAGCTTATGCTCAAGCGCCCGGCTCTTCAGAGCCGCCAGCAGGGCGTCGACATCGGCGATCAGGATGTCGGCCGCGCGCACGAGCTGCACGTTGAGGCAGGTGTCGAGCACGTCCGACGAGGTCATGCCCTGGTGGACGAAGCGCGCCTCGGGGCCGACGATCTCCGCGAGATGGGTGAGGAAGGCGATGACGTCGTGCTTCGTCACCGCCTCGATCTCGTCGATGCGGGCGACGTCGAACACCGCGTCCCTGCCCTTGGCCCAGATCGTCTCGGCCGCCGCCTTGGGGACGACGCCGATCTCGGCCAGCGCCGTGGTGGCGTGCGCCTCGATCTCGAACCAGATCTTGAAGCGGCTCTCGGGCGACCAGATCGCCGTCATCGTCGGGCGGCTGTAACGGGGGATCATGAGGGCCTCGGCACGGTCCGGAACTCGTGCGTGGCCGGTAGCATGCGCCGCCCCGGCCGCTCAATGCGGTTCGCGCAGGCCCGGGCGACACGGATGGGGACGCTCCCCGTCAGCCGACCCGCACCCAGCCCTGCCCCATCAGCCGCTCCTGCGGGCGGAAGCGGGATTTGTAGTCCATCTTGCGCGAGCCCTCGACCCAGTAGCCGAGATAAAGATACGGCAATCCGAGCCGGCGGGCCCGGCGGATATGGTCGAGGATCATGAAGGTGCCCGGCGAGCGCCCGGCTTCCTCGGGATCGTAGAACGAGTAGACCATCGACAGCCCGTCCGCGAGCACGTCGGTCAGGCAGAAGGCGAGCGGCGGGCCGAAGCCGCGCCCGGTGATCGCCGTATCCGGACCGCGCCGCCGGTACGCCACGAGATGCGTGTCGACGTGGCTGTCCTCGATCATCATGGCGTAGTCGAGCACCGTCATGTCGACCATGCCGCCATCGCCGTGGCGGGCGTCGAGATAGCGGCGGAACAGGGCGTATTGCTCGGAGGCCGGCCGGTTCGGCTCCGCGGTGCCGATCCAGTCGTCATTGCGCGCCAGGATCCGCTTCTGGCTGGCGCTCGGCTCGAAATCGTCCACCACGACCCGCACCGAGATGCAGGCCCGGCAGGTCTCGCAAGCAGGACGATACGCGATGGTCTGCGAGCGCCGGAATCCGCCTTGCGTCAGGATCTCGTTGAGATCCCGCGCGCGGCGCCCGACGAGGTGCGTGAAGACCTTCCGTTCCTCCTGGCCCGGAAGGTACGGGCACGGTGAGGGCGCGGTGAGATAGAATTGCGGAGTATCGCGCGGATGGCTCGTCACGCTCGGTCTTGACCCTGCACCGGTTGGTCCTCGCAGCGCCGGCACATCAGTGTACAGGCGGCACGGCCGGGCTCAATGCCCCCGGTCGCTCGGCGCGCGAGAATTTCGCCGCAGGTCGGACGTGTCAGCGCGCGTGAACGACCGCCAGGCCAAGCAACAGGTCGTGACCCAGGCGGCGATCCGAGCGCATCAGCCCGAAGGCGAGATCGAGGCACCACAGCAGGAAGGTCGAGACCGCGACGTAGAACAACAGGGCGTGGACGGCGGCCGTGATGACGTCGACCGACCCGCCACGCTCCGGGGCCACGACCCGCAGCCCCATCAGGCGCTGCCCGATCGTGCTCTGCTTGGAGCCGCCCACCGTGATGGCGCTGTAGATAACGCCGCTCGCCGGCAGAATCGCGAACAAGGTCCAGCCCAGGCCGAACGTCATGACGCCGATCACCGTGATCAGCAGCGTCAGCAACGCGGTGAACCCGAAGATGAACAGGATGTCGAGGAGATACGCGACCGTGCGCGCGCCCAGGCTCGCGCGGACGAACGGGATCGGCAGCGAGGCCACGTAATGGGGGGCCTCGAAGCGTTCGGCGTAGCCGGGTTGGGGATTCTGCATGGTGTCGCGTCCTGCAAGCAAGGCGGCGGAGAAAAAGGTGGGTGCCCCGCCCGGCGGACGCAAGAGCCACCCGGATCGCGTTCAATGCGACGCGGGATCGTCGGCCTCGGCATCGGGCGTGTCGAGGTAAAAGCGTTTCAGCAAGTAGAGTGACGAGCCCGACAGATTACTGCCCTCGGTGGTCAGCGCGATAATGGTCGCGCCGGCGTCGAAGCGGCAGGTCAGCCAGTGCTGGCGGTTCCCCTCGGCGTAATCCACACGGACCGTGTCCGTCGAAGGTCCCGGTGCCGCCCGCAGCAGCCGGATTCCGGGTTGGGGCGCTACCGCCGGCAGAGCCCGGCGGCAGGTCGCGACCCGCTCCCGACGCAGCGTATCCTGGCAAGCAGCGAGCCCCCCGAGGAAACCCGCGGCCGCCGCCGCCCCGAGGAGCCAGCGGCGCCCCCGCCTCACGGGGCTTGGCGCAGGCGCTCGGCGACCCGCGGGGCGTGATAGGTCAGCACTCCGTCGGCACCGGCACGCTTGAAGGCGAGCAGCGCCTCCACCATCGCGCGATCCCCGTCGAGCCAGCCATTGCGGGCGGCCGCCTCGATCATCGCGTACTCGCCGGACACCTGATAGGCGAAGGTCGGAACCTGGAATTCGTCCCGCACCCGCCGGATGATATCCAGATAGGGCAGACCCGGCTTGACCATCACCGAATCCGCGCCTTCCTCCAGGTCGAGGCGGACTTCGCGCAGGGCCTCTGCCGAATTGCCCGGGTCCATCTGGTAGGTGCGCTTGTCGCCCACCAGCGCAGCCTTGGTTCCGATCGCGTCGCGGAACGGCCCGTAGAACGCACTGGCATACTTGGCCGCGTAGGCCATGATCTGAACGTCGAGGAAGCCGGCCTTGTCGAGCCCGGCCCGGATCGCGCCGACGCGCCCATCCATCATGTCCGAGGGTGCGATGATGTCGGTGCCGGCCTCGGCCTGGATCAGGCTCTGCTCCACCAGGATCGCCACGGTCTCATCGTTGAGGATCGCGCCGTCCTTCATCAGGCCGTCGTGACCGTGGCTGGTGTAGGGATCGAGCGCCACGTCGGTCATGATGCCCACTTCCGGCACGGCCTGCTTCACGGCCCGCACCGCCCGGCAAACCAGGTTCTTGGCGTTAAGCGCCTCCGAGCCGGTCGGATCGCGCAGCTCGACCTCGGTGTAGGGGAAGAACGACACCGCCGGGATGCCCAGCCGCGCCGCGCGCTCGGCATCGCGCACGATCTCGTCGACGGAGAGCCGCTCGACTCCCGGCATGGAGGCGATCGGCTCGCGCCGGCGCTCGCCGTCGATCACGAACATCGGCCAGATCAGGTCGTCGACGGTCAGCGTGTTCTCGCGGACCAGGCGTCGCGACCAGTCCGCCTTGCGGTTGCGGCGCGGACGCTGGGTGATCTTCAGCCCTTCCGGGCGACCGCTCGCGCGGGCGGCCTGCAGGGCGATGGGGCGCGGCTCGGGCAAGGTGTCTGACATGCGGCTTCGGTATCGTGCGCGCGGAAGAGCTGACGATCGCGCGGCGCATCGGCGCTGGAGGCGCCGGACTAGCACACCCGCCCGGCCCGGCGAAATCAGGCCGTTGACGCAGGGCGCCGGAACGGCTTCAACCCGGCGCATCCCCCCACATGAATCCCGGCCTCCCGACGATGAATCGGCTTTTCTCACCCGCGAGCGCAGCGTAGTGCCCGGCTCCTTCCCGATCCGGCGCAAGGGTGCCCGGCCCGGTGACCCGCCGACCGACCGGATCGAACGCGCCCAGGGCCCCGCGCCTGGGACCTGGGATACGGTGCTCGTATGGTTCATGCGGGTGACGGCGCTGTTCTGGCTGGTCAAGAGCATCTCGTCCTGGGCGACGATCCTCGACGTGCTTCCCGGATCCCGCCCCTTCGAGATCGAGCCGTTCGGGCGCCAGGCGGCGATCGTCTACTTCGCCGTGGTGGACGCGTCGGCGGCCATCGGCCTGTGGCTGACCAGCGCCTGGGGCGGCGTGATCTGGTTGCTGGCGGTGACATCCGCGATGACGTTGGCGGTGTTGACCCCGCAACTCGTGCCGCTGCCGGTGCCGCTGCTCGTATTCGGCCTCACGGTCGTGATGATGTACTTCCTGCTGTCCTGGCTGGCCGCGCAGGAAGCACGGTGAACGAACCGTTCTGATCTTCGCTTCAGTTTGTCTTTACCGCAAAGAGTAAATCGGGAATTCATCCTGTCGCTTAAATCGCCTTTCATTCCCGGTACGTAGCTTAGCCATCATCAGCGGCACCGCATCGAACGGGAGCCGCAGCATCAGACGGTGAGGCAGACGATGAAGACCCAGAGCGCCCGAGTCGCGACGAGCGAGACCCCGGAAGAAGCCCCGTCCGCCAAGGGCTCCTACCTGGAGGCTCTCCACTTGGTCGAGCGTCTGCATCGCCGGCTGCTCGACGTGATCAAGGACGAGTTCGAGCGGCGCGGCCGGGAAGACGTCAACAGCGTCCAGGCCCTGCTGCTGTACAACATCGGCGACAAGGAGCTGACCGCGAGCGAGCTCCGGACGAAGGGCTACTATCTCGGCTCCAACGTCTCCTACAACGTCAAGAAGCTCGTCGAGGCCGGCTACCTCCACCACGCCCGCTCGAAGACCGATCGCCGCTCGGTCCGGATCAGCCTGACCGACAAGGGCCGGCAGGTCCACGAGATCATCCAGGGGCTCTACGACAAGCACGCCCGCACGATCGCGCCGATCGGGGGCATCTCGGACGACGATTTCGGCCGGCTGAACCAGGCCCTCGGCCGGCTCGAGCGCTTCTGGACCGATCAGATCCGTTACCGGCTCTGATCCGCCTCCATCAGAGGTTCAGGAGACCCACGATCCCGGCGATGACCGCGTAGGCGAAGCCGGCATTGATGGCGACGCCGAACAGGCCGATTATCAACCCGCCCATGACGACGATGCCGTCGCGCTCGACGAGGCCCAGGCCCACGAGACAGACGGCGAGCCCGAGAGGGATCTGTCCGACGATCGGCGCGGCGACGATCAGCGCCAGTGCCAGCGCCAACAGGGCGATCCCCATGCCGCGCATGCCCAGCGCGGTCTCAAACACGCTGACCCGCGGGCGCGACCAGCGTTCCAGGCGCCGCAGGATCGGAACAGCCCGGGTGACGGCGCGCCGCACATCGGCGAGCGCGATCGATCGGCCGAGCAGCATGCGGGGCAGCCATGGCGACGACATGCCCGCCGCGATTTGAACGGCCACGAGCAGCAGCAGCAGGCCGCAGATCAGCGGGATCGGCGGCGGCATCGGCAGGCAGTTCGGCAAGCCGAGAAGCACCACGAGCAGCGCGAAGGCGCGGTCCCGTAGGACCGCGACGATGTCGCCCACGGTGAGGCGCTCCCCCTCCTGGCTCGCCAGCACAGTGAGGACGTCCGACGTTCGTGCACCGGCAGTCAAGGATCCGCCAACCTTCGCTGTCCTGCGGCGGGCTCTAGCCGAGATCACCCGGCAGGCCAAGCGCGCGGCGCTCGCGTGCACCCAAAGCGGGGCCGGATCCGGAGTTCCACACCTGAGGTCAGCGCGACATCGAACGAAGTAAATTTCAGGTTATAAAAAACATAGTTCGTGGGTAAGCCTAGATTTTTGGGCAAGCAGCTCCCGCAAGCCCAAAGAAATTTCCAGTGGACCTCCGGTCAACTTCGGCGCACTCTACGCAGGTTGACATTAGGTTTACGGCCTCACCATCGAGGCTCAGTTCGTGCGCAGGCGTGGGGACTTACCGAACATTCGCAGCCGGACGCCCGGATCCGTCCTGGCCGCCTCGCTGTTCCTTGCGCAGGCCCATGCGGCATACGGCGGCGAGATCGATGCGCTCCTGTTCGGGAGCCTCGATGCGGGGGCCGCGACATTTCTGACCGTCGGCGCGAAGCTCGGGCTCGGCCCCCTCGATCAGGATGGCTTCGTCATGCTGGCGAGCGTGGGGAGCGGCCGGCGCCGGGAACGCGGCGACTTCGGACTCCCGCTCACACGCTACACGTTCAGCGCGGCTACAGTGCTCGGTTACCAATGGTTCTTCGACTGGGGAACTGCGGCCATCTTCGCGGGGCCCGAGGGCGCGATCGAGATGCTGGCCGACCGTCGCGCCCTGGCCGTCTTCCCCGCGACCTACGGTGCGCGCCTGCACGCCGAGATCTGGGCACGCCCGACTGAAGACACGCTCCTGCAGGCGACCGCCATCGCGGGCTCGACGCGCGGGAGCCTCTGGTCGCGGCTGGCCTGGGGTTTTCGTGCCTGGGGCGCCTATCTCGGCCCGGAGCTCAGCGTCTACCGAGACGAGACGGGCTACCGGAAGTGGAATCTCGGCCTGCACGCCACTGATTTCGCCATCGCCAGCTACAGCTTCCGCGTCTCCGCGGGCCTCCAGTCCGAGACGGGCCGGCGAAGCGCCGTTCCCTATGTGGCGTTGGCGGTCTGGTCCCCCTGGTGAGCGCGCTCGGGCTCGGCCCTGAGGGAGCCGAGGAACCCGGCAGCGTCTCGCCGGATCTCGGCGCGGCGCTGGTCCCCCATGCCCCGCAGGGTCCGATACGGCATCGCCATCCGCTGATTGCCGATCAACCTGTCCTCGTTCTCGATCAAAAAATTCCAGTACAGGTAGTTGAACGGGCAGGCATTCGGCCCCGCCTTGACCTTCACATCGTACGCGCAGCTCGCGCAGTAATCCGACATCCGGTCGATATAGGCGCCCGATGCCGCGTAGGGCTTCGAGCCCATCACGCCCCCATCGGCCCATAGGACCATGCCGTGCACGTTGGGCAACTCGACCCATTCGTAGGCGTCGGCGAACACGATCAGGTACCATTCCTCGACCTGCGCCGGATCGAGCCCGGCGATCAGCGCGAAATTGCCGGTCACCATCAGTCGCTGGATGTGATGGGCGTAGGCGTGAGCCCGCGTATCCGCCACGACATTCGCGATGCAGTTGAGCTCGGTCTCGCCCGACCAGTAGAACCACGGCAGGTCACGGCTCGCCCTGAGGGCGTTGCTGTCGCGGTACTCAGGCATCCGCGCCCAGTAGACGCCGCGAACGTACTCCCGCCATCCGAGGATCTGCCGGATGAAGCCCTCGACGCAGTTCAGGGGCGCGGCCCCATCCCGATAGGCCCGCTCGGCAGCCCAGCAGACCTCCTCGGCGGTCAGCAACCCCGCGTTGAGGGGAGGCGAGAGCAACGCGTGGTAGAGGTACGGCGCGCCGGCCTTCATCGCGTCCTGGTAATCGCCGAAGGTCGGCAGGCACCGGTCGATGAAGTGCTTCAGCGCGGCCAGCGCATCCGCCCGGGTCACCGGCCAGGAGAAGGTCGCGAGATCACCGAAATGGCCGGCGAACTCGCGCTCGACCAGTGCAATGGTCTCCCGCGTGATCGCGTCCGGCTGGAAGCCGATCCGGTCCGGCAGCCGGTGCCCCCTGGGTAGGCGCTTGCGGTTGTCGGGATCGAAGTTCCAGCGGCCGCCGACCGGTTCACCACCCTCCATCAGCAGACCGGTTCGACGGCGCATGCCGCGATAGAACGTCTCCATCCGCAGATGATGACGCCCCTCGGCCCAGCGCGCGAAATCCTCGCGTGGGCACAGGAAACGGTTGTCAGCGCGGATCTCCACCGGCACCGCCAGGGTTTCGCGCCAATCCTGCATCATCTCCCAGACCCGCCACTCGCCGGGCTCGGTGACGACGACGCGCGCGGGTGCATGACGGGCCACCGCCCGCTCCAGCTCGCCGGTGAAGCTGCCGGTGTTGCCGGGCTCGGTCAGGCGGACGTAGTCGACCGCGATGCCTTCGGCTTCCAGTTCGGCCGCGAAATGGCGCATCGCGGCGAACAGGAACGCGATCTTCTGCTTGTGGTGGCGCACATAGGTCGCCTCGTCCCGCACTTCGACGAGCAGGACGACATCGCGCTCGGGGTCGAGGTCGATGAGGCTCGAGACCCGCTGGTTCAGTTGATCGCCGAGCACGAAGCGGAGGGTGCCGCCCTGCGGTCTGGCCTGCGGTCTGAATTGTGCCGGCACGCCTCAGCCCTTGGTGCGCAGGGTAGCACGACCGCCATCGACACCGATTACCTGGCCGGTGATCCAGGCTGCCTCGTCGGAGACCAGGAACGCCGCGAGGGCTCCGATATCCTCGGGACGTCCGAGCCGCTGCAGCGCGTGCATCGCGGCGATTCCCTGGGCCAGGGTCTCGTTGCCGGTGATGGCGGCGGCGAGCGGCGTGCGGGTCAGGGAGGGCGCGACCACGTTGACGCGGATCTGTGGAGCGAGTTCGGCCGCCAGCGATAAGCCAAGCCCCTCGACGGCGCCCTTCGCCATCGCCACGGAGGCGTGCGCGGGGAATCCCTGCGCGGCCGCCACCGTCGAGAACAGCACGATCCCGGCCCCCGCCTCCCCGGCGCCGGCTTTAAGAGCGGCGGCCGCGGCCTGGACGGCCGAGAAGGCACCGAGCGCGTTGATGCGAAAATCATTCTCCGCATCGGCCCGGGTCAGACGCCCGAGCGGCCGCAGGTTGATCGTGCCGACCGCGTAGACCAGGCCCGCCAACGCGGAACCGGCCGCCGCGCTCGCCGCCGCGAAGAAGTCCGGATCGCCGACATCGCCCACCGTGAACGTGGTCTCGCCGAGTTCCTCGGCCGCGCGGGCCAAGCGGTCGGCGTCCCGTGCCGCGAGATGGAGCGCGTAGCCGCGGGACCGCAGAGCCCGCGCGGTCGCCAAGCCGATGCCGCCCGTGCCGCCGTAGATCAGAACCTGTCGCACGTGCGGACCTCTTGCTACCCAACCGGCCTCGGACAAAGTAAGGCCGGTGGCGCCCCCGGGCAGGCGGCAGACCCCGCCCTCTCCACGTGCACAAGGTCGCAGGCGCCAAGCATGAAGTTCGCGTTTGCCGGCATCGACTTCCTGGGCGGCGTGTTCGAGGGCCTGGTCGAGGCCGGCTGGAAGCCCGTGAAGCTGTTCACCCGGCCCTGCGACGGGGTCTACGACCACAACGACGTTCTGGTCGCCCGCGCCCGCTCGCTCCGCCTGCCGATCCAGCTGTCGCGGATTCGCGAGCGCGACATCGAGGCCCTGCAGGCGGAGCACGGCAAGGACTGGGCGCTCGTGGTGGCGGGCTATCCCTGGCTGGTGAAGGGCTGGCGCGGCCGGGCGGCCTACGGGTTGAACATCCACCCCTCGCCGCTGCCGACCGGGCGAGGCCCCTACCCGCTGTTCCGGGCGGTGCTCGACCGCTACGAGACCTGGGGGGTGACCGCTCACGTCCTCGCCGACGGCTTCGACACCGGCGATATCCTGGCGCAGGACATCTTCAGCCTCGAACCGGTAGAATCCCACGAGACCGTCCTGACCAAGTGCCAGATGGCGGCTCGGCGCCTCGCCGTCGGTCCGCTTGGGAAAGAGCTTCCCGCTCGCTGGCGCCGCGCCGAACCGCAGGGCGACGGGTCCTACTGGCGCCGGGCGACCGACACCGACCGGACCCTCGATTTCCGCCAGGAGGTCGAGCCGATTCTGCGCCGCGTCCGGGCCTTCGGCGCTGTCGAGACGATCGCCCGGATCGGCGACGCGCGCGTCTACGTTGCTGAAGCGCAGGGCTGGCGCGAGCGCCACCCCCACACGCCCGGCACCGTGGTGCACCGCCATCGCCGGCACGTCGTGATCGCTGCGCTTGACGGCTACGTGCAGATCACCCGCTGGTCGCCGGTGCCCTTGGCCGAGGCCGCCCAGGTCGGGCGCTGAGGTTGCGCTGAGGCGCCGGGAACACAATCGTGACGGGCGGTGTTTCCGCCGGCCCTGGACGTCACGGAGTCTCACATGTCGACACGCGCAAGCCTCGCCGCCGCCCTCGGGCTTGCCGCGGCGTTCACCGGAAGCGCCTTCGCACAGGGCGTGATCGTCGAGCAGGACGATTTCGGCCCGGACGACGAGGTCGTGGTGCGCGACTACATCGTGCGCCGTCCGGTCGGCCCAGGCCCGATCGTCGGCTCGATCCCGCTCCGGCCCGGCACGATCGTACCGTCCGATGTCGAACTCGCCCCCTTCACGGAGACCCAGAACCCGCGCCTGCGCCGGTACGGCTACTTCGTGGCCCCCGGCGACAAGGTCGTGGTCGTGGATCCCGCGACCCGCACGGTCGTGCGCATCTTCGACCGCTAGGGCCCGGTTCGCCTTCGGGGCGCCGATCCGCTAACACCCCGGTACGCGCGGGACAAAACGCGCCCGGGGGAACGACCATGAAGGCCAAATCGTCTGCCGTCTCGAGCGAGACGCTTCTCGTCTCGGTTCTGGTGCTGCTCTCGGCGGCGATGCTGTTCGAGTGGATGGTGATCTCGCCCGACAATCCGGGCTACGCCCTCCTGCGCGTGATCGGCGCTGCGGTCGCGGCCTTCGTGGCGATCATGCCGTTCCGCCGCGCCTGAGGGCGGCGCTCACCAATCGCTGAGCGCCGCGCGCTTCCAGCGATTGGGGGCGACACAGCGATACTCGAAGGCCGCGTCCCAGGCATGATCGCCGGGTGTGCAAGCCTCCCGGCTGCTCCGCGGCGGCTGGGGGGACGCTTCCCGGACCGAGGCGGCCTGGATCTGTCCCTCGTCGCTCACCCGCAGGACCGACCCGTTGCCGGTCCCGTAGACGAGGTCGCGCCCGTCGAAGCCGAGCGTGCGCGCGAAGCGCCCGTCCCGGTTTCCGTCCAGCGCGATCGACTGGCCCGATCCCAGCAAGATGGGCGCGCCGGTGAATCGGGCGGCCGCCGTATCGATGCCGATCCCGTAGGTCCCCTCCCCCTGGAACGAGAAGCCCCGGTCGGTCACCGAACCCGCGAGGTTGCCCAGCAGGATACCGTAGCCGGTATGGGCACCCGGTACCCCGCCGGTGGAGATCTGCAGACCGACCCGTTGGCGGTTTCGGTCCGTCGTCGGCGATTGCGCGGACACGTCGATCTCGGCGCCTATGCAGGAGGCGACGGGATCGGCCTCCTGGGTCATGTCCACGCAGTTGAAGTTCCCGGCCCAAGACGGCCCCACCGGGCCGATCCCGTTGGGCTCCTTGAAGATCGTGCCGTTGACGGCGACGTTCTGCGCCCCGGTGCTGGCGAGGCTGCGATTGTGCAGCTCGCCGGTGATCGTCCATTCGTAGCCGGCATTGTGGGGGCCTGAGGATCCGAGTGCCCAGAGCGCCTTGTAGGTGTGGCCGGGCTCCCCGGACCCTTCTGGGATGTGACGATCGACCCGCAGGGTCGAGGCCGGGTCGAAGCCCGGAGGCTGGTTCCACAGGAAGGCGTGGCCTCCGTCGAGGCCCGGCACACCGGTGCCCTGCACATTTCGCGAGAACCCGGGCGGCCACGCCAGCGGCGGCGCGGGCGGCGGCACCCGGCCGGGCGCCTCCGCGTGGACCGCGACCGATAGGAGGGCCGGGAGGAAACCGAACACGGCCGCGAGGCCGGGGCGGATGCACATGGATCGTCTCCGGATGTCCCGTACGGTTCTGGGCGAGTCGAGGCTGCGCGCGGAACCTGACGGGTCGAAGCCGGAAAAGCCATGACCTGATCGATCAGAGCGAACGCCCTGGGCAGGCCGCGCGTTTGGCTCCCGCGACGCGCCACGGTCCGATGCGCCGCCGATCAATGAAACGGAGGGCGAGCCATGTCGAAGCCGCTGCGATTCTTGCGGAACTGGTTCCTGCTGTCGATCCCGGTCGGCTTGTTCGTCGGACGGTTCATCAAGGCCGGCAAGGGACCGCCGCTGCGCGACGACAAGCGGTAGCAAGGCGCGGACGGCAGGCCGGGTCGCGGTCGCCCAGCGTCCGGCCGGTGCGCGTTCCGCTCTTGGCTCAGATGTCCTCGCCGATACCTTTATTCTCCTATCAGGAGAGCTTTGATCAATCGATCGTTAGTATGTTGGGCGCATTTTTACTGACATCGCGCCAGATCGGCCGATACCGTCAGGGTCATTCGGCCATGCCCCGCACCGCCCGGCCCCCGACCATCTTCGTCGAGCGACGCGCCAGCGAGCGCAAGGCGACGGCGCTGCTCGCTTTCGCCCAGCACCCGGATGGGTCGCGCTTCCCGTGCCGGATCCAGAACCTGTCCGACGGCGGCGCGATGCTGGAATTTTTCGGGCCGAACGCAGCCGTGCTGGAGACGGCGTTCGACCTCGTCCTGGCCAATTCGGATACGCGCTACGCCGTGACGCTGGTCTGGCGGAAGGACCGGACCGCCGGGGTGCTGTTCTGCGGGTGACGGCCGCCTGGGTTGCCCATGCAGCCTGGTCGGCCGGTGAACCTTGAGCGCTTATCGGAAAGCGTATCCCGACCGCCCGTCACGGTCCAGACCTCGACCGTGTAGGACACGCTCGGCGGGACTGGGATGGTTGGGCGCATGGGCGGCGGCAGCGTGATCGCGGCCAGGCACAGGTGCTCGTATTTCCAGGCCGGCGGCGAGCCGGGCGGGCGCTGGTAGCGGCACGAGGCCGTAAGGGTACGCAGCACGTCGAGCGTCGACATGTCGGGGCCGAACCGCTCGCGGAGGCTGGCGACGGTGTACCGGCCGGACCGCTTGCAGGATGAGCAGTCCACATAGACCCGGCCCGGCTGAATATCACGAAGGAGCCCCGCCACTACCGCCTCCGTTCTGGAACGAAAACGGAACATGCCAGATCCGGCGATGTGGTTCAGCGGGTGGCGGAGCGGCCCTTTTACATACTGGTGGAGCGCTGTGGATCGTTCCGGAGAACGCCAGCGCTGTCAGGTGGTTCGAGCGACCTTTGCCGCGAACTCTCAGGTCGGGGGCCCGTACCGGCAGGGCGAGGCATGGCGGACTATTTAATCGACTGCCCAATACCGGATCAAGACAGACATCAAAGACAAAGTAGTTACCGCACGATAATCTGTAGTTGATTTACGTGAATTTGTACTTGGACAGCATGCAGCCTCGAGATCGTCTCAACGTTTGGGTTGGCTGGCCACTTGTGGCCGCCGCAGCGGAAATCAGCGGTCAGTTCACAATTTCGTGCACGTCGTGCTGCAAGCGCTTACAAATGGCCAATCAAACCTAGAGTCTATGAGTTCAATATTGATATCAAAAGCACCATTAGATAACGCAGGGACCAGTTTCAACCGTTATGTCAACTTAGATACAAACTGTGCAAATTATATTTTCGACCGAGGGGATTAATCCTCCCGATCGCTTTAAACTCTGGCGTGAGACATTGTCCGAGCGGCTCATCCCTTTGGAGGGGGAGCCCCTCGATAGTCGGCCGTTCGATGGTTGCATGGAGGGTGCAGTCGTCGGTTCGCTGCTGATGAACCGCATCTCGCATGGAGCCATACGCGTCGAGACGACACCCAGCGCCGCGCGCTCCCAAAATAGAGCTAGCATGGCCGCTGTGGTGTTCAATCTGGCCGGAACAGCGACCTATTGTCAGGACGAAAGGGAGGCGGTCCAGAGGCCGGGCGACCTCGTCGTGCTCGATCACCGGCCATCCGTGTGGACGACGAGCGCGGGCAGCCAGGCCATGTTCGTCGAGGTGCCGCGGGAGCACCTGGAAAACGCTCTCGGCTCAATACGGTTCTATACGGCGCTGTCGATAGGTGCGGAGCAATCTTCGACGGTGCTAGTCTCGTCCTTCTTTCGCGAGTTGGTTCAAGTGCGCCGCCAGCTTGATGCCGTCGCGGCCGAACGGATGTCTTCAATCGGCGTCGACCTGATTGTGGCCTGCATCGCCGAGCGGATGACCAAGGCGGTGCCGCAGCCGCTGCACGGGACTGTCGTAGTCCAGCGCGCCAAGGCGTATATCGAGACCCATCTCGGCGATCCGACCCTGGACCCGCCGCATCTGGCGGCCGCGGTCGGCGTTTCGTTGCGCCGGCTTCAGGAACTGTTCCACGAGCGTGGCCAGCACATTTCCGATTGGATATGGCGGCGTCGCCTGGAAACGGCGGCCAAGCGCCTGACCGATCTGAGCTGCGCCCATCTGTCCATCGGTGTCCTGGCTTATGGCTGCGGCTTCGCAAGCCAGGCCCATTTCGCTCGGCGGTTTAAGGAACACCACGGCATGACGCCCCGCGAATTTCGGCGGGCCTCGCTGCTGGGCACCCTGTAGGCTGCCGAGCTAACGCACCACCGCCTAATCCTAGGCCGGCGGCCCCCGCACCTTGCCCGGCGTATCCCGGTAAGCGGTCGTCCGCTTGAAGGCCACCCGGTCCGCTTGGACACCCGTGGCCTGCTTCCCGACGACCATCAGCGCGCCGCGGTAGTTGACCCGGAGCGTGCCGTGCTCGGGATGGACACCGAAAAGCTCCCGGTCCGTCCAGCCTAAAGGCGAGGGCGTCAGCGCCGAACCGATCACAAAAGTCGGTCGCCGATTCCCGGAACGTCGCCCACTGCGTCGGCGTCAGGTAGCGGCAGGGCGTGGCGCGCTCGGAGATGCTCTCAATGGCGCCGTGCCACACGGCAACGGTGTTCGGGAGCAGCGTGGGTGCGAGACCGGATGACATCCGGCCGAGCTACGCGAGGTGCTGCCGGCAGGCCATGCGGCCAGAAGCGGGATTGCCTGATCTGGATTGAGAACAGGCTCGGCCCAGCCGCCCGATCTGATGACGGGTTGGTTGAGCGTTCGTAGCTCAAGCCCGCTCGGCTTCCGCCTGCATGAGAGCCAGAAGGCGACGCCGCATTTCCGGGTCACGTATGCACCTGTAGGCGAGCAAGACGGCCACGCACTCGCTCTCGAGGGCGCTATCGACGGCGATGGTATTGACCTCGGATGGAGATCCAGCACCGACCGCATTGGGTAGGCTGCACAGCGCAGCCGGCGGCACCTGAAGGGCGCCAGCGATGCGATGGAGAAGCGAGTTCGCGGCCGATCCGTTAGATGGGTCGGGACGCCTGACGAGATTGTCTTCTGCATGAGCCTCCGGAGAGGGCCAGCCCAAGGGCGGCGTCTTCGATCCCATCGCCTGATCCTGCCGAGAGCGCGAGCCATCTCTTGGTTGCATTCATAATACCGGACACTCGTACAAGCAGTGTCTAGCACGCAACAGTAGTGTTTATTCCTATTAACTCGCATTGAGGTTGCATCGAGCGGTTGTGTAAAATGGAGGCACTTCAAGTACGAATGCAGGTGTCGCGGTGCCGAAGCTTAAGGTCCTTGGCGGGCAGACCACCCCTGAGGCGTTCCAGCACGCGCTCGATGCGCTCGATGTGATTGGCGGATGGGAGTGGGATGCGACGACCGATCTGGCACGCGTCGATGCCTTCGTGGCGTTGCTGTTCGATGTCGATCCTGAAGAGGCCGGGGAAGGCTTGCCGCTGTCGTTCTTCGTGGACGGTATGCACGCCGACGATCGAGAGCGTGTCCTTGCCCTTATCCGGCACAGCGCCCAGGAGGGCAGCGCCTATCTGACTGAGTACCGAGTGATCTCAGTCGATGGCCGGACCCGCTGGGTGCTGGCACGCGGCCGCTTCATCCACGATCACACCGGCAGGCCGCTGAGCGGGGGTGGCATCCTCGTGGACATCACCCGGATGCGGATGTTCGAAGGTACGTTCGAAGAGGCCGGGACCTGCGCAGGCGAGGCACCGCTGGATCGAGCCGCTGACCACGCGATCGCCGCGCAGGAAGCTATCGTGGAGTTGCAGGACCCGAAGCTGAAGGCTCTCGCGGACGCGCTCTTGATGGAGCTGGGGCGCAAGCTCGCTCAGCGAGAGGTTCACGAGAGGCGTAGGCACATGAACTGCGCGCCGTCGCGCTCAGCCCCGCTGCCCGGTCTGATCACGGGCTGGCCGGGGAGGTCGACGATCTAACCGGCGTCCGCATGGGAAGCCGGGATCTGGTTAGCGTGACGTGACCTGCACCGGCTTGGCACTGTGTCGGCTCAGGCCGCGCAGCGCACGTAACGGCAGCAGAAGCAGCTTAAGAACGGCGTTGGCAACCATGACGGTGGCAACGGCCAGAAGGGCCAGCAGGGTGTTCCGCATACGGGGTACTCCTAGCGGCCTGATACTCGGCGGACCGCCTTCCGCCATTGCCTTCAGGAGGCGCGCCGATCGCGGCGGGACTGTGATGAAGCGCTAAGCGGCGTCACTAACCTGCATCGTTGGCTCGCCCATCCCAGCGAGCGCCACGGCTGAAGCCCGATCGCGCATTCGCGTTCTGAGAAGTGTTCGGTACCGCGCGCTTCTTCTTGCCTCGGCGCTGACCAGGAACGTTGGATCATCAGCCTGGTTGATCAGAAGACACGCAACTTATGAGCGACACATGACCGCCAAGCCACCGCCCGTCCCGCCTGCCAACCAGTCCCACAAGGGGCCCGGCAGCGCCACCGCAGCGCCGATCTCTCAAGGTCATGGCGGGTCCCAGACCCAGAACCCGGACAAGGTCGGGCAATCCGGTAACTCGAAGGTCAACACAACCAACCAGGGATACCAGCAGGATCGATGAGCACGTCGAAGAAGACGCCCGCCGCCAACCGCCATCACGGTGGCCCCGGAAGCAGCCATCAGGATGCGACGAAGCCGCAGCCAGAAGAGCATGGGAAGTCAGCCACGGGGGGTTCGACCAACCCCGATACCTCAACCGTCTCCGGCGGCGGTGGTGAGCGGGATGCCCATCACCGCCACAGCAACATGAAGGGGCTGGCCCCGGACCGCTCCGATCGCTCACACTGAGGAGACCAGATGGCAAACGCCAGCAAGAACCACATGGGCGCGGCCTCGCAGGGGAAGCGCGACGGCTCCGGCGCGATGACCGACCTGCCCGAGGGCATCCTCCCCGACAATCTGGTCCTGAGCAACCGGGATAAATCCCGACATAGCGACGAGCGCGGCTTGGACAGTAAGACTGTTCAAACCGAACAGTACCAGGATCACGCCGCCAACCGGGAAGTTGACATTGATCTTAAGGGCGACGGCAACACCAGCGGTCTGGCCAATCCGATGACCGATGAGTCGGGCGATCAGAGCAGCCTAAGAAAATAGAGTTCATAGCAGCTCATCGCTTCCAGCCCGGCATAGTGGCGGCGACGACCTGTTCGCTCCGCGGCAATGCATCAGTCGCCGCCATCATCGGTCAGTGCGTCGTCGTTGGTGTCGAACAGCCAGGCCAGAAGGTTGGTGCCCACGTCGTCGCCAAGCTCGCATATGGGCTTGCTTAACGGCTTCTGGGGGTACTGAGACCGCACCTCGGCAAGCAGTCTGCAAGCCAGCCGATCCAGCGCGTCGCCGGACAGCATCTGGTCGCGCTCGACAGGCATAGTTGCACCCTCACGCGCGTATGCCAAGCGCTCGGCCCCGCCTCAATCTGATAACGAGACGGAGCAGCGTCCGATTTCACCAGCGGTAGGCGGATACGCAACGCAGCCCGGTGATCACCATGCTGCAGCGGGCCTAATCGGCAGTCAGACGTCCCAGAGATGCGCCGTACCGAGATAGGCCGCACCACGAGCGTGCTACCCCGGTGAAACCCAACCGTTCCTGGGGTAGCACCGAATTTGTAATGCAGGTTAAGTTATTGTCCTGGTAGGATTTTTGGTGAGCGCGCTGGGACTCGAACCCAGGACCTACAGATTAAAAGTCCGTTGCTCTACCAGCTGAGCTACGCGCTCGCGTCCGGGAACCGCCCTGGAGCGGCCGCGCGGGGACGGCGCGTTCGCAATAGGTGAGCGGGGCCGGGGGGTCAACACGGGGTTGTGGGTGACGGGTGACGTCTAGTCCCCGTCGCCGCGGGCGCGCTCGACGATGCCCCGGGCCTCGTCGAAGGCGGCGTCCGGGTCGAGGGCCGTCGTGTCGAGCCGGACCGCGTCGTCGGCCATGCGCAGCGGCGCGGCGGCGCGCGAGGCGTCGCGGGCGTCGCGGGCCTCGATGTCGGAGAGGATCGCCGCGAAGGTCGCCGCCTCGCCGCGCCCGGAGAGCTCCCGGTGACGGCGGCGCGCCCGCTCCTCGGAGGAGGCCGTGATGAACAGCTTCACGTCGGCGTCCGGACACACCACCGTGCCGATGTCGCGCCCGTCCAGCACGGCGCCCTGGGGGTCGGCCGCGAAGCGCCGCTGCCAGGCCAGCAGCGCGGCGCGGACCTCGGGGACCGCCGAGATCCGCGAGGCCGCCTCACCCATCGCGCGGTCGCGCAGGCGCGGATCGTCCAGCCTGTCGGCGTCGAGGGCGTGGGCGGCCCGGGACGCGGCCTCCGGATCGTCCAGGGACAGGCCGGCATCGATCAGGGCCAGCGCCACCGCGCGGTAGAGGAGGCCCGTGTCGAGATGCGGCAGCCGATAATGGTCGGCCAGGCGCTTGGCCAGCGTACCCTTGCCCGAGGCGGCCGGGCCGTCGATCGCGATGACGAGCGGCATGATGGTCAAGCCCCGATCCGGCCGCCGAGGGCCTGCATGGACGGCAGGAAGCTGGGGAAGCTCGTGGCAATCATCGCACCATCGTCCACCGTGACCGGCGCCTCCGTGGCGAGCCCCATCACCAGGAACGCCATGGCGATCCGGTGATCGAGATGGGTCGCCACCGTGCCGCCGCCGGGCGCCGCCGTGCCGTCGCCTTCGATCACGAGGTCGTCGCCCTCCACGCTGTGGCGAACGCCATTGGCGGCAAGGCCCGCCGCCACGGCCGCGAGGCGGTCGGATTCCTTGACCCGCAGCTCGTGCAGGCCGTTCATTCGGGTCCGGCCCTGGGCGAAGCTCGCGGCAACCGCGAGCACCGGGTACTCGTCGATCATCGCGGGCGCCCGCTCGGGCGGGACGTCGAGGCCAGTGAGGCGGCTGGCGCGCACCCGCAGGTCGGCGACGGTCTCACCGCCCTCCTCCCGCTCGGCCACGCGCTCGATCTGCGCGCCCATCTCCAGAAGGGTGGTGATCAGCCCGGTCCGCAGGGGGTTCATCATCACGCCCTCGATCACCACGTCGGATCCGGGCACGATCAGCGCCGCCACCAGGGGGAAGGCCGCCGAGGACGGATCGGCCGGGACCACCACGTCGGTCCCGCGCAGGGTCGGCTGCCCGGTAAGCGAGATCTTGCGGCCGTGGCCGCCGGGCCCGTGCGGTTCGACGCGGACCTCGGCGCCGAACAGGCGCAGCATCCGCTCGGTGTGGTCGCGGGTGGCAGCCGCCTCGATTACGGTGGTGGTGCCGGGCGCGTTGAGGCCGGCGAGCAGCACCGCCGACTTGATCTGCGCGGAGGCGGCGGGCGTCTCGTAGGTGATCGGGATCGCCTCGTTCAGACCGCGCAGGGTCAGGGGCACGCGCCCGCCCTCGGCCTCGGACAGGACCTGCGCACCCATGCGGGTGAGCGGGTCGAGGATCCGGCGCATCGGGCGCGAGCGCAGCGACGCGTCGCCATCGAAGGTCGCGGTGACCGGCTGGCCGCCGACCACGCCCATCATCAGCCGCGAGCCGGTTCCGGCATTGCCGAAATCCAGCACCTCGGTCGGGTCGGTGAGGCCGCCGATGCCGACTCCGCGCACCACCCAACGTCCCTCGCCGAGGCGCTCGACCCCGGCACCCAGCGCCTTCGCGGCGGCGGCGGTCCGCAGCACGTCGTCACCCTCGAGCAGGCCCTCGACCCGGGTCTCGCCCTGGCTCAGCAGCCCCAGGATCATGGCCCGGTGCGAGATCGACTTATCGCCCGGCGGACGCAGGCGCCCGGTGAGCGGCGCGCCGGGGGCAGCGGTGAGGGGTTGGGGAGGCGAATCGTGCGACACGGGGCGTCCGTTCGGGAATCTCAGGTGGGCCGGGATCCGGCGCCTCGCGCGGGGGCGCCGCGGAGCTACAATCGGACCGTGAACTGGCGGCGCGGTTAACACGCGCATCGGCCCGCGTCATCCATCGCACCCGCCCGGCGCCGCTCCGAAAACGGGGTCCTGCGGCTCGATTGACAGGGGCTGGGGCCGCGACTAACGGGCCCGTCTTCCGAAGACAGCAGAGACGACGAGGTGTCCGCCCGTGGCCCGACCCGAACTTGGCATGAAGCGCCAATGCATGAGTTGCGGCGCAAAGTTCTACGACCTCGCCCGCGATCCCGCCACCTGTCCGAAATGCGGCGCGGTCTACCAGGCGGCGAGCCGCGTGGCGGCGCCCGCTTTGGCGCGGGGGCCTGAGGCCGACGACGACGATGAGACGGACGAGAAAGGTCCGGAGCTGGTCTCGCTCGACGAGGTCGAGGCCGCCGAGGACGAGGCGGATCCCACGCCCGAGGACGAGGCCGCCGACGAGGACGGCGCATCCGCCGAGGACGACACCTTCCTCGAGGAGGAGGATTCCGGCGACGACGTCTCCGACCTGATCGACGGCGATATCGAAACCGACGAAGAGAGCTGACCCTCGTCTGCGCCGTCTCTTCGAAGAGCCTGCGAAGAGACGGAGAGGGGCCGGCGTCCCGGCGAAGAATCTCGAAAAAAAGGGGTTGAGTCCGCGTCACGAGCCGCCTATAGAACCGGCGTCGCCGGACGCAACCCGGACGACGAGCCCCCGCGGGACCCAAACCGCGGCGGACAAGTGGGGCCTTAGCTCAGCTGGGAGAGCGCTTCCATGGCATGGAAGAGGTCATCGGTTCGATCCCGTTAGGCTCCACCATTCTTCCTTCAGCGTGATGCGGCCGATCCAGTCCGGCGCCGCTGGGAAACTCTGAAACTCCTTATCCAGTGAACGACCGGGTCACCGGGTCAGGTGCCCGAGCGGCAGCGCCGTCGTGTACTTCACTTGGCCGAGCGCGAAGCTGGACCGGATATTGGCCACCCCCGGGATGCGGGTGAGGTGGTCGAGCACCAGCCGCTGGTACTGGCCGAGATCCTCCACCACCACCCGCAGCATGTAGTCGGCCTCGCCGCTCATGAGGTAGCATTCCATCACCTCCGGGCGGCTGCGCACAGCCTCGTCGAAGGCCTGGAGGGCGGCCTGGGTCTGCTTCTCCAGGGAGACGTGGACGAAGACGTTCACCGCGAGCCCGAGGCTCATCGGATCCACAACCGCGACGCAGCCCCGGATGATCCCGGCCTCCTTCAGATCGTTGACCCGGCGCCAGCACGGCGAGGTGGACAGCCCGACCTGCTCGGCGAGGTCGGCGATGCTGATCTCGCTGTCCTGCTGCAGACGTTCGAGGATGCGCAGGCTGGCGGCGTCGAGGTGAGCCGGTCGGGAGACCATCGTTTCGCGCTCCGGTATGAGGTCGGCATAGCATGCCGCCAATCGCGAGTTGGCAGGAAAGTTTTGGCGGCAGCAACCGATCGGCGCGACTTTCGGCCATGTGCTTACGGTCATTGAGAGCGCAGCGAAGCAATCGAGGGAACCGTCAGGGTTCGAGATCGTGCACCGCCCTGGTTTGCTTCGCTGCGCTCGCGATGAGGGCGAGGGGCGATCTGACCGGAGGGCGCGTCCGTATCGGCAAAGGCATCGGTACGATCGACCGACTTCAGTCGTGAAAGCGGCAAAACATGCCAATTTCCGCGCGCGAATAACAAAACTTCGGCATGTCGCCCCGCGCGGCAAACCGTATGCTCCGATCAAAAGCTGGGAGCTGCGCCGATGAACGCCATACCGCCGAGGACGACGATCGCGCGGTCCGCCGAGGTCGATCACGATCCGGCGGAGACACAGGATTGGCTGGCGGCGCTCGAATCGCTGTTCCGCACCGAGGGGGCGGCCCGGGCGCGGTTCATTCTCGATCGACTGGAGCGGCGCTCGAAAGAGATCGGCATCCTCGACGAGGCGCTGCCCTACTCGCCCTACCGGAACACGGTTCCCCTAGAGAAGCAGCCGCGCTACCCCGGCGACCTCGACATCGAGGAGCGGCTCACCTCGATCATGCGCTGGAACGCGCTCGCCATGGTGGTGCGCGCCAACATGGCCTACGGCGAGCTCGGCGGGCACGTGGCGAGCTACGCCTCAGCGGCGGAGCTGTTCGAGGTCGGGTTCAACCACTTCTTCAAGGGCGGCCCGGACGGCGACCTCGTCTACTTCCAGCCGCATTCGGCGCCGGGCGTCTACGCCCGCGCCTTCCTGGAGGGGCGCCTCTCCGAGGAGCAGCTGAAGCATTACCGCCAGGAGATCGCCGGCGACGGCCTCTGCTCCTATCCCCATCCCTGGCTGATGCCGGATTTCTGGCAGGTGCCCACCGGCTCGATGGGCATCGGCCCGATCCACGCGGTCTACCAGGCGCGGTTCATGCGCTATCTCGGCCATCGCGGCCTCGCCGATACCTCGGCCCGGCACGTCTGGGGCGTCTTCGGCGACGGCGAGATGGACGAGCCGGAATCGATCGGCGGCCTCGCGCTTGCCGCGCGGGAGAAGCTCGACAACCTCACCTTCGTGATTAACTGCAACCTGCAGCGGCTGGACGGCCCGGTGCGCGGCAACGGCCAGATCATCCAGGAGCTGGAAAGCCTGTTCCGCGGGGCGGGCTGGAACGTCATCAAGGTGCTGTGGGGCTCCGAGTGGGACGGGATCTTCGCCCGCGACACCAACCACGCCCTGCTGCGCCGCTTCGCCGACACCGTGGACGGCAAGTACCAGACGCTCGGCGCCAAGGACGGCGCCTACAACCTCGCGCATTTCTTCGGTGAGGACGAGGAGGTCCGCGAGCTGGTCGCGCACATGTCGGATGCCGACGTGGACCGGCTCAAGCGCGGCGGCCACGATTTCCGCAAGCTTTACGCCGCCTTCGCCGCCGCCAAGGCCACCAAGGGTCGGCCGACCGTGATCCTGGCCAAGACCAAGAAGGGCTACGGCATGGGCGGCGCGGGCGAGTCGCGCATGACCGCCCACCAGGCCAAGAAGCTCGACGTGGATGCGCTCCGCGCCTTCCGCGACCGCTTCGCCCTGCCGCTCTCCGACGCGCAGGTGGAGGGCCTGGCCTTCTACAAGCCGGCCGAGGACGGCGCCGAGATGCGCTATCTGCGCGAGCGACGCGAGATGCTGGGCGGCGTGCTGCCGGCCCGCCGCCGCACCGCGCCGACCGTGACCGTGCCGCCGCTCTCGACCTATGCGGGCTTCGCCCTGGAGGCGGCCGGCAAGGAGATGTCGACCACCACCGCGGTGGTCCGGCTGTTCGGCAACCTGCTCAAGCACAAGGATCTCGGGCCGCGCGTCGTCCCGATCGTCGCCGACGAGGCGCGCACCTTCGGCATGGCCAACCTGTTCCGGCAAGTCGGGATCTACGCCCCCGAGGGGCAGCTCTACGAGCCGGAGGATGCCGGCTCGATGCTCTATTACCGCGAGGCCCGGGACGGGCAGCTGCTGGAGGAAGGCATCACCGAGGCCGGGGCGATCTCGTCCTGGACTGCGGCGGCGACGTCCTACAGCGTCCACGGCCTGTCGATGCTGCCGTTCTACATCTACTACTCGATGTTCGGCTTCCAGCGGGTCGGCGACCTGATCTGGGCAGCGGCCGACCAGCGGGCCCGCGGCTTCCTGATCGGCGCCACGGCCGGGCGGACCACGCTCGGCGGCGAGGGCCTGCAGCACCAGGACGGCTCGAGCCACCTCGCCGCCGCCGGGATCCCGAACTGCCGGGCCTACGACCCGGCCTTTGCCTACGAGATGGCGGTGATCGTCGATCGCGGCGCCCGGGCGATGATGGAAGAGGGCGAGGACGCCTTCTACTACCTCACCGCCATGAACGAGAACTACGCCCAGCCCTCCATGCCGGAGGGGTCTGAGGCTGGCATCCTCAAGGGGATGTACCGTCTGTCGGGGCCGGATTCGGGACCCGCGGCGGTGCGCCTGCTGGGCTCGGGCGCGATCCTGCCCGAGGTGATCGCGGCGGCCGGCCTGCTGGCGCAGGATTGGGGGATCGCCGCCGAGCTGTTCAGCGTCACCAGCTTCAGCGAGCTGGCCCGCGACGCCCGCGAGGCCGAGCGCGGGGCGATGCTCCACCCGGAGGCCGAGGCCCCGTCGAGCCACGTGGCCGCCCTGCTGCCGGGCACGGCGCCGGTCGTGGCGGCGACCGACTACGTCCGAGCCTATCCGCAACTGATCGCCTCCTATGTCGGCGCGCGGTTCGTGACGCTCGGCACCGATGGGTTCGGCCGCAGCGACACCCGCAACGCGCTCCGCCGCTTCTTCGAGGTGGATCGCCAGCACGTGGTAGTCGCCGCCCTGCACGCGCTCGCCGAGGCCGGCACGGTGCCCCGCGCCACGGTCGCCGAGGCGATCCGGCGCTACGGCATCGACGCGGACACGCCGGCACCCTGGACGATCTGAGACATCCAGCCCGCACCCTCATCCTGAGGTGGCGCAGCGAAGCGGAGCCCTCGAAGGAGCCCTCCGGCCGCGCAACCCCTGGAGCCCTCCTTCGCGGCTGCTGCGCAGCACCTCAGGATGAGGGGTGTGGGTGGGAACGAGCCGGATAGCGAACGACCTGCGCGAGGTCCGATGCCGGACCTCGCCCCGAAGAAACCCGTCCGTCCCAGACAAGCCACGGAAACCCGTCCGCATGAGCGCCGCGCTGCAGATCGCCCTCCCGGATATCGGCGACTACCGGGACGTGCCGGTGATCGAACTCCTGGTGAAGCCGGGTGACCGCCTCGCCGTGGACGACCTGATCCTCAGCATCGAATCCGACAAGGCGACCATGGAGGTCCCCTCCCCGGTGGCCGGCACCGTGCGGGAATTGCTGGTCGCGGTGGGCTCGAAGGTCTCTGAAGGGACGCCGATCCTCGTGGTCGAGCCGGCAGAGGGCGGCGAGCCCACACCGGCGCCGGAAGCCCCACCCGCCGTGTCGTCACCGGGCCCGGCTACCGGTGCCGAACCGGGCGTGGGTCCCCTCTCCCGTGCGGGAGGGGGACAGGGTGAGGGACCGGCCCCCTCCGGAAACGGCGCATCCCTCACCCCAACCCTGTCCCGCACGGGAGAGGGGGACCGTCGCGCCCCGGCCCAGCCATCGAACGACGAGCAGCGGCCCGTCACGTCGGGCGACGTACATGCCAGCCCTTCGGTGCGCCAGCTCGCCCGCGAGCTGGGGATCACCCTCGACCGGGTGCCCGCCACCGGCCCCAAGGGGCGGATCCTGCGGGAGGACCTGCACGCCTTCGTCAAGGTGGCGCTCCAAGCCCCGGCCCAGCAGGCACCTGCCGCGCCCTCGGGCATCGGCGCCGGCCTGCCGCCCTGGCCGGAAGTCGATTACGAGAAATTCGGCCCGGTGCGGCGGGAGCCGCTGTCGCGGATCCAGAGCATCTCCGGGGCCAATCTCAGCCGCAACTGGCTGACGATCCCGCACGTGACCAATTTCGACCGGGCCGACGTCACCGAGATCGAGGCGTTCCGGGTCGGGCTCAACAAGGAGACGCGCACGCCGCCGGCGCGGGTCACCATGGTAGCCTTCCTGATCAAGGCCGCTGCCCTGGCCCTGAAGGCCTATCCGCGCTTCAACACCTCCCTGGAGGGCTCCGACCTCGTCCTGAAGGACTACGTCCATATCGGTTTCGCCGTAGACACCCCGAAGGGCCTGATGGTGCCGGTGGTGCGCGATTGCGACCGCAAGGGGTTGATCGAGATCGCCACCGAGATGGCGGCGCTCGCCGACAAGGCGCGGGCGGGCAGCCTCTCAGGCGTGGACATGCAGGGCGGGTGCTTCTCGGTGTCGTCGCTCGGCGGCATCGGCGGCGACGGCTTCACCCCGATCATCAACGCCCCCGAGGTCGCGATCCTGGGCGCGGCGCGCTCGCGGACGGAGGCGGTCTGGGACGGCCAGGCGTTCCAGCCACGGCTGATCCTGCCGCTCAGCCTGTCATGGGATCACCGGGTCGTGGACGGCGTCGCGGCCGCCCGCTTCCTCGGCCACATCGCGTCGGTCCTGTCGGACCTGCGCCGGGCGCTGCTGTGACGGCGACGATCGGTGCGCGATGCGCCTTCCCGTGCGGGCTCGCGCATCGCCTCATCGCCGGACCTAGCGCGGGTCCCCTCTCCCGCACGGGTGAGGGGCACGTCCCGCCTTCGGAAAAACGAGATTGAACCATCTCGGCCTCTGTCGGGGCGAACTAGCCCTGCCAGCCTCGATGCCTGCCGCCCATCCCCCTCGACTGTGATCGCCGCCATGCCCGAGACCCGCGAGATCCGCGTCCCCGATATCGGGGATTTTTCCGGCGTGCCGGTGATCGAGATCCCGGTGGCGCCGGGGGACGCCATCGCCCGCGACCAGACCCTGCTCGTCGTCGAATCCGACAAGGCGACCCTCGACATCCCCTCGCCGGTCGCAGGCCGCCTGGTGGAAATGCTGGTCGGCCTCGGCGACACCGTCTCGGCCGCGACGCTGATCGCCCGGGTCACCGTGGAGACGGAGACGGCGGCCCCCGTCGCGGCCCCAACTGACGCGCCGACGGAGGAATCCTGCGACGTGCTGGTGATCGGCGGCGGCCCCGGCGGCTACGCGGCTGCGTTCCGGGCCGCCGATCTCGGGCAGCGCGTGATCCTGGTGGAGCGCGAGGCGACGCTGGGCGGCGTCTGCCTGAATGTCGGCTGCATTCCGTCGAAAGCGCTGCTGCACGTCGCCGCCGTCACCGAAGAGGCCGTGCGGCTAGGCGCCCACGGGATCAGCTTCGGCGCGCCGACCGTCGATCTCGACAAGCTCCGGGCGTTCAAGGCCGGCACCGTGCGGCGCCTGACCGACGGGCTCACCCACATGGCGCGCCAGCGCAAGGTCGAGGTCGTGCGCGGCACCGCGCGCTTTACCGGGGCGAACGCGGTGTCGGTGGCCTTGCAAGCGGGCGGAAACCGCGCCGTCGGGTTCCAAAGTGCCATCGTGGCGGCGGGCTCGTCGCCGGTCCGCCTGCCGATGCTGCCCGACGATGCGCGGATCGTGAATTCCACGGGGGCGCTGGAACTGCCCTTCGTGCCCCGCCGCCTGCTGGTGATCGGCGGCGGCATCATCGGCCTCGAAATGGCGACGGTCTACAGCGCGCTCGGCGCCCGGGTCGACGTGGTCGAGCGCCTGCCGAACCTGCTGGAGGGGGTGGACCGGGATCTCGTAACGGTCTGGACCAAGCGCAACGGCCACCGGTTCGACCGGATCTGCACCGGCGCGGAGGTCATCTCGGCAAGTGCCACCCCGGACGGCATCGCCGTGACGCTCGCGGGCGAGGCGGAGCCGCAAGTCTACGACCTCGTGCTCCAGGCAGCGGGCCGGCGCCCGAACGGCGACGCGCTGGGCCTCGACGCGGCGGGTGTCGCGGTGGAGCGCGGTTTCGTGCCGGTGGACGCGCAGATGCGCACCAATGTGCCCCACATCCTGGCGGTGGGCGACCTCGTCGGGCAGCCGATGCTCGCCCACAAGGCGGTGCACCAGGGCCACGTCGCCGCCGAGATGGCCGCCGGCCACAAGGCGGGGTTCGACGCGGCGGTGATTCCCTCGGTCGCCTATACCGATCCTGAGATCGCCTGGGCCGGCCTCACCGAGACCGCCGCCAAGGCGGCCGGGCGGGCGGTCGAGGTGGCGCGCTTCCCCTGGGCGGCCTCGGGCCGGGCCATCGCCAACGGCGCCGATTACGGCCTGACGAAGCTGCTGTTCGACGCGAAGACCAAGCGCATCGTGGGCGGCGCCATCGTCGGCCCGAGCGCGGGCGACATGCTCGGCGAGATCGTGCTCGCCATCGAGATGGGCGCGGACGCCACCGATATCGGCCGCACGATCCACCCGCATCCGACGCTCGGCGAGACCATTGGCCTCGCCGCCGAGGCCGCGCTCGGCCTCTGCACCGACCTGCCGCCGGTGCGGCGCTGAAGGGGATGCCGCTTCGACGCAAGCGAGCGCGTCGGATCAGGCGCTCCTATCGGACCCGGCACGGATGACGCTCTCGACCCCGCGACGCGGTTTGGATAAACCGTCCGGCGTGAGGCCGGGGACGGCTCGGCTGCGCCGGCCCGTCTTCAGAAGAACAGGACGCCTCTCCACCCCGGGGGGATTCGGGCCGAGACGATGCGGTGTGCCGAATTAGCCGTTCCGGGACGTTCCGATGCCAAAGCTCACCTTCACGGCGCTTGATCCGCGGGCGGTCAAACGCTGCGTCGCCTTCCTGGTCCGGCGCGACTGGGCACTCCATCTCGGCCTCGCGGCGGCGCTGGCGGGGATCCCGATGAGTCCGTCGGCCGTCGCGGCCGAGGCGCCGGCCGCCGCCCAGCCGCAGGCCGCCCTCATCGCCTCCCTGCAGAGCCGTGTGCTGGCGGCCCACAGCGCGACCCTCGCCCTGGAAAGCTGGTGTGCCGACCACAAGCTCGCGGGCGATCCCCATCTCGTCGCCCGGCGCATGGACGTGGCCGACAAGCCGCTCAGTGCCGCGCAGCGGGCCCGCCTGGCGATCGGCCCTGACGAGCCGGTGCGCTACCGCCGGGTCCGCCTCGCCTGCGGCGACCGGGTCCTGTCGGAGGCCGACAATTGGTACGTCCCGGCGCGCCTGACGCCCGAGATGAACGCCACCCTGGACGGCACCCGCACCCCGTTCGGGCGGGTCGTGCGCCCGCTGGAGCCGACCCGGCGGACGATCGAGGTCCGCCCGTTCCCGCGGGCCGCGGCGCCCGGCCCCGACGACCCGCTGTTCGAGATCGACGCGGTGCTCTCCACCGGGGCCGGCCAGCCGTTCTGCGAGGTCGCCGAGACCTATCTGGGCGGTGCGCTGCCGGAAGCTTCGCGGTAAGAGAGCGGCGAGGATTGGTCTTGAGAGGATTGCGGATGGGATCGACGCTGCGTCGGACGGTCTTGGCTGTGCTGGTGACGGTGCCGTTCGGCGGCCCGGCCCTCGCGGCCGACCCGGCCGGACTCTGGCTGACCGAGACCGGCAGCTCCCGGGTGAAGATCACCCCCTGCGGCGGCGGCTATTGCGGCACCATCGTGAGCGCCCCCGGCAAGGCGCTCGACGCCAAGAATCCGGACCCGGCGCTGCGCAACCGCAGTGTCGTGGGCGTGCAGATCCTCAACGCCCAGCAGGCGGACGGGTCGAGCTACACCGGGTCGCTCTACAACCCGAACGACGGGAAGACCTATTCGGGCTCGCTGCGGCTGACCGGCCCGAACGCGCTCGAGGTCTCGGGCTGCGTGATGAGCGTGTTCTGCAAGCGCCAGACCTGGACCCGGGTGAACTGAGCGGATGCGCGGCGGCGCGCGGCCCGCAGCGAGAACCAGGGCCACCCCCCAAGCGCGCCTCCGAGAGACTTCTCCTGCTGCCGAGAACCATCCGAATCGCGTTCTGTGAATCCGCTAGCCCGCATGGGAGAAGGGACCCGCGCTTCGACCGGATCGATGCAGATCCGCGCGGTGAGGGTTAGGGCGGGGCAGGTCTGGGGCATCCCGCCGGGCGTATCCGAAGGGCCGCGTCGGTAACGGCGCGGCCCTTGGTGAACGCGTCAGGCCGCCGCGGTCAGCGCTTGCTCGATCGCGTCGAGCGCCGCCTCGGCGCCGGCGCCGTTGGGGCCGCCGGCCTGGGCCATGTCGCGGCGGCCGCCGCCGCCCTTGCCGCCGAGCGCGCCGGCCCCCGCGCGGACCAGCCCGACCGCGTCGTAGCGGCCGGTCAGGTCCTCGGTGACGCCGACCACCAGGCCGGCCTTGCCGTCGGCCGAGACCCCGACGATCGCCACGATGCCGGAGCCGAGCCGCTTCTTCTCCTCGTCGATGATCGGCTTGAGATCGCGCATGTCGAGCCCCTCGACCACCGAGCGCCGGAACGCCACGCCGCCGATCTCGCTCTGGCGGGCGTTCGAGCCCGATCCGGTCTCGCCGCCCATGGCGAGCTTGCGGCGGGTGTCGGCGAGTTCCCGCTCGAGCCGACGCTTCTCCTCCATCAGGGCCGTCAGGCGGTCGGGCGCCTCCGAGACCGGGGCCTTCAGGATCCCGGCCAGCGCGGCCAGGGTGTGGGCCTCCTCGGCCCGGTGGTGGCGCGCCGCGTCGGCGGTCAGCGCCTCGATCCGGCGCACGCCGGCCCCGACCGCGCTCTCGCCGACGATGCTGATCGTCCCGATATCGCCGGTTCGGGCGGCATGGGTGCCGCCGCAGAGCTCGATGGAGAAGTTCTTCAGCCGACCCCGATCGGTCTCGGCGCCGTCCACATCGACCGGCAGGCCCATGGAGACGACGCGGACCTCGTCGCCGTACTTCTCGCCGAACAAAGCCCGGGCTCCGGACGCGATGGCATCGTCCACGGCCATCAGCTTGGTCACCACCGGGGCGTTCTGGAGCAGCACCGCGTTGGCGATGTCCTCGACCCGGGCGAGCTCGTCCGCCTCGATCGGCTTCGGGTGGCTGATATCGAAGCGCAGCCGGTCGGGGCTCACCAGCGAGCCCTTCTGGGCGACGTGGTCGCCCAGCACCTGCCGCAGGGCTTCGTGCAGGAGGTGGGTGGCCGAGTGGTTGGCCCGGATCGCCTTGCGGCGGGCATGGTCGACCTTCAGCTCCACCGGCTGGTCGAGGCTGAGCGTCCCCTCCTCCACGCTGACATGGTGGACGAACAGGTCGCCGAGCTTCTTCTCGGTGTCGGTGACGCGGGCGCGCAGGCCGGCACCCAGGATCAGGCCGGTATCACCGACCTGGCCGCCGGATTCCGCGTAGAACGGCGTCTGATTGACCAGGACGAGGCCGGTCTGGCCGGCCTCCAGGCTCTTTACCTCGGCGCCGTCGCGCAGCAGCGCGGTGACGATGCCCTCGGCGGCCTCCGCCTCGTAGCCCAGGAACTCGGTTGCGCCGACGCGCTCGCGGATGCCGAACCAGACCGTCTCGGTGGCAGCCTCGCCGGAGCCCTTCCAGGCCTCGCGCGCCGCCTGCTTCTGACGCTGCATCGCGGCCGTGAACGCCTCCGTATCGACCCCGATGCCCCGGGCCTTGAGGGCGTCCTGGGTGAGATCGAGGGGGAAGCCGTAGGTGTCGTAGAGGGTGAAGGCGGTCTCGCCCGAGAGCTTGTCGCCGGATTTCAGCTCGCGGCTCTCCGAATCGAGGATCGACAGGCCCCGCTCCAGGGTGCGGCGGAAGCGGGTCTCCTCCAGCTTCAAGGTCTCGCCGATCAGTGCCTCCGCGCGCATCAGCTCGGGGTAGGCCTGGCCCATCTCGCGCACCAGGGTCGGGACGAGGCGGTACATGGTTGGCTCGCGGGCGCCGAGGATCTCGGCATGCCGCATGGCGCGGCGCATGATCCGGCGCAGCACGTAGCCGCGGCCCTCGTTGCCCGGCAGCACGCCGTCGGCGACCAGGAAAGACGAGGCGCGCAGGTGGTCGGCGATCACCCGGTAGGAGGCCATGGTGGCGGGCTCGGGCGCCCGCGAGACGGCGTGGGCCACGGCGTCGATCAGCGCCTTGAACAGGTCGGTGTCGTAGTTGGAATGGACGCCCTGAAGAATCGCGGCCATGCGCTCCAGGCCCATGCCGGTATCGATCGAGGGCCGGGGCAGCGGATTGCGCACGCCGGGCTCCAGCTGCTCGTATTGCATGAACACGAGGTTCCAGAACTCGAGGAAGCGGTCGCCATCCTCGTCCGGGGAACCGGGCGGGCCGCCCTGGAGGGCCGGGCCCTGGTCGATGAAGATCTCAGAGCACGGGCCGCAGGGGCCGGTATCGCCCATCTGCCAAAAGTTGTCGGAGGTCCCGATCCGGATGATCTTGTCATCGGAGAAGCCAGCGATCTTTTTCCACAGGTTCGCGGCCTCGTCGTCGTCGGCATAGACGGTCACGAGCAGCCGGTCGGGCTTGAGGCCGAATTCCTTGGTGATCAGCGTCCAGGCCAGCTCGATCGCGCGGTCCTTGAAGTAGTCGCCGAACGAGAAGTTGCCGAGCATCTCGAAGAACGTGTGGTGGCGCGCGGTGTAGCCGACATTGTCGAGGTCGTTGTGCTTGCCGCCGGCGCGCACGCATTTCTGCGCTGTGGTCGCCCGATCGTAGGCGCGCTTCTCGACACCGGTGAAGACGTTCTTGAACTGCACCATGCCGGCGTTCGTGAACATCAGCGTGGGATCGTTCTTCGGAACGAGGCTCGAGGAGGGCACGGCCTCGTGTCCCGCACGCGCGAAGTAGTCGAGGAAGGTCGACCGGATCTCGTTGACGCCGCTCATCGGGGCAGAACTCTAAGCAGGGCTCAAGGGACTGGACCGTCACCCGTTTCAGGCGGGGCCCGCATGGCGCCCTCTTAGAGCCGTTCCCGATCGCGTAGCAATCGCGAAGGGCGGCAAGGCCTTGCAAGGCCTTGGATGAGACGCGCTCCGGATCCGCGGCGCACGCTCGCAGAAGGCGATCCAGCCAGGAGTGCCAACACGCCTGCCGCGAAATCTCCCCAGCCCGCCCCACGGTCGCCACAAGCACGGCCGTGTTGTCGCCACATCTGTCAAGCGATGGTGAGTCCGTGGCGCCATCAAGGGCGCGTGAGGAATCGGGTACACGATGCAGGGCCGCACGGTCGGATCGCCGAGGAGCGTCACGGGTCAGCAGGGCCGGTTCGGGTCCGGCCGCGCCGATGCCATCACCGCACAGCCGATGGTTGGCCGCGCTCACGGGAGCGTCCCGGCGCTGGCCCGCTCGCTGCTCACCGTCTCGCTGATCGCCGGCGGCCTCAGCGCCGCCCTGATCGGGTCGGGGGTCGATCTCGGCAAGGTCGGGCTGAACCAGGCGGTCTCGTCGGCACAGGCCGCCACCGAATTGCCGATGCCGCGCCCGCGGATTCACACTGTGGCGCTGAGCGAAGAGGTCGAGCGTACGCCGCTGCGCGCCTCGGCGAGCTTCGCGGCCGTCCACGACCTCGACACCGCCGTCGGCTCGAACGGCGTCGACCGCGTCTCCTACGATTTCCTGCTCTCCGAGAGCGCCGGCGGCGACCCGAACGACATCCTTGAATTCGGCCCGATGAAGATTCGGCGCCACTTGGTGCAGACGATCGTGCGGGCGGCCCAGGCGGTCCAGACCGACCCGGTCCTGCTGATGGCGGTGGCCGACAAGGAATCGAGCTTCGTCACCGCGGTCCAGGCCAAGACCTCCTCGGCCACCGGCCTCTACCAGTTCATCGAGCGCACCTGGCTCGGCGTGGTGCGCGACTTCGGCCCGAAATACGGGCTTGAGAAGGAGGCCGCCCTGGTCTCCTCGGATGCCAACGACCGACCGGTGATCACCGACGCCGCCGAGCGCATCCGGGTGCTCGAGCTGCGCCGCGACCCCTATCTCTCGGCCCTGATGGCCGGCGAGATGCTGAAGCGCGATGCCGGTCGCATCGCCCAGCGCATCGGCCGCGACCTCACCCTCGGCGAAGTCTACCTCGCCCACTTCCTGGGCGTGGACGATGCCGGCGAGTTCCTGGCCAACGTCGTGAACAAGCCGGCCGCCGCCGCGGCCGCGCTGCTGCCCGGCCCGGCCCGGGCCAACCGCTCGATCTTCTTCGCGGCCGGGCGGTTCGTAGGCCGCGGCCGGCACCGCAAGCCGGCGAGCCTCTCGGTGGCCCAGGTCCACGAGAAGTTCGAAGCGATGATGAGCACCCGCGGCACCCGCTACCAGAACGTCCGGGCGGTGTCCGGCATCATGGCCTACGCGGATGCCGAGAGCGGCTTCGCCACGCAGTAACGCCTGAGTGAGCGGGCCGCCAATTCGCGGCTCCGCGCGCAACCCCCCACGACCTGCCGACGTTCGTCCACAAGCGCCGCGTCCGCGTGGCCTGATACGGAGATTTCGGGGGACGTTCTTGAGAAAGCCTCTGTCGAGCGCAGGTACGCCGCTCACCGAAACGCTCTCGCCGAGCATCCCGCTCGACCAGATCGGGCAGACGCTCGCCTCGATCTACGACGATCTCGTGTCCGAAGGCGTGCCGGAGCATCTCGCCGCCCTGGTGCGCCGGGTCCGGCAGAGCGAGGCGGAGCCCGCCGCACCGCACCCGGCCCAGCCCGCGGCGACCGAGGCCGTCGCGCAGCGCCTCGCCCTGGTGGTCGAGGACGACCCGCAGATCCGCGCTCTGGCCGAAACCCTGCTCGAGGAGACCGAGCTCGACGTGGTCGGCTGCGACAGCGCCGAGGCAGCGCTCGCCGTCCTGCAAGCGCGCGGCGGCGACGTGGCCCTGGTCTTCGCCGATGTCCGGCTCGCCGGCGAGATGGACGGGCTCCAGCTCGCCCGGGCGGTGGCGACCCTGTGGCCCCGGGCGCGGCTGGTGGTGACCTCCGGTCACGGGATCCGCCGCCCGGACCTGCCGAGCGAGGCCGTGTTCATCGCCAAGCCCTGGCGGCCCTTCGACGTGCTGGTCGAGGCCGAACGGGCGACCACCGATCCGGCACCGCCCGTCATCTGATGCCGCAGCCGCGGCGTCGGGCCCGGCCCTTGCATTGACGGTCGGGACATCGGCGCGAGCCCGGAGCCCCTGAGTTTGCCGATCCTGTCCGTCCGTCACCGCACGGTCTACCGGTACCGGCGTCCGGTCGCCTTCGGCGAGCACCGGATCATGTTCCGGCCCCGGGACAGCTACGACCAGCGGCTGATCGAGGCCTCGCTGGAGATCACGCCCGAGCCCGCCGCCTTGCGGTGGATGTTCGACGTGTTCGGCAATTGCATCGCGGTGGCGACCTTCGGGGTCCGGGCCGAGACACTCACTTTCACGTGCGGCATCACCCTCGACCACACGCCCGAACACGCGCCGGTCTTCCCGCTGGCGCCGCACGCCACGCATTACCCGTTCGGCTACGGGGCCGAGGACATGCCCGACCTGTCCCGGTCGATCGAGCGGCAATGGCCCGACCCACGCCACGAGGTCGATGCCTGGGCGCGCAGCTTCATCCCCAGCGAGGGCCGGATCCCGACCCAGGACCTGCTGGCCGACATGACCCGCAGCGTGCGGGCGAACTTCACCTATCTGGCCCGCTCCGAGAAGGGCGTGCAGGAGCCGCTGACGACGCTGCGCAGCAAGCGCGGCTCATGCCGCGACTTCGCGGTGCTGATGATGGAGGCGGTGCGGGCACTCGGCATGGCCGCCCGGTTCGTATCCGGATACTTGTACAACCCGCGCAACGACCGGGCCCGCCATGTCGGCGGCGGCTCGACCCATGCCTGGCTGCAGGTCTACCTGCCGGGCGCCGGCTGGATCGAGTTCGACCCGACCAACGGGATCGTCGGCAACCGCGACCTGATCCGTGTGGCGGTGGCCCGGGATCCGGCCCAGGCGGTGCCCCTGCACGGCTCATTCTTCGGCCTGGCCAGCGACGACCTCGGCATGCGGGTGGACGTCGACGTGGTCGAATTGCCTGACGAGCGGGCAAAAACACGCGGAATTGAGGCTCATCCGCCAATAGTGGCGCGTTGAGACCCCAAAATCGGACTGAGCTGCGGGGCGACCCGCCGGGGCGAGAGGATACAGGTGGCCGCGATGAAGATCAGGACCGGATACGACATCGCCTTCAGCCTGACGCAGCCGACGCCGATGATCCTGATGCTGAGCGTCCACCCGTCGCGGATGGCCGACCTGCTGACCCCGCAGGTCATCAACTTCGACCCGTGGATCCCGGCGCACGCGTACCGGGACGTGTACGACAATGTCTGCCACCGCATCGTCGCGCCGCCGGGCCTGCTGACGATCTCGGCCGATTTCACGATCCAGGATTCCGGCCTGCTCGACGATTACGCCCCCGACGCCCGACAGATCCCGGTGCAGGACCTGCCGGACGACGTGATGGTCTACCTGCTGGGCTCCCGCTACTGCGACACCGACAAGCTCTCGCAGACCGCTTGGTCCCTGTTCGGCGGCACGCCGGAGGGCTGGGCGCGGGTCCAGGCGATCGTCGCTTACACGCACGAGCGCATCCGGTTCGACTACCAGCGCGCCGACGCCACCCGCACCGCCCATGACGGCTTCATGCAGCGCGAGGGCGTCTGCCGGGACTTCGCGCATCTCGCGGTGGCGTTCTGCCGGTGCATGAATATCCCGGCGCGCTACGCCACCGGCTATCTCGGCGATATCGGCGTGCCGAAGGACCCGGCGCCGATGGATTTCTCGGCCTGGTTCGAGGTCTACCTGGAGGGGCCGGACGGCCCGCGCTGGTACACGTTCGACGCCCGGCACAACCGCCAGCGGATCGGCCGCATCGTCATGGCCCGCGGCCGCGACGCCACCGATTGCGCGATCTCGACGAATTTCGGCTACGCCCACTTGGCGCGCTTCGATGTCCATACCGACGAAGTCGCCTGACGGCGCGGATTGGATCGCGCAGGATGGTTACCAGCATTCGCGCCGGACGGATGCAACACCGGGGGTCCGGCGCCGGGCACGCGCAAACCCGCTTACGTATTCCAGCGCCAGCCAAAATCTTCTTCGCGGCGTGGAACTGCCAACCTATGCTCACGCTTGTAATAGCAAAGGTTATTGCACAGGCAGGCTCACCATGAAGACCTCGGCCACCGCGCTCGCGGCGCTCCTCGCCGCAACTGTTCTTGCCGCTGCGCCGGCGCTGGCAGCTCCCGCCTACGACCCGTTCGGCGAGAACGGCGCCGAGGAGTATTACTCGGATCCGGGCCAGTACGGCTATCAGGGCACCCCGGGTTACGGCCAGGGCGTGCAGGACGCGCCGCAGGCGCAGGTCCAGCCGATCCCGCGCGAGATCGTGGCGTTCAACGGCCCCTACGCGCCGGGCACGATCGTGGTCTCCACCGCCGAGCGCCGCCTGTACTTCGTGCTCGGCAACGGCGAGGCGATCCGCTACGGCGTCGGCGTCGGCCGCCCGGGTTTCAGCTGGAGCGGCAGCAACAAAATCACCGCCAAGCGCGAATGGCCGTCCTGGACGCCGCCGAAGGCCATGATCGCCCGCCGCCCCGACCTGCCGCGCTACATGGCCGGCGGCATCGAGAACCCGCTCGGCGCCCGCGCCATGTATATCGGCAGCACCGAGTACCGCATCCACGGCTCCAACGAGCCGGACACGATCGGCCAGGCGGTGTCCTCGGGCTGCATCCGCATGACCAACGACGACGTCACCGATCTGTACGAGCGCGTGAAGGTCGGCGCCAAGGTTGTCGTGCTGAACTGAGCTGACATGGAATCTGGATCTCCGGAATTTGCCTCAACTTGAGGTGGAGGGTGAGATGATCCGGGCGCACTAAGCCCTTCGAGCAAGAGGCCGGCCTGTCACGAAATTGACCGGCCGGCTTCTTTGTCGTGGCGCACCTGGCAGCGCCGCATCGTCGCCGGAGCAATCACCCCGTCGTTCCGGGGCACCGGAGGTGGGCCCGGAAACCGGAGACACCGGTGGGGCAAGGCTTTCCAGTGTCGGCGGCTAAGGATTCTGGGCTTCGCTGCGGGGCCCCGGAATAACGCGGTGTTGTCTGAACGAACGCCCGCATCACGGTAAGTCGTTGCACCTCGACCTCGGCCAACCACAATCCCTCGACCCCAACCGTCGAGAATGACGGATGGAGCGAGGCTCAGCGTGCTCCGTCGGCGTCTAGGATCGGTTTCCGCACGGGAACATCGAAATAGGTCCGGTCGAGGTCGATCTCGAAATCGACCGCGTCGAACCTCAGGAGATCTTCTGGCGCGGTCAAAACATCGAGGCGCCACCCCTCGCCCGTCCGCTCGTAGTGTTCGACGCGCATCTGGTCCTGGTAGATCAGATCGATGGAGCGCAGCGTCGGCAGGGACTTGTAGAACTTGAGCTTACCGCCCCTGTCATAGTCCATTGTCGAGGGCGACAGCACTTCGACCACGACGAGCGGATCGGCCAGGTCAGTCTGGTTCTGCCGCGGACCGCAGCGGACGACAATATCGGGTTTTGTCTTGTCCTTGCCCCGGCTGTCGCTTGAACGCTGGACACGCATGCCGCCCTGATAGCTCCGGCATCCGGCGGCATCCATCGCGAGTTTGAGCGGCGCGCCGACGTTTCCGGCGATCTGCTCATGGTTCTCGGTCGGATTGCTCATCATCACGAGCTCACCCTCCACGAGTTCCCATTCGCGGTCGTCGTGCTGCGCCTCCACGAACCGGTCGTAGTCGGCGATCGTCAGAGGATCAGGCTGGTGGGCAGCGTCGGGCATGAAGCCCTCCGTCTCCACGGGACTCCATCATCGGCGTGAAAGCCCATAGAGCCTCGGCGTCGGACTGCGCCTACCGCGGCCCGCCGCCTCGCCGCATCGCGACCTCCTGGCCCTGGCTGTCGAGCGCGCCGGACGGGGCGAGGTTCTCGTTCGGCACCGGGTTCATCCCGGCATTGGCGGTGCGCGAGGCCGGGCGCCTGGCGGTGCGGTCGCCGGCCGCCTGTTTCAGCGCCAAGGCCCTGCGCGACATCGCAACCAGGCTTCCGCGGGCCTGCGCGTTCCGGCGCCGCTCGCTCTCCTTGCTGGCGCGCTTCACCGCGGCCGCGATCAGGGCCGCCTTCTGGTGGGTGCCGGTATTGTCGGTGGCCGGGCGCACGCCGGAGGGGGCCGCCTTGCCGCGCAGCTCCCGGCGCTGACGACGGGAGACGTCCCGGGCGCGGTCCCGGCGCTCGCGGAGCCGGGCGATCAGCTCGGCCAGGCCGGTATCATCGGCCTCGCGCAACCTCGGGTGATGGGAGCGGGCGACGAGGTCGGCCTCGTCGGCGCTGAGCAGGCGGGCTTCCTGGCGGCTCGATACGGACATGGGAACTCCGGGCTGGGGGATGGAAGGGGGAAGCGGTCAGTCGGCGGCAGCGAATTCCGGGACCCGGCGCAGCGCCGTCTCGCGCAGGGAGCAATCGGCGTAGGTGCCCTGCACTGCGGCGCGGCCGCCATGCTGGAACAGGTCGAGCATCAGGGCGCTGTGGATGAAGCCGAGATGGCTGAAGGCTTGCGGGAAATTGCCCACGAAGGTGCCGTCCTCGGCCGCCTCTTCGGCGTAGAGCCCGACATCGTTCTGCAGGGCGCGCAGGGCGTTGAAGCGAGTCCGCGCCTCCTCCTCGCGACCGAGCCAGAGCAGGGCATCCACCAGCCAGAAGGCGCAGAGCAGGAACGTGCCCTCGTGGCCGGGCAGGCCGTCGTCGTTCCGGTAGCGGTAGACGAGGTGGCCGCGGCCGAGGCGCTCGATCACGACATCCACGGTGCGGGCGAAGGCGGCCTCGTCCACGGGGAAGCCGACCATCGGGGCCATCAGCAGCGCGGCGTCCACGTCGTCGCCGCCGAGATATTGCGGGTAGTAGCCGTCCCGGTGGATGCCCTCGAGATTGACGCAAGCCACGATCCGGTCGCGCTCACGACACCAAGTGTTCCGGGGGCCGAACAGGCGGATCGCCCGGTCGAGCGCGACCCAGTTCATGATCGCGGCGTGCAGGTAGCGCTGCTCCGGCTTGCGCGGCTCCCACAGGCCGGCATCCGGCTTGTGCCAATGCGCCGCCGAGATGTCGGCGAGCCGGGCGCCGTGGCCCTGCATCGCCTCCGGCAGCGTGCCGCCGAGCCGGGTGTAGAGATAGAGCAGGTCGAGCACCTGCCCGTAGGCGTCGGCCTGGTGCTGCTCGGCGGCCTCGTTGCCGGCCCGCACCGGCGCGCTGCCGCGCCAGCCCTCGAAATGCGCGATGGTGGTCTCAGTGAGGTCGCCCTCCCCCGCGACGCTGTAGAGCGGCCGCAGCCGGCCCTCGGCCCGCTCGCACAGGTCGGTCACGAAGCCGAAGAACGCCTCGGCCTCGCGCAGCATCCCGAACTTCTTCAGGACGTAGAAGGACAGGCAGGCGTCACGGATCCAGCAGAACCTGTAATCCCAGTTGCGGATGCCGCCGATCTCCTCCGGCAGCGAGGTCGTGGCGGCCGCGACGATCGCCCCGGTCGGCGCGTAGGTCAGCGCCTTCAGGACCAGGGCCGAGCGGATCAGCTCGTCGGCGAGCGGTCCAGTATAGGCCGCATCCTGCGTCCACAGCACCCAAGCCTTGCGGGTCCGCTCCATCAGGGTGCGGGTGTCCGGCGGCGCCTTCGGCAGCGTGTCGGTGTAGAGGCTGAAGCTGCGCTCCTGGCCGGACGCCAGGGTAAAGCGGACGGACGCGCCGTCCCCGTCCGGGGCCAGGGCGACGTCGGCAAGGAGGCCCGGGCATCCCGGCGTCACGACCCGGCCACCGTCGATCGCCGGCGGGGCGAAGCGCTCGGCGAAGCCCGCGAGCGGCCGGTACGCGACCACCATCGTGACCTGGCCGGAGACCCCGCTGACCCGCCGCACCAGGCGCGGCCGGTTCGGCCCGCCCTCCGGCCCGACCATGAAATCGTGCAGGGTGACGAAGCCGTCCTGGGTGGTGAAGGTGGTCTCCAGGATGTTGCTGCGGCTCAGATATTGCCGCGTCGTCTCGTATCGGCCCGCCGGGCGGATGGTGAAGTGGCCGCCGCGCCGCCGATCGAGCAGCCGCGAGAAGGTCGGTTCGGCATCGAAGCGTTCGAGACAGGCCCAGTCGATCGCCCCGTCCCGGGCCACCAGGGCACAGCCCTCGCAATTGCCGATGAGGGCGTAGGCCTCGATCGGCTGGTAGGGGCGCTCGCCCGGATCTGACATCGATTCTCCTGTGTTCAGGCGCCGAGCCGGAAGGCCGGCTCCAGAAGGCCGCGGGCGCCGACATCGACCAGGAAGGTCCGCCCGTGCTCGGGATCGGCGGCGCGCGCGGCCGCATCCATGCCCTCGTAGGCGGAGGTGACCAGCAGCCGGTCGAGATCGCGGCCCGCAAAGGTCGGGCAGGTCGGCTGCCGTACCGGGACCGGTACGGTGCGGACCCGCTCGCCGTCGGGATTGTAGGCGTCGAGGCAGGCGGCGCCGAACCGGGCGGTCCAGATCAGACCCTCGGCGTCCACCGCAGCGCCGTCGATGCCGCCCTCGCCGCCGCGATGGTCGAAATGGGTCGCGGGCGGGCCATTCGGCAGGCCGGTCTTCGGATCGAGCGGGACGCGGCGCAGCACGCCCTCGTCGGTGTCGACGAAGTAGCCGGTGGCGCCGTCCGGGGAGAAGCTGATCCCGTTCGGGACGGTCAGGCCGCCGAACAGGCGCCGCACCCGGGTGCCGGCGACGTGGTAGATCGAGCCGTGCCCCTTGGCAGCGTCCCGGTCCATGGTGCCGATCCAGAGGGCCCCGCTCGGATGGACGCGGCCGTCGTTGGAGCGATTGCCCTTCAGCTCCTCCTCGAGCGGGCACAGCACCCGGATGTCGCCATCGCGGATCGCTCGGACATAGAGGCCGTCCTCGGCCGCCAGCAACTGGTGGAAGCCGTCCATCGCGGCCACGTCGCTGACCTGGAACGGCAGGACGTGGACCAGCGCCTTGCGGGATCCGGCGACCGGCTTCTCGAACAGGCGCGCTTCCAGGATATCGACCCACCACGCCGTGTCCGTGCGCGGATCGTAGCTCGGTCCCTCACCGAGATGGCAGCGGACCTGGCTCAGAACACAGGCGTCGTACGAACAATCCAAATGACCAATCCCGTTGGTGTTGATCAGACGTCAGGGTAGCTCTGCGGCCGGTTCAGCAGGCGTCGCAGATGCTGCCGAGGACGGGATCGAGATCCTTCTGCCGCTTCGTCCGCTCGTGCGGATCATGCAGCGGTGCGGCCGCGCGTCCCGGCGGGACCGTCTGGCCCACCGAGGACCGATAAGGCGCGTTCACCGTCGTCTCTGGACCGCCGCCCGTGCCCGTATAGGGGTCGGCCTGCGCCGCATTCAGGCACGCCGGCGACGCGATCAGGCCGAGGATCAGTCCGGCTCGCTTCAGGGTCGTGCATGTCATGGCGTGGCGTCTCCTCAGGGCATGGGGTGCGATGTCCGGTTGTCGCGCGGCGCGGTGCCCTCGCTCTTACAAGCCTCGACCTGCCCGCTCTCCCGCTCGGGAGAGGGGGCGGCCCTCCACACGGCTAAGGATATGCGCCCGCAACCGATCGGAACGCCTGCGCCGCTTGATTAGCCGGGCGTTCGAGGGAGCGATCAGCAGCGGTTTCCGCCCGCGGTCTGGCCGTACTGCTTCACGGGGCGCGTCTGCTGATTGGCGTTGCCCTCGGCCGCCGAGCTCATCGGGCAGCCCTCGTAGTAGGGGTTGTCGTGGACACCGAGCCCGAGGGAATGGGTGGCCTCGACGTCGTAGGGCGCGAAACCGGTCCAGCGGGCGCCGTTGGCGGCCATGGCAGACGAGATCGGGGCAACGCCAAGGACAAGCGCGGTGACGACAGCGGCGATACGGGTCTTCATGTTTATACTCACGCTCTTACAAGTACGGTCCGATCGTTCGGACCCGTTTCCTCTTGCTTGAGACGAAGATGGGAAGTCTTGTCCCGCCGTGACGTGCCGGCACGCACGCACCGGAGCGGATTAAAAGCCGGGCGCCGTCGCAGGCAGCCGCCAGCTCGCGCCCCATCTTCGGGCGCGCGTTGCGAGTTGCGGGATCGATGGAGAGGGACGGCGCGGTCCTACAGGACCTTCGCGCGCACCGTGGTGACGACGATCTCGGCCAGGATGACCACCGCGAAGATCGCGGCCAGCACGACGGCGACCTGATCCCAGTAGAGGAGGTTCAGGGCGGTATCGAGCGCGACACCGATGCCGCCGGCCCCGACAAGGCCCAGCACGGCGGATTCCCGGATGTTGATGTCCCAGCGGAACAGCGCGATCGACCAGAAGGCCGGCTTCACCTGCGGCCAGTAGCCGAGCAGCAGCGTCGCGCGCCGCCCGGCGCCGGCGGCCTGCAGCGCCTCGATCGAGCCGCGGTTCGATTCCTCGAGTGCCTCGGCCAGGAGCTTGCCGGTGAAGCCAACCGAGCGCAGGGCGATCGCCAGGGTGCCGGCGAGCGGGCCCGGGCCGAACACCGCCACGAACAGCAGCGCCCAGACCAGGGAATTCACAGACCGGGAGGTCACGAACACGAACTTGGCGAACAGGTTCAGGGGCAGGCTGGGGGTGACGTTGCGGGCGGCGAGCAGCCCGATCGGCACCGCGATCGCGATGGCGATCAGCGTTCCGAGCGTCGCGATATGCAGGGTCTCCACCAGCGCGCGCAGGGTCGGCCCGATATAGCCGGCATCCATCGGCCACATCCGGCCGAACAGGTCGGCCATCTGGTCGGGGGCGTCGTAGAGGAATTCCGGGATCACCTCGATCGTGCGCAGGCTCGCCACGAAGGCGGCCACAGCGAACAGGGTGAAGGCGAGGCGCGCCAGGCGCTTCCAGGGCGAGAAGCGCTGCCAGCGACGCGGCGGGGTCGCGAGGGCAAGTCCGGCGCTCACTGGAACACTTTCCGGGCCCAGCCCGAGACGATCTCGGCCACCATGATCAGCGCGACGATGACGATCAGGATCGCCAGCACGACGTCGTAATCGAAGCGCTGATAGGCGGTGAACAGAGTCGCCCCGATGCCGCCGCCGCCGACGATCCCGACCATGGTCGAGTTCCGCAGGTTGGAATCGAGCTGGTAGGTGGCGAAGCCGATGAAGCGCGGCAGCACCTGCGGCTGCACGCCCATGATCAGCGTCGACAGGAAGCCGGCGCCGGTTGCCCGCACCGCCTCGACCTGCTTCAGCGAGATCTCCTCGATCGCCTCGGCGAACAGCTTGGCGATGAACCCCACCGAGGCGACGATCAGCGCCATCACGCCGGCCAAAGCCCCGAAGCCGATCGCCTTGACGAACAGGATCGCCACGATGATCGGGTGGAAGGACCGGCACAAGGCGATCAGCGCCCGGGTCGGCCAGGTCACCCAGGCCGGCATCAGGTTCCGGGCGGCCAGGAAGCCGATCGGCAGGGCGATCACGATCCCGATCACCGTGGCGATCACGGCGATCTGCACGCTCTCGACGATGCCGGACTGGATCAGCTCCCACCGGGAGAAGTTCGGTGGAAACATCCGGGCCAGGAACTGGCGGCCGTGGCTGAGCCCGGTGGCGAAGCGCTCGGGCGCGAAGCCGAGCTGGCTCGCGGCGTAGACCGCGTAGAGCGCGAGCAGCAGCCAGCCGGCCCGGGCGGTCCAGTTGGGGCGGAAGGCGATGCGGGCGGCCGCGCTACGGTCGGCCGGTTGGGGGACGGCGCTCATTCGAGCCAATTCTCGCCGCCGTAGATGCCGCGCAGGTCGCGCTCGCTCAGCTGGTCGGGCGGTCCGTCATAGACCACGTGCCCCCCGGACATGCCGACGATCCGCGTCGCGAAGCGCTGGGCCAGCGCCACGTTGTGGATGTTGACAACCACCGGCACCCCGCGCTCGGCTGCGAGCCGCGACAGGATCTCCATGATCTCCACCGAGCTCTTCGGATCGAGGGATGAGGTCGGCTCGTCCGCCAGCACGATCTCCGGCTCCTGCATGATCGCCCGGGCGATGCCGACCCGTTGGCGCTGGCCGCCCGACAGGGCATCGGCCCGGCGCGTGGCGAAGCCCGAGAGCCCGACCGCGTCGAGCAGGTCGAAGGCGCGCTGGATATCGGCCTCGGGGAACCGGCGCAGCCAGGCCCGCCAGACCGGCACGTAGCCGAGGCGCCCACAGAGCAGGTTCTCCATCACGGAGAGCCGCTCAACCAGGTTGTATTCCTGAAACACCATGCCGATCCGCCGGCGTGCCCGGCGCAGAGGCCGGCCAGAGAGCTTGGCGAGGTCCTCGCCGCGGAACAGGATCTCGCCGGCGGTGGGCTGGACCAGCCGGTTGATGCACCGGATCAGCGTGCTCTTGCCGGTGCCGGACGGCCCGATGATCGCGGTGAGGCCGGTGCCCGGCACCACGAGGTCGATGCCTCGCAGGACCGGCTGGCCAGCCCGGTATTCCTTGACGAGGCCGCGGATCACCAGGGCGCGCGGATCCTCCGCCCGTGCCTCGGTGCCGGGCGCGCGCAGCGCGGCGGACGCGGTCACGGCTCGCGTCACGGCTTGGCTTGGCCTTCGGCCTTCTTGCGCGCGGCCTCGGCCTCCCGGGCCGCCTCGCGCTCGTAGGCGGCCTTGTTGTAGGGCGTGCCCGAATCCTCCGCGACCTTGCGCACGATCGCCCAGTCCTTGAGGTAGGTGATCGGCGCGAACCGGTCGTCGCCCTCGAAATCCTTCACCATGTCGGGCGGGAAGCGGAAGTCGTAGAAGCACTGCTTCAGCTTCTCAGCGAGTTCCGGCTTGAGATCGTGCGCGTAGGCGAAGCCCGAGCTCGGGAATTTCTCGCTTGTGTAGATGATCCGGTAGTCGTCGCCCTTAATCGTGCCGCGGGCGACCATGCGGTTGAACACGTCGGAGGCTACCGGGGCGGCGTCGTAATCGCCGGTGCCGACGCCGAGCGCCGACTTGTCGTGGCCGCCTGAGTAGACGACCTTGTAATCCTCACCGGGTTTCAGGCCCTGCTCGGGAAACAGCGCCTTCGGGGCCAGGTTTCCGGAATTCGACGACGGCGCGGTGTGGGCGACGCGCTTGCCCTTGAGGTCGGCCAGGGTCTTGTACGGGCTGCTCGCCTTCACGACGACGATCAGGTTGTAGCCTTCGGGCCCCTTCTCGGTGCCCTTGGCGGCGAACGGCACCGCCCCGGCCATGTTCACGGCAAAGCCCAGCGGACCGGTCGAGAAGCCCGCCACCGTGAGCCGCCCCGAACGCATCGCCTCGATCTCGGCGGAGTTCGACTGGACCGGATAGTAGACGACGCGCTTGCCGGTGCATTGCGCGAGGTGCGCGGTGAACGGCTTGAACGCGTTCTCATAGACGGCCGGATCCTCGACCGGCGTATAGGCGAACACGATGACGCTCGGGTCGCGGGTCTTCGCCGGGGTGTCGGCGACGAGGTCCTGGTTCGCGTCGCAATAGGCGTCGTCGAGCTGGCCGCGATTGGCGCATTCGGCGGCCCGGGCGGGCGACAGGAGGCCGAATCCGCAGAGCAGCGCCAAGGCCGCGCCGTACCGAGCGAGTGTCACGCGTCTCTCTCCCTGCGGTGCGGTGCCGTGCGGCCCGCGCCGTCCCGTCGTCACCCGATTGCGGCGACGCTTCCCTTGCCCAAATTGTAAGTGGCGGGCTTCGGATTACGCAAGGTGGGATATGCGTGGGGACTATAAGGAAGCCGGCTTATGATTCTGCCGGCGACGATCTTTTGTGGCGGCCGGAGGACTGTTTCCCAATCCCACAATGATGTCCGCATGTTGGGGTATGCAGGCCGCGACGCGCCGCTCCCGTGCGGGAGAGGGGCGCGTCGTCGGAAGACGTGCGGCGCCACAGGCACCAAGCGACAAACCGGCCGCCGAAACCCCGCGCCCGTCAGGGCACCACGCGGCCGACGGCCGTCTGGGGTGGGCTAAACGAGGCGATCGGGAGATCGCAGAAGCAGCGCACGCCGAGCGGGCGCGGGCCCGGCAGCGGGCAGGCGAACGGCTTCGGCCCGGTCAGGCCCTGCTGGATGGCATCGCAATTGTAGCCGACGGGCTGGCGCTCGCGCCGGCGCGGCACCGGGCGATAGCCGCCCTCGTCGGCCGGGTCGTCGTAGCCCGGGGGCGGGCCGCCGTAACCACCGCCATACTGCGCGAGCGCCGCCGAGCCCGGAAGCGTGGCCGCGAGCACAAGAGTGGCGAGGGTCAGTCGGAACGGGGCCCGCAGCCCGGATCGGCCCTGTACGTGGAGGCGCATTCCTGATCCTTTCGCGCGACGCGGGCTCGTCACCCGGCGCTTGCGACTTCGACGGCAATACCGGCGAAAACGAGACGGCCCGCCCCCGGAAACCGGAAGCGGGCCGCTGGTAGGGTCGGCTGTGCCGAGGCGTCAGTGCGTCGAGCGGTCGGCCGCGTCCTGAGCGTTCTGGGCGGACTGCCGGGCAGCATCCTGGCCCTGCTCCATGGCCTTGCGGGCCTCCTCGGCGCTCTGCTGCATGGCCGTCTTCGCGCGCTCGGCGCCCTGCTGCATCGCGCTCTGGGCGATGCCGCTGAACTCCTTCGCCTGCGCCTGGATGGCGGCGAACTGGCTGCGCACGAACTCGGCCTGGTGCTGCATGGCCTCCTGCATGTCGCGCGACCGGACGAGCTTCTGCGCGAGGTCGAACGCGGCGTTCACGTTCTGCTCGGCATACTCGAATCCGCGGGAGGAGACGTCCTGCGCGTTGGTGCGGGCGACCTCGGCCGAACCCTGGACGGTGTCGGCGGTGCGGCGGGCGGCGCCGATGAAGCTGTCGAACGCCTTCCGGGCCTGCTCGACGCTCTTCTCGGCGAAGTCACGCATCTCGGTCGGAACTTCGTAGTTCGGGGGGGTGCTCATCGTCGTCTCCTCACATATTCGGCTGTTGATGGCGCCTTGTGCACCGCACAATATCTGATTCGCCGCCATATGCCACCCGCGCCGCCTTCATTAAGGTTGACATGACGTAAACGTGTGACGGTGGGCGCAAGAGTCCAGCGTCGCAACGCAGGTGGCTTTACAATAGGGGTACGGTTGCGCGTGTTTCTCGGGCAAAGCGGGCCGGAGGACGAGGGATCAGGCGTGGGTTCGAGGTCGCGGGCTGTGCAGACGACACTGACATCGACCGCCGGAGCAGATGAGGCCGGGCTGGCCGCCGCATTCGCGGCCTGGGCACGTCTGCCCAGCCTCGCGGCCGCCCTGGCCGAGTCGGAGGCGGTCTATCTCGTGATCGATCCCGCGGACGGGCGGATCCTGCTCGCCTCCCCGGCGGGGCAGGCCCTGGGCGCGGCCCTGGCGAGCGCCGACAGGACGATTCTGGCCCGGCAAGTCGCCGGGTCGAATCCCCGGGATGGCGCCCCCCGTCTCGCCCGGCTCGCCCTCGACGGCCGCCGGATCGCCCCGCCGACGATCTGCCAGGTGGTCGGCGGAACACGCGACGACGGCCATCCGGTCGTCCTGGTGATCCCGACGGCGCCGGTGCGCTTGCCGCGCCCTCGGCAGCCCACCCCGGCGGCGCCCGAGGCCGAAGGGCCGACGCGCGCGCCCGTACCGGTAGCCGCGCCCGCCGCGATGGCCGCCCTGAACACCGGCGACCGCTTCCTGTGGCGCAGCGATGCCTCCGGCGCGCTGACGACGCTCACCGGATCCGAGGGGCTCGCCACCCTCGTCGGCCAGCGCTGGCAGGAGTTGGCCGAAACCGGCCGGATCACCGGCGCCAACGGGATGTTCGCGGCCTTGCGCGACCGCATCACCTTCCGGGGTGAGCCGGCCTGCCTGGATCTTGGCAATGGCCCGTTCCAGGTGGAATTGTCCGGCGCTCCCCTGGGGCGCGGGGACGCGGCCTTCTCCGGATTCGGCGGGTTCGGGCTGGTGCGCAGCGTGCCGGCCGCACGGGTACCGGCCGCGATCGAGCTGGTGCCGACCGAGCCCGAGCCGACGGCCTCAGAGCCGTCCGAGCCGCAGCCGCCCCCCCCGACCGGGGTGCCTGCCCCCGTCTGGGTGGAGCCGGCGCCGGCGCCGGCGGCTTCCAACATCGAGCCGGAACCGGTCGAACTGTCACTGCCGGCCGAGGCGCCTCTCACGGCAGCCCCGGCGCCTGCCGCCGCGGCGCCGCCGTCAGCCATCGTCGAGCAGCCGTCGCTGTCGACCGACGAGCACGCCGCCTTCCGGGAGATCGCCCGGGCGCTCGGCGCCCGCTACGCCGGCGACGAGGCTTCCGCCGAGACACCGGTGCTGCGCGAGGGCGGCGCGGTCATGCCGTTCCCCGGCCCGAATCCCGGCGCCGCGGAGACCCGCGACGCCCCGGCCGCCCGGGACGCCGAACTCCTCGCCGGGCTGCCCCTGCCGACGCTCGTGCATCGCGACGGCGCAATCCTGGCGGCGAATCGAGCGCTCCTCGACCTGGCCGGCTTTACCGATGTCGCGACCCTGACCAAGGCCGGGCTCGACCGGCTATTCCGGGGCGTGCCCCAGCCGGACGCGCCCGATCCGGCCGCGCGGCGCACCGTGATCGAGACCGCCGACGGCAGCGCCCGTGCGGTCGAAATCCTCGGCGGCGCCTGCACCTGGGCAGGCCAGACCGCGGCCTGCCTGGTCCTGCGCCCCCTCGACGAGGCGGATCCGGCCGGCGCGCTCGATGCCGAGCGCCTGGCCCGCGAAGCGCAGGCCGAGCGGACGGCCGCGGCCGAAGCGGCCCTCGACGCCCTGGAGGCCGGGGTCCTGACCCTCGACGCCGCCGGGCGGATCGTGGCGCTGAACCGGGCGGCCGCCGAGCTGTTCGGCTGCGATCCCCGGGAGATCGTCGGCGCCAGCCTCGTCGCCCTGTTCGACCGGCAGAGCGTGCTCGCGGTGGCCGATGCCCTGCGCGGAGCGGCCAAGGCCCCCTCCCCGGTCTCGGTGGGCGGCCGGGCGCTGACGATCGGCGTCTCGCCGGCCCGGGAGGACGGGCGGCGCGTCGCCGTGCTGAGCGCCGCGCAGGCCGAAATCGCGCCGGCCGCCGAGCCGCCGCATCCGGCCTCCGGTGCCGGCCTCGACGCGGCGCTGGCACGCCTGGACCGGGCCTTCCGCGGGCCGCTTACCGGGATGATCGAGCTCGCCGACGCGATGCTGCGGGAGCCGTTCGGCCCCCTGGGCGACGCGCGCTATCGCGGGTGCCTCACCCAGATCAAGACGTCGGGCGGGCTGATGCTGGAGCGCGTCAGCGAACTCCTCGACCTCGCCACCGTGGAGGCCGGCGCCCTGCGACTCGACCCGCGCCCGATCGCGCTCAACGACGTGGTGGCGAGTTGCGTTGCCCGGCTTCAGGCCGAGGCCGCCCGCGGCCGGATCGTGGTGCGCACCAGCTTCTCCACCGATCTCGCCGACCTTGAGGCTGACGAGCGCTCGGTCAGCCGCGCCGCGAGCCTGGTCATTGAGCACGCGATCCGGCGCTCGGCGGCCGGCGGCCAGGTCATCGTCTCGACCGGCTCGACCGAGAGCGAGGGCGTCGCGCTGCGCGTGCGGGATACCGGCGCCGGGACGGCGCAGCCGGCGGCCGAGCCGTCGGATGAGGTCGAGGACGGCCTTGCCCTGCCCCGCGCGCTGGTGGAGGCCAATGGCGGGCGGCTCCAGCTGTCGGCGCGCCCAGAGGACGGCACCCTGGTAGAGATCATCATGCCGACGCGCCGCGCCGCCAACGGCTGAGCGCGCGGCAGGGATCGTACGGGCGGGCAAGACTTCGAAACACCAGCTCGCGGCTGACGTTCAGGCCGCCAAGCTCGGCTTGACAGAGCACCGGACGGGCTTCAATCAAGCCTTACATTGCGCCCAATTGAATTCCGGGTCTTCGGATCCGGCTCAGGCGGGCCGGCGACGATATCGTCCCCGCAAGATGTAGGCTACGTTACTTTGGAAGTCCTGGCTGCGCGGCCCACGCCGCGATACGATCGGGCACCAAACAGGGATGGAATGCCATGGAAGGCAAGGTCGTCGAAGTGCAGGCTGCGTGGCGTGAGGGTGCTCACGTCGACGACGCCCAGTATCGCGCACTATACGAGGCGTCGGTCTCGAATCCCGACGCTTTCTGGGGTGAGCACGGCAAGCGCATCGACTGGATGACGCCGTTCACCAAGGTCAAGAACACGAGCTTCGAGCCCGGCCGGGTCTCGATCAAGTGGTTCGAGGACGGCAAGACCAACGTCGCCTACAATTGCATCGACCGGCACCTCGAGACTCGTGGCGACCAGACCGCGATCATCTGGGAAGGCGACAACCCGGACGAGTCCAAGCACATCACCTACCGGGAGCTGCACGCGCAGGTCTGCCGGATGGCTAACGTTTTGCGCAACCGCGGCGTCGGCAAGGGCGACCGCGTCACCCTCTACATGCCGATGATTCCCGAGGCCGCCTACGCGATGCTGGCCTGCGCGCGGCTCGGCGCGATCCACGCCATCGTGTTCGGCGGCTTCTCGCCGGATTCACTGGCCTCGCGCATCCTGGGCTGCACCTCCAAGGTGGTGATCACCGCCGACGAGGGCCTGCGCGGCGGCCGCAAGGTGCCGCTGAAGGCCAATGTCGACGCGGCGATCAAGCGCATCGGCACCGATTTGGTCGAGCACGTAATCGTCGTGCGCCGCACCGGCGGCACCGTCGAGATGGAGCCGGGCCGCGACGTCTATTACGACGAGGCCGCCGAGCAGGTGACCGACCATTGCCCGGCCGAGCCGGTAGAGGCGGAGCACCCGCTGTTCATCCTCTACACCTCGGGCTCGACCGGCCAGCCGAAGGGCGTGGTGCACACGACCGGCGGCTACCTGGTCTACGCCGCGATGACCCACCAATACGTCTTCGATTATCGCGAGGGCGACGTGTACTGGTGCACGGCCGATGTCGGCTGGGTCACGGGCCACAGCTACATCGTGTACGGGCCGCTCGCCAACGGCGCGATCACGCTGATGTTCGAGGGCATCCCGACCTACCCGTCGACCTCGCGGTTCTGGGAGGTGGTCGACAAGCACAAGGTCAACATCTTCTACACCGCGCCGACCGCGATCCGCTCTCTAATGGGCGGCGGCGAGGGACCGGTGAAGAAGACCTCGCGGGCCTCGCTGCGGGTGCTCGGCTCGGTGGGCGAGCCGATCAACCCGGAAGCCTGGGAGTGGTACTACAACGTCGTCGGCGACAAGCGCTGCCCGATCGTCGACACCTGGTGGCAGACCGAGACCGGCGGCATCCTGATCTCCCCGCTCCCGGGCGCCACGGCCCTGAAGCCCGGCTCGGCGACGCGGCCGTTCTTTGGCGTGAAGCCCGAGATGGTGGACGCCGAGGGCAAGGTCCTGCAGGGCCCGTGCGAGGGCAACCTCTGCATCGCCGATTCCTGGCCCGGCCAGATGCGCACCGTCTACGGTGACCACGAGCGGTTCGAGCAGACCTACTTCTCGACCTATCCGGGCAAGTACTTCACCGGCGACGGCGCCCGGCGGGACTCGGACGGCTATTACTGGATCACCGGCCGGGTCGACGACGTGATCAACGTCTCGGGCCACCGGATGGGCACCGCGGAGGTCGAATCCTCCCTCGTCGCGCACCCGAAGGTGGCCGAGGCCGCGGTCGTGGGCTACCCGCACGCGGTCAAGGGCCAGGGCATCTACGCCTACGTCACCCTCAACGACGGCGAGGAAGGCGACGACGCCCTGCGCAAGGAGCTGGTGGTCTGGGTCCGCAAGGATATCGGCCCGATCGCCTCGCCGGACCTGATCCAGTTCGCCCCCGGCCTGCCGAAGACGCGCTCCGGCAAGATCATGCGCCGGATCCTGCGCAAGATCGCCGAGGACGATTTCGGCGCGCTCGGCGACACCTCGACGCTCGCCGAGCCGGCGGTCGTCGAGGATCTCATCGAGAACCGGCAGAACCGGCCCTGATCGCGGCGTGCCGCGACGGCGCGTGACGCGGACGAGACGGGTGCCGATCCGGCGCCCGTCCCCAACAAGAACTACGAATCTTGGTCTCAAGAGGAACCGGAAGGCCGAAGCGCCTTCGCGGGAGGACAACGCCATGAGCGGCTCGACACTCGGCCTTCGCGGGGGCACGGCGCCCCCACCATCCCGCAACGCCGCTGCGGCGGTCGATCCGCAGATCGACCGGATCGTCCGGACCCCGGAATTCAAGCAGCTCGTCGCCGAGCGCACCCGGTTCGGCTGGATCCTGACGATCCTGATGCTGGTCGTCTATTTCGGCTTCATTGGCCTGATCGCCTTCGACAAGTCGCTCATGGCCGTGAAGGTCGGCGGCGGCACCGCCTCGCTCGGGCTGTTCATGGGCGTGTTCGTGATCCTGTTCGCCTTCGCCCTCACCGGCATCTACGTGGCCCGGGCCAACACGCGCTTCGACGCGCTGAGCGATGCCCTGAAGCGGAGCGTCGGCCGATGAACCGGATTCTCCTCGGCCTGACGCTGGCCACGATCACGGCCTGCGCGGCCTATGCGGCCGGCCCCGATCTCGGCGCCGTGAGCCAGGCGGCCACGAACTGGCCGGCCATCGGCATGTTCCTGTTCTTCGTCGTCCTGACGCTGGGCATCACCTACAAGGCCGCCAAGGGCACCAAGTCGGCGGCCGACTTCTACGCCGCCGGCGGCGGCATCTCGGCCGGCACCAACGCCCTGGCGATCGCCGGCGACTACATGTCGGCCGCTTCGTTCCTCGGCATATCGGGCCTGGTCTACACCTCGGGCTTCGACGGGCTGATCTACTCCACCGGCTTCCTGGTCGGCTGGCCGATCGTGCTGTTCCTGATCGCCGAACGCCTGCGCAACCTCGGCAAGTTCACCTTCGCCGACGTGGCGAGCTTCCGCCTCGACCAGACCGCGATCCGCATCATCTCAGCGGTGGGCACCCTGGTTGTGGTGGCGTTCTACCTGATCGCCCAGATGGTCGGCGCCGGTAAGCTGATCCAGCTGCTGTTCGGCCTGCCCTACCTCTACGCGGTGATCAGCGTCGGCGTGCTGATGATCGTCTACGTCGCCTTCGGCGGTATGAAGGCGACCACCTGGGTGCAGGTGATCAAGGCCTGCCTGCTGCTCGGCGGCGCGTCCTTCATGGCCGGCGCCGTGCTGCTGAAATACGGCTTCAACCCCGAAGCGCTGTTTGCCAGCTCGGTTCAGGTCCACCCGAAGGGCGACGCCATCATGGCGCCCGGCGGCCTGGTCTCGAACCCGATCGAGGCGATCTCGCTCGGCGTCGGCCTGATGTTCGGCACCGCCGGCCTGCCGCATATCCTGATGCGGTTCTTCACGGTCTCGGACGCCCAGGCCGCGCGCAAGTCGGTGTTCTACGCCACCGGCCTGATCGGCTACTTCTACATCCTGACGTTCATCATCGGCTTCGGCGGCATCGCCCTGCTGATGTCGGATCCGAGCTACTTCAAGCTCGGCGCGGCCGGCACCTTCGACAAGCTGAAGGACATGATCGGCGGCACCAACATGGTCGCCGTCAACCTCGCCAACGCGGTCGGCGGCCCGTACTTCCTGGGCTTCATCTCGGCGGTGGCCTTCGCGACCATCCTGGCGGTGGTGGCGGGCCTGACCCTCGCCGGCGCCTCCGCGGTCAGCCACGACCTCTACGCCCAGGTGATCGCCCGTGGGCGCACCACCGAGAAGCACGAGGTCAACCTGTCGAAGATCTCGGCCGTGGTGATCGGCATCGTGGCGATCTATCTCGGCTACGTCTTCGAGAACCAGAACGTCGCCTTCATGGTCGGTCTGGCCTTCGCGGTGGCGGCGAGCTGCAACTTCCCGGTGCTCGCCATGTCGATCCTGTGGCGCGGCACGACCACCTGGGGGGCGCTCGCGGGCGGCCTCGTCGGGCTGATCTCGGCGGTCGGGATGGTGGTGCTGTCCAAGGCCGTCTGGGTGGTGACGTTCGGCAACCCCGCGCCGATCTTCCCCTACGACAACCCGGCTCTGTTCTCGATGCCGCTGGCTTTCGTGACGATCTGGGCCGTGTCGAGCCTCGACAAGTCCCGCAAGGCCCAGCGCGAGCGCGCCGCCTTCGAGGCGCAGTTCGTGCGCTCCGAGACCGGCATCGGCGCGGTGGGCGCGCACGCCCACTGAGCCTGAGGCTCATCGACGGGAACCGGGGGCGCGGCGCGAGCCGCGCCCTTTGTCGTTCAGGCCAGCCGCTATTGTCGGCAAGCCGCCATGTTGATGACGGCTGCCACCGCCACATTGCGGATTGACCAACAGGTTCCTTACCGTCACGCATACGTGATCTGCGCCTCGTGCAGGGCGCGCAGTCCACTCTCTGCGGCCGACGCCATCGGCCGCACGCGTCGTCTGGGAGGTACCGGGTCATGGCTGGGGCAACTGCGATCCCGCGGGCGGGGGATGCCGCGAGACCGATGAGTTCGGCGGAGAAGCGGGTGATCTTCGCCTCTTCGCTGGGCACCGTCTTCGAGTGGTACGATTTCTATCTCTACGGCTCTCTGGCGGCGATCATCGGCGCCCAGTTCTTCTCGGCCTATCCGCCGGCGACCCGGGACATCTTCGCGCTGCTGGCCTTCGCGGCGGGCTTCATCGTTCGGCCGTTCGGCGCCCTGGTGTTCGGCCGCGTCGGCGACCTGGTCGGACGGAAATACACCTTCCTGGTCACGATCCTGATCATGGGCCTGTCGACCTTCATCGTCGGCATCCTGCCCAACGCCGCCACGATCGGCATCGCGGCGCCGATCATCCTGATCGTCCTGCGGCTGGCCCAGGGCCTGGCGCTCGGCGGCGAGTATGGCGGCGCGGCGACCTACGTGGCGGAGCACGCCCCCAACGGCCGGCGCGGCTTCTACACGAGCTGGATCCAGACCACGGCGACGCTCGGCCTGTTCCTGTCGCTGCTGGTCATCCTGGCGACCCGGACCTTCACCGGCGAAGCGGCGTTCGCCGATTGGGGCTGGCGGATCCCGTTCCTGGTCTCCGTCCTGCTCCTCGGCATTTCCGTCTGGATCCGCCTCCAGCTCTCGGAATCGCCGGCCTTCCAGAAGATGAAGGATGAGGGGAAGACCTCGAAGGCGCCGCTCACCGAGGCGTTCGGGCAGTGGAAGAACGCCAAGTTCGCGGTGATCGCCCTGTTCGGCCTCGTCGCTGGCCAGGGCGTGGTTTGGTATACGGGCCAGTTCTACGCGCTGTTCTTCCTGCAATCGATCCTGAAGGTCGACGGCTACACGGCCAACCTGCTGATCGCGTGGTCGCTGCTCCTCGGCACCGGCTTCTTCGTGGTGTTCGGCTGGCTGTCCGACAAGATCGGCCGCAAGGTCATCATCCTGGCGGGCTGCGCCATCGCGGCGGCGACCTTCTTCCCGATCTTCAAGGGCATCACCGCCACCGCCAACCCGAAGCTCGAAGCCGCGATCGAGCGCGTGAAGGTCACGGTCACGGCCGATCCGGCCGCCTGCGGGACGTTGTTCAACCCGGTCGGCACAAGGGTGTTCACGGCGCCCTGCGACCTCGCTCGCGACTTCCTGTCGAAATCCTCGGTGAAGTACGACACCGCGCCCGGTGCGCCCGGCCAGCCCACCACGATCCGGGTCAACGACACGGAGATCGCCTATCCGCAGGGCGGCGCCCCCGAGGCCAACAAGGCTGTGACCGCCGCGCTCCAGGCGGCGGGCTACCCGAAGGCCGGCGATGCTGACATCGTCAAGATGGCGAACCCGTTCGACATCTTCCGGCCGCAGGTCGCCCAGGTGATCGGCCTGCTGTTCATCCTCGTGGTGTTCGTCACGATGGTCTACGGCCCGATCGCCGCCATGCTGGTGGAGCTGTTCCCGACCCGGATCCGCTACACCTCGATGTCCCTGCCCTACCATATCGGCAACGGCTGGTTCGGCGGCCTTCTGCCGGCCACCGCCTTCGCCATGGTGGCCCAGACCGGGGACATCTATTACGGGCTCTGGTACCCGATCGTGATCGCGGTCGCGACGGTGATCATCGGGTTGCTGTTCGTGCCCGAGACCAAGGATCGCGATATCTTCGCCGATACCTGAGCGCCGCCACGCCGACCGCATGACGACACCCGGGCCGCGCGCGGTCCGGGTGTTCTGCGTTTGGGGGGTCAACGCCGGCTCCTGGATCGCACCGCGCCGCCGGATCGCGGCTGGCCACGCAAGCAGCAGCGTCACGCGGCCCGAACGGGCCGAGTTGGTATCGCGCGCGCCTGTCAGCGGCGCCGATCGCCCAGGCTGTTGTCGCAGGTGCGCTTGATCACGCATGGACCTGGCCGGGCGCGGTACTGGCTATCCTGCGACCACCGGACGCCCTGCGTGGCCGCAAAGCAATATACCGCGAAAGACTGATCTTCCCGCGCGACACGGCAGCGAAGAGACTATCATCACCACCCGTCTAGTGGTACGGGCGGCACGCGCAAGTGCGAGATCCAGACATATAAGTTGTATTGCGACAACCGCTTGTTGCCGATCAAAAATCAGTTTTGACGGAACCAAAAGCCGCATTCGGCCGTCTTCGACACGCTTTATGGCAAGACAGGATATCTAACGTGAACGACGTTCTGACACAGTTCCGTCGAAAGAGCGGCAGCAAGCCGCCGTTGTCACTGGTCCTTGCCGCCAATGTTACGACGATCGTGCTCTGGGCTCTGATCTATAACCTGGCGGAACGTCCGATCTGGCTATGGTAGCGGCGACGGCCCGTTCCGCTTGTCTTCGTAATGACCGCTGCAATAGGCGCCGAGCAGGTAGCCGGCCTGGTGAGCGGTGAGATAGCCCAGCACGATCAGCACGTGGAGCAGGTCGAGCCCCGGGCCGAAGGCGAACAGGATCAGTGCCCCGACCATGATGAGGATCGAGGTCGCGATCATGACCAACATGGTATAGGACCAGCCGATCAGCACGCCGGCCACAAATAGCACTGCAGCGAGTAACATCGCGTCACCTGGCCCAAGGTTGTTCAGCGCACGCCGCTAAAACAACATCCCCGAAATGGGGCTCCGAAGCCCTATGTCACGGGCGCCGCACACGCGATCCACGAACAGATCGCACAATCCGTCGCAAAAGTTCCGCCGGACCGCGGATTTCCCATGCCGCGCAGGCGCTGAAATATCAAGCCCCGGCACACATCCTGCTCAATTCGCATAAAATGCAGCGTTTTTGGCGGCCCGATATTTGGTTTTGCAAAATCGATGCTGCAACACTGCCCGATCGTTGTGCAACGTGTCGCCGATAGATACATAGTCGAACTACCGGCCTCGCCATTCGGGGCTGCCGAATGCCGTCAGGGCGCGTCCGTTTCTGGGTACAGCGTTAACACGACGCCCGCCCCTGCCCCGCAAACGCGGCGCGCCACGGCTCCGACGCTTGACGCGCCGGCAGTCCGAAACCGCGCAACCGCGCTCCCGACCGGTGGGGCAAACGACGCAGCCGCCCGCACGGGGGTGAACCGGGCGGTTTGCGGGTGGGGCCACGCCCCTTTCGTCTCAGGAATGCGTCCGGTCCCGGTGCGGCGCGCGCGGGGCGCCGCACCGGGACCGCCTCGCCTCAGTGGCGG